>JANPGJ010000348.1:0-3178 GCA_031423955.1 Burkholderiales bacterium
GGTCGCTGCCTACCATGATTGCGGCATGCGCATCGTGCTGGGGCTGCGCGTGTTCGATGACGATTTCGCCGACATCTTGCCGAGCGACCGACCGCTGCCGGCCGACCTCGCGGCCGACCTCAAGCGTCTGGCGCCCCTGCCACCGAAGCCGCTATCCGAGACGCGCGCGCTGATCGAGCAGTCGATCGCGCTGCATCACCGCCCGCAGGGGCGGTTGACGGTGTTTCCGTCGCCGACCAATCCGGTGCGCTGCAGCGACGACCTGCTGGTCATGTGTCGCGATATCGCCGAAGCGCACGACCTCGGCATCCATACCCATTTGCTGGAATCGAAAAGCCAGACCGTGATCGCCCGGCGGCGCTATGGCTGCACGATGGTCGAGCACATGGAGCGCCTGGGCCTGCTGTCGCCGCGCCTGAGTTGTGCGCACACGATCTGGATTGATGCGCCGGACATCGAGCGCCTGGCGCGGCATGGCGTGACCGTGGTGCACAACCCGGAAAGCAATCTCAAGCTGGGCACCGGCATTGCGCCGATCGCGCAAATGCTGGCCGCCGGCGTCAACGTCGCGCTCGGCACCGACGGCATGGTGACCAACGACAACCTGGCGATGCACGAGGCGATGCGCCTGGCGGCATTCCTCGGCCGCACCACCGAACCCGACCGCCGGCGCTGGATTACCGCGCGCCAGGCGCTGGCGATGGCGACCGCCGGCGGCGCGCAGGCGGTGCGGATGGCGGGTTCCATCGGCCGCATCGCTCCCGGCTATCGCGCCGACATCGTGCTCTACGATCTCGATGTGCCGGTGTGGACCCCGCTCAATGATCCGGTGCAGCAGATGGTGTTCGCCGAGACCGGCAGCAGCGTCGATACGGTGATCGTCGACGGCCGGGTGCTGGTCGAAGGCGGCGTCGTCACCGCGTTTGACGCCGCCGCGATCATCGCCGAAGCCAAGCCGATGCTGCGCGCGATTCGCGAACGCAATCGGGATCTGTATGGATTCGCGCGCCGCATGAGCGCGATTTTTCCGTAGGGTGCAAGCAAGGCTACCCGCTCCGTCGCTGCCAGACCAAACAGACCCACTTGAAACGTTTCGAGGTTCAGGTCGATCTGGACAAATTGGCTGATGCCGCCGTCTTCTTCCTGACCGACCTTGGCGTCTTGCGTTTCCCCAAAAGAAGCGTTTCGAGCCGGGCGAGATCGGTCTCGCGCGCCGGGGTGCTCGTTGCCAATGCCAGCCCGCGCTCCAGCAATTCAGTGGCCGCCGGCGTGTGCAGCCACTTCTCGCTGTCAGGGATGAATTGGCCGAGCTTGAGCGTCCAGACACCAGGCGCCGTTTGATCAAGCATCACCAGGCGCCCGGAAAATTCCTTGCCCAAGGTGATTTGGCCGTTGCTGTCAACTGATTTGACGATCATGAGCATCATCCGGAAAATCGTGTCTTGGTGCAGCACGTTAACGCGCGCGCAGCTTGAAAGCTCACTGGCGCCGCGCGCCAGCGCAAGCACCGCGCTAAACTGGTCGCCGGGCAATTGTGGGGAAGAGCGTCGATGAACGCTGCAGGTGCTGGCAATGCGACGGCGCGCCGACAGGTGGTGATCGCGCACCAGATCGCCGACTTCGTTCTGGCGACATCGTGGAGCAGCGTTCCGGAAAGCGTCCGCAGGGAGGCCCGGCGCGCGTTCCTCAACTGGGTCGCGTGCGCGGTTGGCGGCGCCAATACGGCGACGGCGGGCAGCGCGATTCGCGCGGTCGCGACCATGGGCGGCGCGGGCAACACGCCCGTGCCCGGCAGGCCGGAACGCTTCGACCTGGCCAATGCGGCGCTGCTGGCTTGCCTCAATTCCGCGGCCCAGGCGTTTGACGACACCCACCTCAAGACCATCACCCATCCGACCGGTCCGGTGGCGGCCGCGGCGTTGGCCGCGATCCATCATCAATCGGCCAATGGCGTCCGCGCGTCTCGCGCGGATCTCCTGCTCGCCCTGGTTGTCGGGATTGAAATCGAGTGCCGGCTGAGCAACGCGATCTACGCCGATGGCGCCGGCGCCAATCTGGGTTGGTACATGACCGGCCTTTCGGGCGGTGTCGGCGCCGCCGTTGCGGTCGGCCGCCTGCTCGGGCTTGACCACGGCCAGATGGTTTGCGCGATCGGACTGGCCGCGGCCCAGGCCTGCGGCGTGCGTTCGACCCATGGCAGCATGGCCACGGCTTATGTGCCGGCGGTCGCCTGCCGCAACGGATTGACGGCCGCCTACATGGCGGCGGCCGGCTTCACCTGCGGCGAAGGCGCGATCGACGGCAACAACGGCCTGCTGCAAGTGATGTCGCCAAACGCCGGCGCCGGCTGGATCAGTGACGGTCTCGGCAGCGAATTCGAGTTGATGCGCAACGCCTACAAGCCCTATCCCTGCGGCATCGTCATTCACCCGGCGATCGACGCCTGCCTGGCGCTGGCGGCGGATCCGGCGTTCAAGCCGGAGTTGATTGAACGACTGGACCTGCGCGTGCATCCCGATGCCCTCAACCTGACCGGTCGCAAGCTGCCGGACTCGGCGCTTGCGGCGCAGATCAGCATTTACCATTGGGTGGCGGCAGCCCTGCTGCGGCGCCGCGCCGGCATTGCCGAAAGCGAGTTGCCATGCGTGCAGGAAGCGGCGGTGCGGGCACTCCAGGAGGCGGTATTTCCGGTTCGCGACGCGACGCTGGCCAGTGACCAGGCCTACGCCCGGCTGACCTTGAAGGGTGGCCAGGTTCTCGAAGCCCGCGTGGAACATGCGACCGGCAGCGCGGCCAGGCCGATGACCGACCGGCAGTTGGAGGAAAAATTCCGCGCCCTGACTTCGCGTGTGCTCGATGAAGAAAAGGTAGCCCGCCTGCTGGCCGTCTGCCGGCACATGGAGGCTGCCGAAGACCCGCTGGAGGTTTTTCACGCCAGCACCCCTTGAGCGTTTGAACCGAAGGGAACATCCGATGATTGCCGTTCGCGCCGCCACCAGACGTTTGCACCGCTTGATGATGGGATTGCTGCTTTGGGCAGGCGTGCTTGCCGGCGTGCAGGCGCAAACCGGGCCCTATCCCAACCGCCCGATCCGCTTCATCGTTCCTTATGCGGTGGGCGGCGCGACCGACGTATTGACCCGGTTGACGGCCGACGCGATGTCGAAGTCGATCGGTC
>JANPGJ010000349.1:0-3997 GCA_031423955.1 Burkholderiales bacterium
TCGAGCAGGCGCCGCTTGCGTTCGGCATCGATGGAAAAGCCGATCCGGTTCCCGTCGGGCAGGGTCATGGTCTGCGAGGCGAGGTCGACGACGAGTTCGAAGCCCGGCGCGGCCGCGACGGCGGCAAACAGCCGGTCGACGACGGCGGCGTCAAGAACGATCGGCAACATGCCGTTCTTGAAGCAGTTGCCGTAGAAGATGTCGGCGAAGCTCGGCGCGATCAGGCAGCGAAAGCCATCGTCGTGCAGTGCCCATGGCGCATGCTCCCGGCTCGAACCACAACCAAAATTCTCGCGCGTCAGCAGTATCTTCGCGCCGGCGTAGCGCGGCAGGTTGAGCACGAAGTCGGGGTTGCGGCGCCGCTGCCCGGGGTCTTGCCCCGGCTCACCCCTGTCGAGATAGCGCCATTCATCGAACAGGTTCGGACCGAACCCGGTGCGGCGGATCGACTTCATGAACTGCTTGGGAAGGATCGCGTCCGTATCGACATTGGCGCGATCCATCGGCACCACCAGGGATGTCAGACGGGTGAACGGGGTCACTGCAGCGCTCCCGACGACACGTCGACGAAATGGCCGGCCAGCGCGGCCGCTGCCGCCATCGCCGGGCTGACCAGGTGGCTGCGGCCTCCCGCGCCCTGACGGCCTTCGAAGTTTCGATTCGATGTCGACGCGCAGCGCTCACCGGGTCCGAGCCGGTCGTCGTTCATTCCCAGGCACATCGAACACCCGGGTTCGCGCCACTCGAAGCCGGCGCCGATGAAGATCCGGTCCAGGCCCTCGCGTTCTGCCTGCGCCTTCACCAGGCCCGACCCCGGAACGGCCAGCGCCAGCCTGATGCTCGGGGCGATGCGCCTGCCCTGCAAAACGGCCGCCGCCGCCCGCAGGTCCTCGATGCGCGCATTGGTGCAGGACCCGATGAAAACCTTGTCCGGACGAATTGCGGTGATCGGGGTCCCGGGCGCGAGGTCCATGTACTGAAGGGCGCGCTCCATGCCCGCACGCTTGACGGCGTCGGATTCGCGCGCCGGATCGGGAACCCAGGCATCCACCGGCACCACCATTTCGGGAGACGTGCCCCAGCTGACCATCGGGCGCAGTCTGGTTGCGTCAAGCCGCACGATTCGATCGAATTTCGCACCGTCGTCACTGGTGAGTGTCCGCCAATAGGCCACCGCGGCGTCCCAGGAGGGGCCGGTCGGCGCGTACGGTCGCCCACGCAGGTAGTCGATGGTGCGCTCGTCGACCGCCACCAGGCCCACCCTGGCTCCTGCCTCGATGGCCATGTTGCACAGCGTCATCCGGCCTTCCATCGACAAGTCGCGGATCGTGCTTCCGGCGAACTCGATCGCATGGCCGGTGCCGCCGGCAGTGCCAAGCCGGCCGATGATCGCAAGGATCAGGTCCTTGGCCGTGACACCGCGGGGCAGGGCTCGATCGACCTGCAACAGCATCGGCTTCATCTTCATGACCGACAGGCACTGGGTCGCCAGCACATGCTCGACCTCGGACGTGCCGACGCCGAAGGCCAGCGCCGCAAAGGCGCCGTGGGTGCTGGTGTGGGAGTCGCCGGCGACCACGGTCATGCCCGGCAAGGTCGCGCCCTGTTCCGGGCCGATCACATGAATGATGCCCTGGCGCCGGTCGTTCAGTCCGAAGTGGGTGATGCCGAACTCGCCGCAGTTGCGGTCGAGTTGCTCGACCTGCATGCGCGATAGCGGATCGGCGATGCCAGCCTCCCGCGAGGTGGTCGGGACGTTGTGGTCCGCGGTGGCCAGGACCGTGGCGCTGCGCCATGGTCGGCGACCGGACAGTCGCAGGCCTTCGAATGCCTGCGGACTGGTCACCTCGTAGACCAATTGCCGATCCACATAGATCAGTGACGGCCCGCCCGCGGCTTCGAGCACGACGTGCCGCTGCCAGAGCTTTTCAAAGAGCGTGCGCGGCGCGCTTGCAGCGCCCATGCACGCGCCTGCATCTCCGGGTTCGCGATTCGATTCGCCGGTTGTCGGGGCCGCCTCGGCGGCACCGCTCGATGGAACGGAAGTGGCCATGCTTGTCTCGATGCGACGCGTGCTGCGTCGGTGACGGAAGCGGATGCGGGGTGGCCAATTCATCCGGATCGGCCGGTCCGCAAACGCCGCGGACGCTCTTGTTGGCGTGTACGGCTATTTTCGAACCGGGCGCTCCGCGAGGGAATGACAAAGATGCGGAACCAGCTTTCGCGGATCGCGAAAGCGAACCGGGATTTCGCCGCCAAATGCGGTAGTTGGTTCGGCTCAGCGGCTTGGCGCCGCGCACAGGTGGTCGATCATCATGCGTACAGGTCGAGGAACGATATTGGCGTCGCGCAAGCCGATCAGGAGCCGCCGGCTCGCCCACGGGTCTTCCAGCGCGATCTGCCGCAGATTCATCGACCGCACATGCGGCAAGATCGCTTCGCCCGGCAGGATCGCGACGCCCATTCCGGCCGCGACCATCAGGCAGATCGCGTCGAAACTGCGAACCTGAATGCGCATCTTCAAGCGGCGTCCGAGCGCCTCGGTCTCGGACAGCAACCGCTTGGCCAGCGAAGTGCCCCTGGACAGGCAGACGAAGTCGTACTCGATCGCCTCTTCAAAGCGTACCGATCGGCGGCGCGCCAGATCATGGTCGCGAGGCACGACGAGCACCAGGCGGTCTTCGCGGTAGTTCATCACCTGCAGCCCCATGGCCGGCGTGCGGTCGGCGAATATGCCGAAGTCGGCGCGCCCATCCAATACCGCCAGCACGACTTCGCTGCTGTTTTCCTCCTCGAGTTCGATGCGGATGCCCGGGTTCGCACGGACAAAAGCGGAAATGTCGATCGGCAGGAACTGTGTCACCGCCGAGGTGTTGACCCACAGGCGCACGACGCCCACCATGCCCGACGCATGGTCGGACAGTTCGGCCGCCAGCTGATCGACATCACCCAGAATGCGCTGCGCATGCCGTTGCAGCGCCTGACCCGCGACCGTCAACGTGACCCCGCGGGAATGGCGCTCCAGCAGTGCCGCGCCCACGGCGGCTTCGAGATCGGTGATGCGCTTGCTGGCGGCGCCAACGGCGAGCAACGCCAACGCGGCGCCCTTGCTGATGCTGCCGCTGCGCGCGACCAGATTGAACAGCGAGAGGGAAAAAAGGTCGAGGCGGTGGAGGTTCACGTGTCGGCAGGATTGAAGGACATGGCAGGATTCTGGCCCCCGGCGCGCGTAATGTCGACTCTCGCCTGCATTCGGCGCCAGCAGCAGGTGAGTTTTCCAGCGCAGTTGCACGTAACCTGTCCGGTCATGAGCGCTCCCAGACCTGCCGCTTCGCGTCAGGCTTCCCGAGGGGCAAGGAACCTCGGGGCAGCCCTTCGTTTCCTTGAGCGGCTGGGTATGGAAACCTCCTTGAGCCGGGCGGAATTGCTACGGCAAAGCCGGAAGACGGGATTCGAAGCGGCGCGGGACCGATGGCGAAAGCGGTGACTTACGCATGACCAAGCGCGACGGTTGCCGCGGATTCAGTCGCGACGATTCGTCGCCTCGGCGTGCCAGGGCTGTGGAGCAAGCGTCCGTGGGTCGCCGTCTGGTGGGCTACTTCGAGGAAGAGGCCGTGACCAGCTATACCGCCTATCTGGCGGAGATCGCAAGGCACGCGACGAGGGAACCGAAGGACTCGCGCAGGTGGCGATCGGGCCGCACGCCACCGATACCTGCCTGCCTGAGCTGCTGCGCGATTGCCGCAAGGTAGCCGATGAGCTCGATTGCCGCATCACCACCCACTTCGCACATGCGCGAAGGCGTGAGTTTCCCTTACACGCGCTTCGCCGGCGCCGGCATCAACACCGGCATCGGCACCGATTCGCACGGCATGGAACTGCTGGGCGAGATCCGCGTCACCGGGCTGCTTTCCAAGCAGTATGCGCAAACAGCGCACGCCGGCACTGCCTACGAACTGCTACGTGCGGCAACGCTCTCCGGCGCAAAAGCGCTGGG
>JANPGJ010000350.1:0-29253 GCA_031423955.1 Burkholderiales bacterium
GCCAGGGCCAGGCCGGCACCATCGTTGAATACGATTCGGAAACCAAGGCTTATTACTTGAAGGTCGCGGGCGACAACTGGAACAGCATCCCGCTGTTCGACAGCCGCTACGACATCACCTCGCGTCTCGCAGAGAGCAGCCCGCCGACCTACAACACCACCTGGCTTGGGTCCGCGCCGGTCACCGATAGCTGGGGCGTGGTGCTGACCAGCCGGCCGACGCAAAGCGTGATCATCAACGTGGCGCCGGCCCTGACCCGCACCTTGAATAGCGACGAAATCTTCAACGCCGACGCCGCATACGGCCAGGGCAATGCGATCCAGGTGCGCACCGCGACCGACCGCGCACTGATTCAGCTGGGCGGCGCCACCACTACCGGCGACTATTGGGTGCTCACGCTCAACCGCACCAGCACCTTGCTGAGCGTGGATGCCTTCATCGATTCCGCGTTCGCCAAGCTGGCCGATGGCACCCTTGATGGTGCCGACAACACCGCGTTGCGGTCGACCAACGGCGATGCTTTTGTCGGCAGGGGGGCGTCACTGACTGCGGTAGCCAACGATCTGGCCACCAACATCAATTTGGTCAGCAGCACCCGTGGCTACGCCGCGGTGGTCACCGCCGGCCTGCAGGTGGACCTGGCGAGCGCCAGCACGCCGGCCCAGGGCAGCGCCTTTACCCTGGCGCTCACCGCCGGCGGTATCACCACGCCGTTTGTCTACATCCCGGTCAGCGGCGATAACCGCGCCCGCGTGGCGGCCGGTCTGGCGGCGGCGATCAACGCCAATAGCGCCGCCGGCTTCAAGGCCAGCGCTGAGGGCGGCGTGCTGCTGGTGCTTGACCTCGGCTCCACCACCGCTTTCAGCGCCACCCTGGCCATCGGCACGGGCGCGGCGGCCGCGATTGGCAACGAGGCACCGCAGTTGCTTGTCACCGCCACCACCGCCGGCAACGCCTTCTATGCGGCGATGTCGATCGGTGTCGATACCAATACCAGTGCGGGCTTCAAGGTGCGCCAGGTGATCGACACCGCGGCCAAGGTCAGCATCAAGCGCACCACCATTTCGCCGGTGTTGAGCAAGTTCGCGTCGGTCGATGTCGAGATGCAGGGCGAGGTGGTCGCCGGCCAGACCTGGACCCTGCAACTGCGCGATGTGCAGTCCAACCCCAACGCGTCATTCGCCACCGTCGCACGCTATACCACCCTGTTTGGCGACACGCTGGCGACCGTCGCCTCGCGCCTGGGCAGCATTCTCAACGCCAGCTCTGCCGCGCTCTACGATGTGACGGTGGTCGGCCGCGTCATCACCATTGCCAACGCCACCGCCGACCTGACCCGGGATATTGACGCGCAAGTGCAAGTCGGGCTGACCAGGAGCAATGAGCTGGTGCAACTGGCCAGCCAGGATGGGCTGGCCAGCAGCGCCCGTGCGGCGGTGGTGGCGCAACTGCTGTTCACCGAAAGCAACTGGTCGACCCGGCAGACGGTGACGGTGATGGCTATCGACGACAAGGTCATCGATGGCGGCGATGCGCTGGTGTTCGCGGCCTTCGAAGAGCGCGTGGCCGGTATCCGTGGGCCGCTGACCATCGTCGGCGGCTCGCTGGCCGGTGAGGAGCGCTACCTCAGCAATCCGTTCCGCCTGCCCGAAGAGACCAACGATCCGCAGGCCGATGGCACGGTCGGCACCGTCGGCGTCGACAGCAATGGGCGTGGCGTGATGAGCGACCGCGAGGGCTCGCACTTCAATGCGGTCTACGGCGAGCGGCCCGGCTTCGATCCGCGCATGAACAGCTTCCCGTACGAGTTCACCTGGCTCGACGGCCCGGCGGTCACGCGCTACCTCGATGTGAAGTCGGTTTCCAAGGAAATTTTCTCGATCGGCCGCGACGCGCCGTTTGGCGTATCGCTGACCGCCGGCGGCAGAACCGACGTTTCGGGTGACGTGATCTTCAGCGGCACGCCCAACCAGCCGCTCGGCGTGGTGCCGGCCAATCTTGAATGGCTGGAGGCGGTGGTGACCCTGGGTGGTGTGGCCGGCAATACCGAATCCTGGACCCTGTCGCTCGACCCGACCGGCGCGGCTGGCGCGCAGCAAAAAACCTTCCTGGTCACCGCCGATGCGCGCGCGCTGTCGAAGATCGGCGCCGACTGGGCCGCCTACTTCAATGGCCGGGTGGCCGACGGCCTGACCTACCACGCCGAGTCCTTTGTCGACATCCTGGGTAACGCCAAGATTCGCGTCTGGATCACCGACAACAGCATCACCAACCCCGGCGTCGACGCGCGGGTGGCGTTCAAGATCGGCAAGAGCATCGGCGCGTCCGGCAGCACTGTGGTGGGCGGCACGCCCAAGCAGGATTTCGCGGTGATCTTCGCCAATCAATGGACCACCGCCGCCTTCGAGGTGAAAGGCGCGACCGCGGGCGAAGACTGGATTCTCACGATCACCGATCCGCTCACCTCGCTTATCAGCACCACCACCTATCGCGTCAAGGCAACCAATGCGCTGGGTGCGGGCGTCAGCCAGAGCGACGATCTCACCTTCAACCTGGCCGACCGTGCGCCGACCGCGTTCCGGCCGGTCGTCTCCGGCTACAAGGTGACCTTCGACGCACCCTGGCCGGGCGAAGCCACCAGCACCCTGGTGCTCTCCGGCAGCCCGGTGGCCGGCACCACCTGGACCGTTGCCCTCGATATCGCCGGTACCGTCAAGCAGTTCAGCCACCTGGCGCTGGCCGGCGAATCGCTGGAAGCCATCAGCGCGGCGCTGGCGGCCAAGGTCAACGCCGACACCGCCGGCAACCTCTCCGCACGTGCCGCCGGGGTGGCGCTGATCATCGTCAACACCGCCGGCAACACGCTCGATACCAGCTTCACCATCAGCCCGACCGCCAGCGCGTTGACCCCCGACCCAACACAGAGCTTCGCACGCAGTGTCAACCTCACCGGCACCCCGGTGGCCGGCGACACCTGGTCGGTGACCGTCAGCTTCAACGACGGCGCCGGTGTGCTCACAAGCAAGCATGACTACGTGGTGCGCGCCGGGGTTGCGCTGTCCGAAGTGGCTGCCGGCCTGGCCGCGCAGATCAACCTGGCCGGAACGGGTTACAGCGCGCGTGTCAACGGCAACACCCTGGTGATCGAGAACGCCGGCGCCGCCGGCTTCGCGTCGAGCGGGCGCGTCGATGCCAGCGGCGCGGCCAGCGGCAGCTTCAGCCGCTCGGTGGCGTCACCCACGGTCACGCGCCTGACGCTTACCGGTAGCGCGCTCCTGGGCGAGACCTGGAGCGTCAACCTGGGTGGCGTCACCTACGCCTACACGGTGGAATCGCTGGCGGTGATCGCAGCCAAGCTGGCCGAGGCCGTCGAGGCCGGCGCCAACCCGGCCTATGTCGCCGGCAGCGAAGGCGCAACGCTGCTGCTGGCCAATCGCAAGGCCGCGTTCACCGTGGTCACCGGGTTCGTTGCCGCCACCGCATCCAACGGCAATGCGCTGGCCCCCGCTGCGGTCAGCGCCTGGGCGATCGAACTGGGCGGTAGCGTGGTGGCCGGCGAAACCTGGACCATCCGCCTGGGCGCCACCAACTTCAGCTACACCGCGCAGGCCGGCGATACCCGCACCGGCATCGCGCGCGAACTGGCCGCTGTATTCAATGCCGCTGCGCCGGCCGGCATCAGCGCTGTTGCTGACGGCAGCGCGCTGGTGCTTGCCAATACAAGCGGTGCTGCGTTCACCCCGCAGGCGCTGGTGAGCAAGCCGGCCGGTGCCGTGCTGGGCAGCATGAGCCTTACCGCAGCCGCCGCGCACAGCCGCTCGCTGTCCGGAACACCGGTCAATGGCGAGGTCTGGGTGGCCTCCTTGACCGTTGGCGCCGCCACCGTGTCGGTCGAGCATGTGGTGCGGCTCACCGATGCCGACAACGACAGCGCCACCCCGCGCACGCTGCAGACGCTCTCCGACATCGCCGCCGGCCTGGCCGCCGCGATCAATGCCAACGGGCAAACCGGCTTCACCGCGCTGGCCGTCGGCACCCGGGTGGTGCTGGTCGAACGCAATGGCACGACCTTCACCAGCGCCATCAGCCTGCGGCCCGCCGGCACCCTCACGCAAGGCGCTGCGCCAGTGGTGCGCACCGCGACGCTGCCGGCCACGCTCACCGTGGGCCAGACCTTCAGCGTCACCCTGGTGGGCGACGACCTTTCCACAGTGATGTCCTACACGATCAAGGCCGGCGCCAACGGCGAGGGCGCCGAATCGGCCGCCACCGCCGCTGCCAGCCTGGCGGCCTTGATCAACCGGCAAGCGCCGGCCGACTATAGCGCCGTCGCCGATGGCGCCACCCTGGTGGTGCTGAACCTTGCCGGCCACCGCTTCACCCTGGCCAACCTGCTGGTCGTCGATACCGACGTCACCGACCCGGCGGGCAACGTCACCCTGGCGGGCACCGCCAGTGTCTCGCTCCTGACGCTCGCCGGCGCGCCGGTGGTGGGCGCCACCTGGGCCATCCGCGTCGACTTCATCGATGCCGGTGTGGCGCAGACGCAAACCGTGTCGCATACCGCGGGCATCGGCCAGACCGTGGCCGATATCGTGACCGCGCTGGCGCTGGGGTTCAACGATCGTCTCAACAGCGACTTCACCGCGCTTGCGCAAGGCAGCGAGCTGATCCTCGTGCGGCGCACCGCAGGCGGCTTCCAGGCCGCCTTCCAGACCCAGGCCGCGCCGTTCGGCCAGGATGCCGCCACCACGGCGATCGTCAGCCTGAACGGCACGCCTGCCACTGGCGAGGTATGGAAAGTCACGCTGGGCGGCGTGGCCTTCAGCGTCACCGTCGGTGCCAGCATTGACCTGGGCGCCGGACTGGTGGTGGTCGATACCGTGGCTGAGCTGGCGCAGGCACTGGTGCTGGCGATCAATGGCGACACCTCGCCGCAGGCTGCGCGCTTTGTCGCCGCCACCGAAGGTGCGCAATTGGTGGTGGCCAATCGCGACGGCGCGCCGTTCACCACCGCCTTCGAGATCACCCGCGTATCGGGTGCCAACATCGACGTGGCCACCGCAACTTCGGCGGTGGTCACCGTCGGTGCGGGCCTGGCCGACGGCGCTTCGACCAGCCTGGTTTTGATCGTCGGCAACAGCGCCACCACCGTCACCTATACCGCCAGCGGCGGCGCCAAGACCGCCGCCCAGGTCGCCGCCGGCCTGGCGGCCCAGATCGACCCACTCGCGGCCTACGCCGCCAGCGCCGATGGCGCGCAGGTGGTGATCGTCAATCCGGCCGGCAGCCTGTTTACGATCGGTAACTTCGCCAGCACCGACGCCTCGTCGGCCAACACTACCCGCGTCGCTTTCGGTGGCCCGCAGGTCAGTGGCGAAAGCTGGACACTCACAGTCAACGGTGTGTCGCTGGTCCAGCCGGCGGCAGCGCCGGCTGCGCTCGCCACCGCTTTCGCCGCTTCGATCAATGCCAATGGCGGCCTTGCGGACTTTACCGCCATGGTCGAGGGCGACCTGCTCTTGATCGTCAAGCGCACAGCGGGCAACTTCGCCACCAGTGCGGTGGTCGGCGCGGCCGGCATGGTGACCTTCAGCGCGCCGGCGGCGGGTTCGGTCCCGGCCTTCAACATCAATCTCAGCGGCACGCCGCGCGCGCTCGATGTCTGGTCGATCAAGCCCGACACGACCAGCGCGGCGGTCAGCGTGCGGGTCGGCGACGTCGTCGGTACGGTGCTGGTCGACACGCTGGACGAAATTGCCGCGGCGCTGGCCGCCGCGATTCGTGCCGACAGCAGCCTCGCGGCCAACTTCACCGCGGTGGCCAAGGGCGCCACCGTGACGCTGATCAAGAGGACCTCCGGCAGCTTCGCGCCGACCCTCGCGGTCACGCCGCTGCCGACCTTCGACGTAGCCGCCGCGCCGGTGGCCTTCCTGCTCGACCTCGCCGGCACTCCGGTGAGCGGCGACATCTGGGCGGTGACGCTCTCCAATGGCGCGCGCTTCGCGGTCACCGTCGGCAGTCAGGTGAACCTGGGCAGCGGCCTAGCGGTGATCGATACCCTGGGCGAAATCGCCCAGGCGCTGGTGCGCGCCATCAGCGCCGGCGCCGGCGGGTATGCCGCCGTCACCGAAGGCAACCGCCTGGTCATCGCCGGCCCGGCCGGCACCGCGCCGACCGCAAGTTTCACCGCGGCCGGGGTGTCCAGCGCCGGCTGGGGCGTGTCATTCGCCAACGCCAGCGTGGTGATCGCCAGCCTGACCGGCACGCCGGTCACCGGCGACAGCTACCGCGTCGACCTCAACGGTGTGACCATCATCCGCATCGTCGGCAGCGGGGAAGGGCGCGAGGCGGTGGCGCGTGCGCTGGCTGCGAGCATCAACAACAGCCTCACCCTGGCGGACTTCTCGGCCGTCGGCGACGGCGGCGTGCTGATGATTGTCAATCGCAACAACGCCGCCTTCAGCCCGGCCTTCTCGCTCACCCGCGTGACTCACCCGGCGGCGCGCGACTTCGTGGCCTCCGGCGGCGCGCCGACCTTGAATGGCAACACCCTGGTCATGAGCGGCACTGCCGTGTTGGGCGAGACCTGGAATGTCGACATCACTGTCGGCGCGGGCCTGCGCCAGACCGTCAGCTACAGCGTCGCAATGGTGGATGCTGACGGTGACCCCGCAACACCGGGCACGCGCCTGCCCACACTGTCCGAGATCGCCACCGCCCTGGCCGCCGCCATCAACGCCCAGGCGCAGCCCGAGGTCACCGCGCTGGCCGAAGGCACGCAACTGTTCATCGTCAATCGTGCCGGCACCGCGCTTGCCACCAGCTATGCGGTGGCGCCGGCCGGCGCCTTGAGCGCGCCCACGCAGGCGGTCAGCGCGCAGCGCGCCGAAGTCGGCGGCACCCTGCGCGAGGGCGATCAGGTCACGCTCGACTTGAGCTTCACCGTACCGGCCGCGGGCAGTGTATCGGTGCTGCACACGGTGACCCTGGTCGATGCCGACGGCAACCCCGCGACCCCCGGCCTGCGGGTGCAAACCCTGGCCGAAGTCGCCGCCGCGCTGGCCGCGCTGGTCAACAACTCGGCCGATCCGGATGCCGCCAATTTCAGCGTCGCCGCGCGTGCGGGCGAGCTCTTCATCGTCAACCGCAGCGGCGTTGCCTTCAGCGTGGCGCCGCAGGTGTTGCAGAAGTCCGCCGGAACGCTCGATGTGACTGTGGCCGCCAGCAGCGGCGTCAACAACGTCACGGTTTCGAACCTGGTCGCCGGCGAAACCTGGGTCCTCAGTCTCACCGTCGGCAATAGCGTATCCAGCTACACCTTCCTGGTGCCGGCCTCGCCGACGCTCCCGACCGTCCTGGCCGAGCTGGCCAAGCTGGTCAACGCCGATGGCGCTTCGCTCTATGCCGCCGCCGTCGCCGGCAACAACCTGCAACTGTTCCGCATCGGCGGCGGCAGTTTCGCCGGCAGCCTTGCGATCGTGGCCGCCGGACTGCCCGCGATCGAGGCGGCGGGTGCGCGCACGGCGCTGGTGGCGCTTGTCGGCAACCCGGTGGTCGGCGAGACCTGGGTACTGACGGTCGCCAATCCGGCCACACCGGGCGCCGCGCCGGTCACCTACAACGCCACCGTCGGCGGTGCCTTGAGCACGCTGGCCGATGTCGCAGCGGAACTGGCGCGCCTGGTCAACAACAACAACGCCGACACTTTCAACGCCGCCTTCAGCGCCACCGCCGAGGGCGATACGCTGATCATCATCAATCGCACTGGCGCCAACTTCGACGCCCGTCTGGTGGCCAACCCAACCACGCCTCGCAGCGTGGCGACGCTTGCCACCCGCGCCAGCGTCGAACTGGTCGGCGTGCCGCTCAGCGGTGAAGAATGGACCCTCACGCTGGCCGGCCGCGCCTATCTGGTCAAGGTTGACGCCGCCACTGACACTCTGGGCGAAATCGCCGCCGCGCTCGCCAACGCGATTCGCGTCGACAACACGCTTGAAGGCCTGGTGGCAAGCCTGGCGCGCTCGATCGATGACCTGGCCGGCTTTGGCGCAGTGGTGGCAGGCGGTACCAGCATCGATATCACGCGCAGCGCCGGTGCGCCGATCACCGCCGTGCTGCGCAATGGTGCCGGCACCATACTCAGCCAGGTGACCACCGCGGCCGCAACGGTACGGCTGAACGCTGCCGGCGCGCTGCCGCAGCACGGCGAGACCTGGACCATCGAAATCACCCAGGCCGGCACGCCCACGCGGGTGAGCGAGGTCGCGTCCAGGCGCTTTACCGCGGCCGTCGATGGCAACAAGGTGCTGATCTCCGACCTCGGCGGCGCCGTGCTGGCGCCGCAACTGACGGTCAAACCGGTGAGCGGCTTTGCGATCGACAGCCGCACGCCGGTGGCCTTCATGGGGCAATTCGACAGCACCGCGAGCAACGGCCATGTGTGGACCATCACGCTTTCCGGGCCTGCTGGTGCGACCCAGGCGATCAACCTGCCCATCAGCGGCAGCCCGACGCAGGAAGCCATCGCCAGGAGCTTCGCGCAACTCATCAACAGCAGCGGACCTGCCGCGCTGACCGCCCTGGCCGAAGGCAAACAACTGGCGATCGTCAGCCGCGACGGCAGCCTGTGGCGCGCCGCCTTCGCGATCGCGCCGGCACCGGTGTCGGCGCCGGCAAGCGTGGTCGCCGGCAGCGTGGGCGCCACCACCGTGACCTTTGCCGGCACCCCGCAGCCTCGTGAAATCTGGACCCTGACCGTGGCCGGCACCCGCCTTGATGTGTCGATCGGCGAGACCTATGTGGTGGACGGCCGTGCGGTGGTGGCCGCCAATCCGCAGGCGCTGGCAATCATCTTTGCCAACTTCGTCAATGGTTTGTCCGGCGGTTTCCATGCCATCACCTCCGGCAACGCGCTGGTGATCGTCAAGCGCGGTGCCAGTGCCAGCGGCTTTACCGTCTTCACCACCACCGAGCGCTTCACCCCGGCGATCGACAGCACCGCCGACCTGTACGACGTCACCGCTGCCGCCGGTGGTGCCACTTCGGTCCGCCTGAGCGGCGCGCCGGTGACAGGTGAGAAGTGGAGCCTGACCCTGACGCTTGATCCGAGCAATGTGGCCACCGTGTTCCAGTATGTGGTGGCTGCCGGCGACAGCCTGGCCAACGTGGCCCAGGCCCTGGCCGACCGCGTCAACGCCGTGCGCATCAACCCCAATGATCCTGGCTACGTCGCCTCGGTCGAAGGCGATCGCCTGGTGCTGGTCAAGACCGGCAGCGGCGCCTTCAAGGCGGCGGTCGCGGTGGCGCCGGCCGGCAGCAGCGCTTCCATCACGCTGGCCGGGGCGGCGCTGGCGGGCGAGAAGTGGACCCTGACCCTGACGCCATCGAGCGGCGTGGCCACCACGGTGTTCTACGATGTGCTGGCCAACGACACCCTGGGCGGCATCGCCGCGGCCCTGCGTACCCGGATCAACAATGCGGCGGCGGGCTACCTGGCAGCGCTCGATGGCGACGTCCTGGTGGTGACCCGAACCGTCAGTGGCACCTTCTCCAGCGCCATCGTGGTCACGCCGGCGGCGCCCGCCACCAGCACCACTTCGAGTGCCAACGCCAGCGGCAACCAGGCGCTGGTTACCGACGCCGTCACGCCGCGCGCCTGGAGCGCGCTCCTGGCCGGCGCGCCCGTCGTCGGCGAGGTGTGGCGTGTCAAGCTGGGTGGCATCGTCACACCTATCGGCTACACCGTGGTCGCGGGCGACAGCACTGCCGACATCGCCGCAGGTCTGGCGAAACTGATCAATGACGCCAACAACGGATTCGCGGCGAGCACCGAAGACCGCACCTTGGTGATCGTCGATGCCAGCGGCGCTGCCGGCGATCCGGTATACACGATCGTGACCAGCGCCGCGCCCACCGGTGCAGCCGACGCGCGCCTGGCCGCTTCCGGTATCGACCTGCAGGCGGCGGTACGCGCCGCCACCCTGGTGGCACCGGGCAATCTGCTGGCTGGCCAGACCTATACCGCGCTCCTGCGGGTAGGCGACGCCGCCAGCCAGTTCACCTACACCGCCATCAACGGCGCCGTGGCAGCCGATGTGATCCGCGGCCTGGTCGCGGCCATCAACGTCAATGCCGCCGATGCCTTCACCGCGATTGCCAAGGGTTCCACGCTGTTCGTGGTCAATCGCGACGGCACCGCGTTCGCGCTGGCCAACACCGCCGCCGCCGAGATCAAGGCCAGGTCCAGTGTGGTCCAGCTCGCAGCGGCCACGCTTTTCGCCGGCGAAGTGTGGACCATCATCCTGGACGACGGCACCTTCAGCTCCACCCATACCCATGTGGTGGTGGCCGGCCAGAGCCTGGCCGATGTGGCGCGCGAACTTACCAAAAGCATCGTCACCGGCGGCATCGTCACCTTCAGCGCCACCGCGGTGGGCGGCCAGGTGGTGATCACCAACCTGGCGGGCACGGCCTTCACCACCGAGGTCGAGGTTACGCCGGTGGGCCAGGTTTCGGTCATCGAGACCCGCAAGTCCAACCAGCCCCTGCCCGGCAACGCCTACTTCTATCGCCCGGTCAACCTCAACACCCGGGTCGACGAGGCGGCGCAGGTCGACACCCTCAATGTGTTCAACGGCAACAGCCCGGCCGATGACGTCGGCGTCCTCACCGCCGACCACCTGACCGGCCTGGGCATGGCGGGCGACACCGTGATCGCCGGGCGCACGCTGGCCGGCGGCATCGTCTACCGCGACCTGGAAGTGCTCAGCATCGCGCTTGGCAGCGGTAACAACAAGTTCCAGGTGCTGTCCACCCACGCCGGTGCGACCAACATCAGCGGCGGCGCCGGCAACGATGACTTCCACGTGCAGTCCATCGACGGTCACACCACCATCGATGCGCGCGGCGGCGATGATGAAATCTGGGTCGGCAGCGAGGCCGCGCCCAACCTGAGCTTGCCGCCGGCCAACCTGCTGGGCGGAGTGCGCGCGCTCCTGACCCTGATCGGCGGCGCCGGCAACGACACGCTTTACGTCGACGACCGTGCCGAGAATGACGCCAGCAACGGCATTCTTTCCGGCAGCACCCTGACCGGCCTGGGCATGCCTTCGGTGTCCGAAGTGCAGACCATCCGCGTACAGGCCGCCGCCGGCACCTACACCCTGTCCATCGCCGATACCAGCATCGATGCGCAGACCGCTGCCACCACCCTGGTCGCGATTTCCGGCACGCCGATCAATGGTGACCGCTGGAGCATCCTGGTCGACGGCGAACATCGCTACACCGTGGTGGTCGGCAGCACCGTCAACGCGGTGCTTGTCAACAGCGTCGACCGGATCGCCACCGCGCTGGCCTGGCTCATCAACGGTACGCGCGGCTTCACCGCCGCCGCCGATGGCGCCATCGTGGCGATCGTCAACGCCGCCGGCAGCGGGTTCCAGGTGGCATTCGAGCTGATCACCAGCGCCACCGCGCCGGCGACCTCGTTCGACCAGATCAAGGGCGCCACGGCAACCGCGACCCTGTCGGGCACGCTGGTGGCAGGCGACTCCTGGAACTTCAATGTGAGCGGGCGCAACCTGGCCGGCCTCGCGGTGGGCGGCGGCGACACGCTGGCGACCATGGCGGCGCGACTGGCGGCGGCGATCATCGCAGACCGCCCGACATACTTGGCTTTTGCGGTTGGCAATACGGTGGTGGTGGTCGACCGCGGGGCCGTCCCGGCGGTGCCGACCATCGCCTTGACGATCGCGCTGGCAAGCGCGGCTGGAACCGGCAGCTCGATCACCACCAACCGCGATGTCACCTCGCTTGCCCTGACCCTGGGCGGAACGCCGGTGGTGGGCGAGCGCTGGTTGGTCAATCTGGGCGGTGTGGCCTACGGCTTCAGCGTGCGCGAAAACCTGGCCGAAGTCGCCTTCGGCTTGCGTGACGCGCTGTCGGTGTTGCCGGGCGGCTACACGGTCAGCCTGTCGGGCGCGTCCACGACCATCACCAATACTTCCACCGAATACCGCCGCGACGAAACCGCGCCAGCCGGCGCGCAGACCCTGGTGATCCGCAACGCCGACAGCGCCGCCGCGTTCCGTGCCGTGCTCACGCGGTCCAGTGGCGCGGCGCCGGTGGCCAGCATCTCGACGCTGCAATCGGCGCAACAACAGGCAAGCGTCGTGCTCTCCGGCGCGCCGCTGGCAGGCGAGGTCTGGACACTGACCCTGACGCGGACGACGGGCGGCGCTGCCGTACCGGTGGTGGTCAGCCATACGGCGGACGCGGCGGCCCAGGTGGCCACCGGCATAGCGGGTGCGATCACCGCATCCGCATCAACCAGGTTCGGTGCCGCAGCCGAAGGCCGCACGCTGGTGCTCATCGACCGCTCCGGCGCGGCGTTTGCCGCCGGCTTCGCGGTGCAGGTGGCTGCACCCGGGTCAGGCGTTGCTTCGAACAACGCGGTGGCCGCGCCAGGTGCGACTGTCACGCTGTCGGGCCCGGTCATCGTCGGCGAGAAATGGGTGCTGAACCTGGCTGTCGGCCCGAATGTGCAAGGCGTGACTGCGCTGACTTCGGTTGGCTACACCGTGCGCGCAGGTGACGGTCTGGCGCAGATCGCAGCAGGCCTCAAGAAGGCGCTGGACGATTCCACCGACCCGGCCAAAGCCGGCATCAGCGCGGTGGCGAATACCACCGGCTTGAGCCTCGCAAGCGCCCGCTTGTTCAAGGCCGGTGTGAACATCGAGCCGGCAGGAAGCGCCACCAGCGAGGCGCAAAGCGCGGCCAGCGTGGCCTTCGGGCTGGCCGGCACGCCGAAAGATGGTGATCGCTGGATTGTCACTGTCAACGGTGCCCAGTACGGCGTGACAGTGGACGGCACGACACGCGCCATCGACAAGATCGGGCGCGCCCTGGCTGACGCCATCAATGCCGGCACGCCCAATACGTTCACCACCTTCTTCGCCGGCTCGACCCTCCATGTCACCGACCGTAGCGGCGCGCCGTTCACCGCGTCGGGCCTGGTGACCTTGCAGACCGACGCGGTCGGCAGCATTTCCGCAGCGGCCGCCGGTAGCGCGGTCAGCATCACGCTCGGCGGCGACCCGGCCACCGGCGATACCTGGCGCCTGCGCGTCAATAGCGCCACGTTTGAGGTGGTGGTAAGCGCGTCCGTGGCCGATACCACAAGCAAAATCGCGCTGGCCCTTGCGACCGCAGTCAATGCCCTCGCAGGCGACCTGGTCGCCACCCCGCTCGGACCTACCCTGGTGCTGACCAGTCGCACTGCCGCCAGCCTCACCGCCAGCTTTGAGATCGCGCTGGCAGGAGTCGGCACGCCGGCCGGCGGAGCAGCTGTGACAGCGGTCAATAGCGCCGTCCTGACCCTGAGCGGCACGCCGCAAGTCGGCGAGACCTGGACCGTTGCCCTGAACGGCAGCACTTCGGTGGCGGTGCGCTACGACGATGCTGTTGGCGGCATTGCCAACGTCCGGACCCGTGCCCAGTTTGCCACCGCCCTGGCCTTCAAGGTCAACGCCATCGCCGGCTTCCTGGCCGCGGGCACCGCCTCACCTGACAGTTTCGTCATCGTCTCGACCAATGGCGCCGCTTTAGGCGCGGTTACGGCGGCGGTGACCCGGCCGGACAGCGTGGGCAGCGTCAACACCGCCACTGTCAATGCGCGCGTGCTGACCTTGACTGGCACGCCGATCAATGGCGCGGTCTGGAGCGTCACGGTGGACGGCTACAACGCGGCGGTGACCGTCGGCAGCGACAGCGTGATCATCGATGGCCAGCTGCAAGTGGTCGATTCCGTCAGCACGATCGCGGCCCGTCTGGCGCAGTTGATCAACCTCAACCGCGCCAGCTCCCATGGTGCGGTGGCGGCCGGCGCGCAGCTGACCATCGTGCGTCACGACGGCAATGCGCTGGTGGTGGGCACCCCGGTGATCTCCAACGGCGGCACCGCCGGCACCACGGCAGGTATTGGCAGCGCCAGCGGCGCCTGGACGATCGGCCTGGCAGGCGCGGTGGTGGTCGGAGAGCAGTGGCACCTGACCTTCGATTCGACGATTAAGTCGCTCACGGTCACAACCGGCATGGGTCTGGCCGAGGTGGCGGCGGGCCTGGCGACGCTGGTGAATGCAGGAAATGGCTACTCCGCGGTGGCAGAAGGCACGACGCTGGTGGTGGCAAAGAACGGCGCGGCAGTGGCGGCGCCGGTACTGGCGGTGACCCCGGCCAACGGCATCGTTGCCAGCACGGCTGCGGTTTCCACCGCCCGCACCACGCTGACCGGCAGCGTGGCGCCAGGTGACGTGTGGACGGTCGGCTTGCGTACCTGGCCGAGCGGGCTGGCCAACCCAAGCGTGATAGCGGGCTTCAGCTTCACCGCCAACGGCAGCGCGCTGGCGGGCGTCGCCGCCGGCCTGGCGGCGGCGATCAACGCCGCAGCCGCCGACAATTTCCTGGCGAGCGCCGATGGCAATGATCTGCTGGTCGTCAACCGCAACGGCGCGATCTTCGTGACCGAACTTGATGCCGCCCCGGCCGCGCTCTCGGTCTCGCGCGATTTCGTGGTGCAGGGGCCGGTGACGGCACTGGATCGCTGGAACGTGACCCTCACGGTGGCCGATGTCGACACCAATGTGAGTTTCATCGGCGCGGCCAATCTTGCCGACCTGGCCACCGGGCTGGCCGCTGCGATCAACGCCACGCCGGGCTTCAAGGCGACCGCTGCCGGCGCGGTGATCACCATTTCCACTGAAGGCGTGAACGCCGGCCGCGGCTTCACCCTGGCAAGCAGCGCGCCGACCGGCACCATCGTCGATGCGACCGTGACGGCTGCGCGCGAGCTGCGCTTGTGGGGCCCGGTGGTGGTGGGCGATACCTGGACGGTGAACCTGACGGTGGGCGGTGTTCTCAAGACCGTCACCGTAGCGGTGGTCTCGACCTTCGAGCAACTGATGGTCGACCTCACCGCCGCCATCAACGGTCTGGCCAGCTTTGACGCAACCCGCGATGGGGTAGTGGCCTCGATCCTCAGGGTGTCCAGCGCGGGTGCCGATGCCGGCCGCAACTTCGCGCTGTCGTACTCGGTTGCGCGCAGCTTCGCCGACACCGCCTCGGTGGCGGCGGCTGGTGCCAGCATCGGCCAGGCCCAGGGCGCACCGGTCGCCGGCGAAACCTGGCGTATCAACGTTCCTGGCTACAGCTACAGCCACCTGGTCACAGCGGGGCAGTCGCTGGCCGACGTGATCGCGGCGCTGGCGGCAAACGTCAGCCAGTTCTCGGCAGTCGACGCGGTTGCGCGCGGCACCAGCATCGTGGTTACGGGCGGTGGTGCCAGTTTCGTGGTGCCGGCACGCGTCAATGTGGCAGGCGCCGCCACCGCAGTCACCGGCAGCACGGTTTCGATCGGCGGCGTGCCGCGGGTGGGCGACACGGTGAGCGTGAACCTGGGCAGCAGCACGCACACGGCGCAGGTGCGCGAGTCGGTGCCGTTGGCCG
Source organism: Burkholderiales bacterium (assembly GCA_031423955.1). Lineage (GTDB taxonomy): Bacteria > Pseudomonadota > Gammaproteobacteria > Burkholderiales > JAEUOS01 > JAEUOS01. The sequence goes on from JANPGJ010000350.1 coordinate 15,505, forward strand.
AGATCGCCGCCGCGCTGGCCGGTCGCGTCAATGCCTTGCGCAATGGATTTGTGGCCAGTGTCGACGGCAACGCGCTGGTGATCATCGAGTCCAACACCCCGGCTGCCGCCGTCAACCTGTCGTTCTCGATCGGATCCGCCGCAGCGATCGCCGGCAGCGCGGCCAGGAGCGTGAGCGGGGCGACCACCCGCTTCCTGCTTTCCGGCAGCGCGCGCATTGGCGAGACCTGGAGCGTCACCATCGGCGCCAACACGCACAGCTATGTGGTGGAGTCGCTGGCGGCGATTGCCGAACGCCTGGCCAACTCGATCAACGCCAGCGCCTTTGTGGTGCGCGCCACGCTTACGGCCGCAGCGCCACAGGTGGGCCAGGTGTGGACGGTACGTGTCACGCTTGGCGCCGCGGATTTCGAAGTCGGCTATGCGGCCGTGACCGGCGACGCGTTGACCGACGTGCTGGCTGGCCTGGCGCGTGCCCTCAATGCAGTCAGCGGCACAGCATTTACCGCGCGCGCTGAAGGCGCAAGCCTGATCCTGGCCAATGCCACCGATTTGCTGCCGACCTTGAGTTTCACCCGCAACGCGGCCACAGTGGTGCCGGTGATCGCAGTCGACGGCAACTTCACCGCCGCGTTTGAATCCGGCACGCTTACGATCATGCAACTGGCCGGGACGGTGGCGGCGCCGACCGTGAGCGTCGCACCACGCAATACCTTCACGCCGGATGCGGCGGTTGCCAACAATGCCCGCGCGATCACCGTCACGCCGACGGCAGCGCCCAAGGCCGGCGAGACCTGGACTGTCAACCTGGGTGGCGCGGCCTACAGCCACGTGGTACGCGTCAATGTCCCGGTCGCCGAGGTTGCCGCCGGCCTGGCCGCCAGCGTCAACGCCGCCAATACAGGCTTTGTCGCCAGTGTCGATGGCGCCAGCCTGGTGCTGCTCGACGCCAACAACCCGGCAAGCGCAGCCAGCCTGACGTTCGCGATCGTCGGTGCCGGCAGCACCGGCAGCTTCAGCAAGACCGTCGCCGGCAAGACCACCCGCTTTGCCTTAGGCGGGGGCGCCGCCATCGGCGAGACCTGGAGTGTCACCATCGGTGGCAGCACCTTCAGCTATGCGGTGGAATCGCCGACCACGATTGCGGCCGCGCTCGCCGCCGGCATCAACGCGGGCGTCGGTGGCCTCTACAGCGCCTTTGGCGACGGCTCGCTGCTGGTGGTGGTGCGCACCCACAATGGGGTCATCGCCAGCCCGACCTTCACGGTGGCGCCGGCGGCGCGCATCACGGTCGATAGCGCCACGCCAACCAGTCGCCTGCTGACCTTCGAGCCGCTTGGCACCGCCATCGCCGGCCAGACCTGGTATGTGCTCCTGCGTGCCGCAGGCAACGTGTTTGCCTACAGCTACCAGATCGCCGCAGGCAACGGCCTCGCCGATATCAACAACGAACTGGCCCGTGCGATCAACGACCATGTGGCCGGCGGCTTTACCGCGATCGCCCGCAATGGCAGCGCCCCCGATAGTTTCAAGCTGTATATCGTCGACCGCGCCGGCCGCGCCTTTACCGCGAGCTTCGAGATCGGCCTGGCCGACGGCAGCCGCGGCGGCGTCGCGCAGGTGCTGGCGACTGCAGCCACGCAGGCGCTCGACATGGCCGGGTCGGCCAAGGTGGGAGAAAGCTTCAGTGTCGCGCTGACCGCGGGCGTCATTGCGCGCAGTTATGGCCATGCGGTCGTGGCAATCGATGCTGCGGGCACGCCACAAACGCTGGCGCAGATCGCCGCCGCGCTTGCAGCCGTGATCAACGAGGACGCAGGCGGGGGCTTCACCGCGATTGCCGACGGCGTCACGCTGATCATCACCAACCGCCAGGATGCGAGCTTTACCGCGGTCGGCACAGTGGCGCCCAAGCAGCGCCCGGCCGGGGCGATCGAAGTGGTGCGCGGCACCGATGCCGACGGCAACGAACGCGTGCCGGCCATCGACGTACGCGTTGGCCATCGGGTGACGGTCGGGTTCGGCGCGGTGCTGCTGGCGCCGCAGGCGGGCGAGACCTGGACGGTCAATGTCAATATCGGCGGGGTGATCACCGCGCGCAGCGTGGTGGCGGCCGCCGGCGACAACCTGGTCATGCTGGTCGCGCGCCTGGCCGGCGCCCTGGCCACCGGCACTTCATTCAGCGCACAAGCCAGCGGCACCGCGCTGACCATCATCAGCGGCTCGGTGGCGGTGCCGACGCTGGGCGTCACGCGCGCGCCGGCCGGCGCCGCGGCCAGTGCGGTGGTGCTGACCACCACCGCCCGGGTCTCCTTCAACGCGGTAAGTGCCGCACCGGTGGCCGGCGAGACCTGGACGGTCAGCGTCAACATCGGCGGCGTGATCACCGCACGCAGCTACCTGGTGGCCGCCGGCGACAGCCTGGTGACGGTGCTCGAACGCCTGGGCTCAGTGCTCGGCAGCGGCGCCACCTTCACCGTCCGCGCCGTCGGCGCATCGCTTGAGATCACCAGCAGTGCGGCGGTCGGGCCGATCATCAGCGCCAGTCGCACGCCTGCGGGCGGTGCGCTGACCGCGCTGCCGCTTTCGACCGCAAGCGCCACCGGCGCGCCGGTCAGTGGCGCCTTCTGGACCCTGCAGCTCACCGTTGGTGGCAGTGCATACACCTTCGACTATGGCGTGTCCACCGGCGAGGCCTGGCAGTCGATCGCCACCGTCTTCGCCGCCCGCATCAACAATGCCGCTGCCGTCCCCGGGGCGCCGTTGGCCGGGCTGATCGCCAACGCGACCGGCGGCAGGCTGGTGGTGGCGGATATCGCCGGGCGCAGCCTGGCGGCATCTGTCAGCCTTGTACCGGTGGCCGAAGCCGACATCAATGCCGGGGCTGCCACCACCACGCTGGTCAACCTGATCGGCACGCCGGTGGCCAATGAAGTCTGGCGCCTGCGTGTGGCCGACACACAGGACGGTGTGCCGCGCGATTTGCGCTACGAAGTCAAGCTGGGCGACTCGGTCAACAACGTGACCCTGGCCACGCTAGCCGATTTCGCCACCGCGCTTGCCTGGAAGCTGAACAACGACGCAACCGCCGCGCGCTATACGGCGCTCGCCGACGGCACGCGCGTGATCATCATTGACCGCCTGGGCAAGGTGTTCCAGACTCGCCTGCAGTCGGGCGCCATCACCCGCAGCGCGGGCGCTGCCGATATCACGCTCGAGTATCCGCAGGCTGATGCGACCAGCGCAGCGGTTGCCCTTGCCATGCGCGACCAGTTGCGCGCGATCTACGGCTTCAACGACCTCGAGGTCGAAGCCGCGCGCGGCACGGGTGATGTCACCTACACGGTGACCTTTGTGCGTGACCAGTCCGGCAAGAACAAGGATCCGATCCGCGTGGTCCAGGTAAGCGGCCTGGTGCCCAGCCCGGACGCCTCGGTCGATACCGCTACCGCCACCCTGCGCGATGGCGCCACGGTCAATGCGGGCATCAACAATCTGCAGACGGTGACCATCAATCCGAATGTCACCGGCGGCAGCTTTACGCTCGCCTTCCGCATTGAGAACGCGAGTGGCGAGTTCGCGGTGGTGGTAAGCGCGCCGATCGCCTACAACGCCGGTGCGCTGGATGTCTACAAGGCATTGAGCCCGATCCTCAACCCGGACGGCTCGACCATCGACATCGACGCCGCCTTCGACTTCGCCACCCGCACGCCGTCCAAGCCCTATACCGACAATTTCGCGGTCAGGAAAGTCGGCAACGTGTTCTTCATCACCTTCCAGGGCGCCTACCGCAACCTGGCGATCCACGATATCGACACGCGCGCCCTGACCACGCAGGAGAGCGGCAGCGTCAACCAGAACGAAGCGCCGACCACCACCGTCACACTGGGCCGCACCGAAGGCGAGATGGCACTCGATCGCGACCTTCCGCGCGCCACCACGGTGGACCTCTCCGGCCTCTCCGGCACATTGCGCCTCACCATCAGCCTGCGCGGTGTGTCCAGCACCCATGAGTTCGCCTCAGCCGCCGGCAACACCGCGCAGGGCCTGGCGGCGCTGATCAACCGCGATGCGGCCGATGCCTTTGCAGCCACCGCCGATGGCAACGTGCTGGTGATCGTCAACCGCGACGGTGGCGTGTTCAAGACCAGCCTCTCGGTCAACGGTGGCCCCAACCTGGGGGCGACTGTGATCGACCGCTCGACACCCACCGAGACCGCCGTCAACCTGGCGGGCAAGGCGGCGGTGGGCGAGGTGTGGCGCATCGCGCTAGCTGTTGCCGGGATCGCGCCAAGCATCCACAGCTACACCGTAGGCACCAGCGCCCTGGGTACGCCAGACAGCCTGGAGACGATCGCACAGGGCCTCGCGGCGGCGATCAACAGCGGGGCCGATGCCGAATTCGCCGCCGTCGCCGAAGGCGCGACCGTGCTGATCGTGCACCGCATCGTATTCGCAGCCACGCCGACCATCGCCGCCGCCGGCCAGCCGCAAGCCGGGCAGGTGTGGACGGTGACGCTCGACAGCAGCCGCAGCGCCACCACGGTCGACTTGAATGGCTTGACGATCAACGCCGGTGAGGTCTGGGAACTGCGCGTCTCCGCAGGTGGGGTGGCAAGCGTGCACAGCATCACCGCCGGCAACAGTTATCTGGTCGGCACGCAGAACCTGGTGGCCAATTCCGGCGCCAACATCGCGAGCATCCTGGCCGACGCCGTCAATACCAACGGCGCGGCGCTCCTGACTGCGGCCGCGGATGGCGCCATGCTGGTGATCGTCAACCGCGCCGGCAGCGGTAGTGCGTTCGACACCGGCTTGACCATCACCAGGGCTGGCGGCGCGGTGGCGGTCAGCGCGATCGACCGCACCACCGCGACCCAGGTGTCGGCGATTCTCGGCGGCGTGCCGGTGGCCGGCGAAGTGTGGAGCTTCAACCTCAATGTCGGTGCGACCACCAGCAACCACAGCTTTACCGTGGGCGCGACCGATACGCTGGCCGACATCGCCGCGGGCCTGGCCGCGCACATCAACCTGAATGCCGCAGCCGACTTCGTGGCACTGTCCGAAGGTGCGACGCTGATGGTGGTGCGCCGCGACGGCACGCTCTTCACCGCAACGCCGTCGATCGCCCTGGGTGGTGTGACGCGCACGCCGGATTGGGGCCTGGCACCGGGTACGCTGGTGTTCAGCCACGTTGCGGGCACAGGCGAGACCCACGCCAGCGTTGCGCGCGCGCTGGCCGACCGGATCAACCTTGCGGGCCGCCCCGAATTCCGGGCGACCAGCATCGACGGCGTGCTGGCGATTGAGAATATCGCCGGCAACGTCTTTACCACCACCTTCGCGGTCAATGGCGCCTTGCGTCCCGATGCGGTGGAGGCGGGCGCCGCGGTCGTGGTGCGGCGCGTCGAAGGCATCAATTACTATGAATTCGAATCGCTCGACATCAAGCTTGGTACCGGGGCCGACGTGTTCAACGTGCAGGGCACGACGGCGGCGACCAAACTGGATACCGGCGCCGGTGACGACCGTATCTATGTGTCGTCGGCGGCCGCCTTCGGCCTGCCGGTGGCGCCTGTGGCGCCGCTGCCTGCCGCACCGCTGCCCGGGTTCCTGGCCGGTCATCTGCACAACATCAACGGCGCGCTCAACATCGACGGCGGCAGCGGCCGCACGCAACTACTGATCAGCGGCGAAGCCAGCACCCTGGACCAGCGCGCCGGCGTGATCACCGACCGGGTCACCGGTGCGGGCGAACCGGCCAATGCCGAGATCGCGGTGCGCGGCCTGACCGGCGGAACCAATGCCCTGGGCTGGGTCGACCTGGCGCAGGGCACCATCACCTACCGCACCGACGCCGCCAACGGCAGCTTCGCCGACGGCATCGGCATCTGGACCGGCTTCGGCGCCGACACCGTCCGCGTCGACGGCGCGGCCTACCGGGCCAATGTGCGCACCATCACCTCGCTCAACACCGGCCTCGGTGACGATACGGTGTATGTCGATCTCGATACGGTCGAGGCCAACGGCAGCGATGAAAGCGATGGGCTGCTGGTGCTCAATACGCAGGGCCCGTGGAACGACTTCCCCAACATCAGCGACAACGACACGGTTGTCGGCAGCGGCATTGATCCGCTCACCACACTTGCCTTCGTATCGACCGCGCCGCTGGTCGTCTTCGGCGGCCAGGGCGACGACACGATTACCGGTGGCAGCAGCAACGACATCCTGTTCGGCGACCGCGGCCGTGTCGTGCGCTTCGAACTGGTGGGCGGCGTGCAGACCGCGGTGATCGTCGAGCAAAGCGGCACCGGCGGCGTTGACGATCGCAGCGACGGTCTGGTGCGCAATCCGGACCGGGTGATGAGCCTGGACAATCTGGTCGGCGGCAACGACACCCTGTATGGCCGCGAAGGCAACAACATCGTGGTCGGCGGTGCGGGAGCGGACCGGATCGAGACCGGCGCTGGCGACGACGTCATCGCCGGTGACAACGCGCAATTCGACTTCTGGCCCAATTCGACCCAGGTTGCGAGCGCGCAGACCACCGATACGGGGAATCAGCCGACCTGGGATGACACCATTGTCACCGGCGCCGGCAACAACATCGTGTTGGCCGGCATGGGCGACGATCATGTCAACGATCCGCTGATCGCGTTCTCGGCCGCCGCCGTGCCCGGCAGCGGCAACGACTACGTGATTGGTGACAACGGCCGCTTCAACTGGGACAGCGCCGGTCGCCTGGAGTCGTTCATGAGCGTCAACGCCGGCATCACGCGCTTCGACGTGCAAAGCGGCAGCGCCAACCCGCTGGGCGGCATCAATGTGGGCAGTGGCAGCGCGGCGGCGTTCGCCGACCTCGATGGCGATGGCGATCTGGATGTAGTGGTGGGCGCGGACGATGGCACGCTGCGTTACTTCCGCAATGTCGGCAACGCCACCACGCCGCAGTACAACGAACTGACCGGCGTGGCCAACCCGTTCAACGGCGTCGATGTCGGCAGCCAGAGCACCCCGGCATTCGCCGACCTCGACGGCGACGGCGACCTCGATCTGCTGGTGGGCGCGGCCGACGGCACCCTGCTGTATTTCCGCAATACCGGGTCAGCGACCGTGCCGGTGTATGTGGATGTCGCGGCCAATCCGCTGGCAGGAAGCAATCCTCTGGCGGGGATCGATGTCGGCAATCACAGCAGCCCGGCCTTTGTTGACCTCAATGGCGACGGCATTCTCGACCTGGTGGTGGGCAACGCCGACGGCACGCTGAACGCCTATCGCAACAACGGCACCAGCTTGCTGCCATCCTTCGTCCCCCTGGCGGGAGTCGCCAATCCGTTCGCCGGTATCGATGTCGGTACCGACAGCGCACCGGCTTTCGCCGATATCGATGGCGATGGCGACGCCGACTTGCTGTTGGGTGAGAGCGGCGGCACCATCCGCTATTTCGAGAACAGCGGCAACAGTCGGGCGCCGGTCTATGCGGCACGCGTTGGCACGGCCAACCCGTTTGATGCCGTCAATGTCGGCAACCTGAGCGTGCCGATACTGGCCGACCTGGATGGCGACGGTGATGCCGACCTGGTGTCAGGCGGCATGGGCGGCAACCTGGCCTACTACCGCAACAACAGCAACGGGGCCGGCGGCAACGACGTGATCCTGGTGGGCGATGGCGCCAACATCGTGGTGGGCGGCTTCGGCAACGACAGCATCACCACGGGAGCCAACGCCGACCTGATCTTCGGCGACAACGCCGCCGTCACCTACACACCCGGCACCACGCGGCTGCTGCAGGCGGTGTCGACCGGGGTGACGGGCGGCGCCGGCGGCAACGACACCATCGTCGCCGGTGAAGGCGACAACCTCATCATCGGTGGCGTCGGCACCGATACCGTGACCGCCGGCGGCGGCGTGGACCTGGTGATCGGCGACAACGGCCAGATCAACTGGACCTCGACCGGCGTCTACAGCCAGTTCCGTACCACCGACGTCAACCTCGGCGCGCGCGACGACATCCGCGTCGGTGACGGCGACAACCTGGTGGCCGGCGGCTTCGGCGCCGATGTGATCGAAACCGGAGTCGACGAAGACCTGATCCTGGGTGACAACGGCGTCTTCACCTTCACCACCGGCGCCGGCGGGGTGGCGGTGCTAACCGGCGCACGCACCACCGACACCAATGCCAATAGCGGTGGCGATGATGTGATCGTCGCCGGCGGCTCGCGTACCCCGGTGTTTGCCGATGTGGATGGCGATGGCGATCTCGACGCGGTGATCGGCGCCGGCGACGGCACCTTGGCCTATTTCGAGAACACCGCCGGCCCAGGTGCGGTGCCGAATTACGTGGTGCGTGTGGGTGCCGGGGTCAATCCTTTCGACGGCATCGATGTCGGAGCCAACAGCGTTCCGGCATTTGCCAACCTCGATGGCGACCTCGATCTCGACCTGCTGGTGGGCGCGGCCGACGGCACACTGAGCTATTTCGAGAATACCGCCGCCCCCGGCGCGCAGCCGACCTACACGCCGCGCACCGGCCCCGGCGTCAACCCGTTCGACGGCATCGATGTTGGCGACAACAGCGCACCTGCATTTGCGGACGTCAATCGCGATGGCTTCAACGATCTGGTAGTGGGCGAGGCCGACGGCACGCTCAACTATTACCAGAATAACGGTGCCGGGCCGCTTGGCTACACGCTTGTCACCGGGCCTGCCAGTCCGTTTGACGGCATCGATGTCGGCAGCAATAGCCTGCCTGCCTTCGCCGATGCTGACGGCGATGGCGATCGCGACCTGCTGGTGGGCGAGAGCGGCGGCACGGTGCGGGTCTATGCCGTCAGCGGCACGCCGGCTGCGCCCGAGGTCCTGTTCAACCCTGGCCTCACCAATCCCTACGCCGATATCGTGGTGGTTGCCGACAGCGCGCGCAACATCGTCCTGGCCGGTGTCGGTGCCGACCGCGTGAACCAGCCACCGCGTGCGGCCACCAGCGATCCGCTCAACGCCGCCAGCACCGGCCAGGACATCGTGGTGGGCGACAACGGCTATGTGAACTGGGATGTCAACGGCCGCCTGACCGGTTTTGGTTCGGCCCAGCCGGAACTGGGTGGCAACGACTTGATCGACGTCGGTGACGGCAACAACATCGTGGTCGGCGGCAACGGCAACGATGTCATTACCACCGGCGCCGGCGACGATACCGTGCTGGGCGACAACGGTACCGTCAGCTTTACGCCGGGCACCACGCAACTGCTGGCGGTGATCTCCACCGACATCGACAACAGCACCGGCGGTGACGACACCATCCGCGTGGGCGAGGGCAACAACCTTGTGCTGGGCGGGGTGGGCATCGACACGGTGACCGCCGGCAGCGGGGCGGATCTCGTAATCGGCGACAACGGCCGCATCGACTGGACCCCCACCGGTGTGTTGAGTGTGGTTGCCACCACCGACCCGACGCTTGGCGCGAATGACGACATCCGCGTGGGCGATGGCGACAACATCGTGGCCGGCGGTTTCGGCTCGGATGTGATCCAGACCGGCGTCGGCGCCGACCTGATTCTGGGCGACAACGGTGCCTTCACCTACACCACCAATGGCGCCGGCACCGCCGTGCTGACCGGTGCGCAGACTACCGACACCACCGCGGCCACCGGCGGCGGCGACGTGATCGTGGCCGGCGGCGGACCGGCCCCGGTGTATATCGACGTCGATGGCGACCGCGACCTCGATGCGGTGGTCGGTGCGCTGGACGGCACCCTGGCCTACTTCGAGAACATCGGCACCGCTCTTGCCCCGGTTTATGTGGAACGCACCGGCGCGTCAAACCCGTTTGCGGGCATCGACGTCGGCAGCAACAGCGCGCCGGCATTGGCCGATGTGGATGGCGACCGCGATCTGGATCTGGTGGTGGGCGCAGCCGATGGTTCGCTCAGCTACTACCTGAACACTGCCGGGCCGGGAGCAGTGCCGGTGTACGTGCCGGGCCCGACCAATCCGTTCGCCGGCATCGATGTCGGCAGCAACAGCGCGCCGGTGCTGACCGACCTCGACGGCGATGGCGACCAGGACCTGGTGGTGGGTGCGGCCGATGGCACCCTCAGCTACTACCTGAACAGTGCCGCGCCGGGCTCGCCGCCGCTGTACGTGCCGGGCCCGACCAATCCGTTCGCCGGCATCGATCTCGGCAACAACTCGGTGCCGGCCTTCGCTGACGCCGACGGCGACGGCATTCTCGACCTGCTGGTGGGCGAGAGCGGCGGCGGTGTCGTGGTCTACGAGAACACCGGCACCGCGACGGCACCGGTCTATGTGGCCAACCCGACACTGGTGGACCCGTTTGCCGGGCTCGATATCGGCGGCAATGATTCGCGCAACATCGTGCTGGCCGGTGTTGGCGACGACCGCGTCAACCAGCCGCCACGTGCCGCCACCAACGATCCGGCGGGCGTGGTCAATGGCGGCCAGGACATCGTGATCGGCGACAACGGCGACGTAGCCTGGGATGTGGGCGGCCTGCTGACCGGCTTCGGCTCGACCCAGCCGGAGGTCGGCGGCAACGACCTGATCAATGTCGGCAACGGTCGCAACATCGTGGTCGGCGGCAATGGCAACGACGTCATTGCCACCGGCGGCGGCGCCGACATCGTGCTGGGCGACGATGGCCGCGTGAGCTATATCGCGCTCGACGGCGATTCGACCGACATCGACACCATCACCAGCACCTCCACCGATGCGTTCGGCGGGGTCGATACCATCGTCACTGGCGGCGGCAGCGATATCGTGATCGGCGGCCGCGCCGGCGACAGCATCGATGCCGGCAACGGCAACAACCTGGTGATCGGTGACAGCGGCAACATCATCGCCGGCAGCGGCAACACGCCGCAACTGCCGGGCCAGCCGATCACCCTGGGCGTGGTCGGGAGCAGTGCGCTGGGCGATGGCGGCAACGACCAGATCGTCACCGGCAACGGCAACGACATCGTGCTGGGCGGGTCGGGCGGCGACAACATCGCAACCGGCCTCGGCAACGACAGCATCTTCGGCGACAACGGCCGGATCACCTTCACCGGCCCGGTGATGACCGAGCTTGCGTCCACCGACCTGGTGGCTGCGACCGGCGGCGACGATGTGATCGATGCCGGCGACGGCAACAACCTGGTGATCGCCGGTGTCGGCAACGACATCGTGAGCACCGGCAACGGCGCCGATGTGGTGATCGGCGACAACGGCACCATCGTCAATTACCCCGACGGCAGCCTGGCGCAGGTTTTGTCGGGCGACCCGGTGCTCGGCGGCAACGACAACATCAGCACCGGTGGCGGCAACGACATCGCCGTCGGCGGCGCCGGCGCCGACAAGATCCTGGCCGGCGCCGGCAACGACATCGTGTTCGGCGACGGCGGGCAGGTGACGGTCACCGGCGGCGGGACGTTGACCATCGGCTCGCGCGATCCGCAGTATGGCGGCGACGACACGCTTGATGCCGGTGCCGGCAACAACGTGGTGATCGGTGGCGCCGGGACCGACGTGATTTTCGGCGATACCGGGCGCGATGTGATCCTGGGCGACAACGGATCGGTGGTGGTCACCGGCGGCATCGTCAGCAGTACCGGTGGCGGCGGCTTGCTGCCGGTGCGTCTGGTGGTCGAGGAAACCACCTTCGAAGGCTTGCCGGGCTCGCAGGCCGAGATCGATGTGCTGCTGAACCTGCGCTCGGCGGATCCGCTGCTCGACATCGAAGTGTTCCGCCGCATATTCAGTCTCGCTGCCGGCAGCGGTCGCGTGGCGTTGATTGATGGCAACCTGTTCCGCGAGTTGCTGGGGTCCGGCGCGATCACCCTGCCGGCGGTGCCTGGGCACGGTGATGCGCCGCTTGAGGGTGCTGCTGCCGGCGCCGGTGGCGCCACGGCCGCGGGCGACGTCGATCAGGAGGTCGGCGACCTTGGGCCGACCGCTGATGCAATGCCGCTCGCGGAGCGCCAGGCCGGGCTGCCGTCGGCGCTGCTGGCCTCGCTCCTGGGCGCCGCAGGCATGATGGCCGTTCGGCAACCGCAATCGCAATTCGCGCAACGCGCCGGTTTGCCAAGGCTTGCGGGGGCTGTGGGTGGGGGGTGGCGCAAATGGAGTGACCGGTTGATGGGTGCTCTGGGTCGCCAGGAAACAGCCGATCGTCAGTGACCGCGGTTACGGCGGCAAGCGCGTGGCTCGCCCGGGCCGCGCCGAAGGCGTGCGCCGAAGGCGTTGGCTGCCAACACTATGGGTGCTAATATCCACTCCCGGCAGCGTTCTGGAAAATCGTTTTGGTGCGGCAACCGATCGTCCGTCGGCCTGCACTGACCCGGATTGCTGCCGCCGCGATTTCAATTTTTCTGTCAAGCCCGTTCAAAATCAATGATCTTCAAGCCCGCAATCTGGTTCGGAGGTGCATCGTCGACGGCAAATTTCGGGAACCGCAAATGAGGAAGTTGTTTACAGCGTTGGCGGCGGCATTGATTGCCCAGGGCATTTCTGCGCAGGCACCCGCTGCAGGCGCCGCAAAGGGAGATTCACGGGCGGTACTGGCGCCAATGGCCGCGCCGGGCAACGGCGGTGGCGAACTCGAGTGCCTGGTCGAACCGCATGTATTGGTCAATGTCGGCAGCTCGGTCGACGGCGTGCTCGACGAGGTGCTGGTCAATCGCGGCGATCAGGTGCGCCGCGGCCAGGTGGTCGCCAGACTGCAATCCGGTGTCGAGGCAGCCGCGGTGAAGCTGTCCGAAGCGCGGGTCGAGTTCGGCCGCAGGAAACTGGAGCGCAGCGAGTCGCTGGCGGAGAAGCAGTTGATCTCGGTCCAGGAAAAGGACGAACTGGTCACCGAGGTTCGTTTGCGCGAAGAGGAGCTCAAGAAAGATGCGGAACTCCTGCGCCTGCGCACCATCGTCAGCCCGATCGACGGCGTGGTGGTCGAGCGGCGCATGACCCCGGGCGAGTTCATCCGCACCGACAAATCGGTGGTGTTGCGCCTGGCGCAGATCAATCCGCTCAATGTCGAGGTGATCGCGCCGGCGCGCCTGTTCAAGTCAGTTCAGGTGGGCATGTCAGGCCGCGTAAATCTGGCGCCGATGTTCATCGGCACCTACCAGGCGAAGGTGGTGGTGGTCGACAAGTTGATCGACGCAGCCAGCGGTACCCTTGGTGTGCGCCTGCAACTGCCCAATCCGGACAACCGGATTCCGGCCGGGATCAAATGCAGCGTCGTGCTCGGCAAATGAGGCGCGCTGGAAAATCATGAGGACAGCAATGTGCGCTTGGCGCCGCGAGGGGGATTTGCGATGATGCTTGCGTGGGTTGGCGAAACACGCTGGCGCTGGGTACGCCAGGGTGCCGGACTGCTGCTGGCGCTCGCGCTGCCGGTGACAGCGGGCGCGGTGAGCCTGTCCGAGGCCTACAAGCTGGCGCTAGAGAACGACGCCAAGTTTCGTTCGGCACAGGCCGAAGCGCGCGCCAGCGGCACTGCCACCGATCAGGCGCGCGCGGGATTCCTGCCGACCATCCGCTTCGACCTCGAGCGGACCGAGACGCGCAACAATGTGCTGCGCAACGAAAACGCCTTTGTCGGCGTCGGCGCCAGGACCTACCAGACCGACAGCCACACGCTGTCGATCACCCAGCCGGTGTTTCGCGCCGACGTGATCGCCCGATTCGCGCAATCGCAGGCAGTGGTCAGGCAGGCCGATTTCACCTTGCTTGCCTCCGAACAGGACCTGATCCTGCG
>JANPGJ010000351.1:0-3108 GCA_031423955.1 Burkholderiales bacterium
GGCTGCTGGAGGCGAGTGCTGCAAGGACATGGAAAAACATTTTCATCGCGGGTCTCCGTGGTGTTCCGGCCACCGCGATTCGATGTCGCGGTGCGGATGGCGCTTCATTGCCCGCCATTATCGCCCTCAATCCGAATCGCCTGCGCCGGGCACAACAGGGCGGCGCGCCTGACGCTAGCCGCGCGACCGGCAGCCGGGCTGGAATCGATCAGCAGGACCAGACCCTCCTCTTCGTCCTGGTCAAACACTTCGGGCGCCACCCGCACACATTGGCCGGCGCCGACACATCTGGCGCGGTCGATCACCACTTTCATGGTCAGCCGCGCCTACCAGGTGACCGGCAGGTTGTGAATGCCGTAGATCTGCATGTCGTCCTTGAAGCGGATTTCCTCCAGCGGCACCGCCAGCCTGAGCGTCGGCAGGCGCCTGAGAATGGCGGCAAGCATCACATGCAATTCGTAGCGCGCCAGCATCTGGCCCAGGCACTGGTGAATGCCGTAGCCGAAGGTGAGGTGTTGCGAAGCGTCGCGCCCGATATCGACGGTGTCGGGATTTTCAAACAGGCGTTCATCGCGATTGGCAGACGGCAGCGACATGAACAGCCCCTCGCCTTTCTTCACTGTTTCACCGCCGATCTCGACATCCTCCAGCGCCACCCGGCGCGGCGAGAACTGCACCGGCGACACAAAGCGCAGCAATTCCTCGACCGCCGGTTCGATCAGCGTCATGTCAGCGCGAAGCCGCGCCCGCAGGGCGTCGTCGCGCAACAGCAACAGCGTGCCCATGCCGATCATGTTGGTGGTGGTGTCGTGGCCGGCGCGCAGAATCATCGCACCGATCTCGGCCAGATCATCGCGCGAAAGATTGCCCGGCTTCACATGTTCGGCGATGACACGGCTCAACATGTCGTCGCCGGGATGCTCTTCCTTTGCCTCGATCAGGCGCCGCACGTAAGCAGCCAGCTCGCGCGCCTTGGTTTCAGCCTCTTCAGGGGTCTGCGTCAGGCCGTGGCGCGCCACCGCGCAACGAATGATGAAAACATGGTCCTCATACGGCGAGCCGAACAGTTCGGCCATCACCAGCGACGGATAGCGCACCGCCAGGCAAGCCACCAGATCGGCCGGCGCGCCCTGTGCCAGCAACTCGTCGATCAGGCCGTCGGCCAGCACCCGCATTTGCGGGATCAATGCCTGCATCCGGCGCACGCTGAACTCGCGCGTGAAAAAACGCCGGTAGCGGTCGTGTTCCGGATTGTCCATGCCGACAAATGCGCGTTCATTGCGGTCCACCGCGACCCGCGCCGCGGTCACGGTGGGAAAGTCCGGGTCGCCCATCCGGCCGCTGAAACGGCGGTCATCCATCAGGATGGCGCGAATCTCGGCATGCCGCGTCACCACCCAGGCACGCTTGCCGTTCCACAAGGTCACCGCCAGCAACGGCCCATCGGCGCGTGCGGCGGCATATTGCGGCGGC
Source organism: Burkholderiales bacterium (assembly GCA_031423955.1). Lineage (GTDB taxonomy): Bacteria > Pseudomonadota > Gammaproteobacteria > Burkholderiales > JAEUOS01 > JAEUOS01. The sequence continues at coordinate 1,474 of JANPGJ010000351.1, forward strand.
GGATCGAACGGGCAGGTGCGTGCAAACGGCAGGTTCGGCGCGCGCGACTCAGGCGAACTTTGCATCTTTCGATTCTACCGTCGCCTGTGGGCATTGCAATGCGCCGGCGGCAGGCGCGCTTTGACCGGCTGCGCAAATTCTGCTTTACTCGCCCCGCAATCAACAAAAAGGATACTCCATGGTCAGGATCAATCGCTTCGCCGCGGCACTTGCCGGCACTTTCCTGGTGGCGTGCAGCGTCGGCTTCGCCGCCGACCTGCCGCGCGCCAAACCCGAACAGGTCGGCCTGTCGTCCGAGCGTCTGGTGCGCATCAGCGAACTGCTCAAGGCCGATGTGGCTTCGAAGAAGATTCCGGGCGCGGTGCTGCTGGTGGCACGCCATGGCAAGGTCGCGCATTTCGAGGCGGTCGGCAAGCAGGACCCGGCAGGTGGCGCGCCAATGTCGCGCGACTCGATTTTCCGCATCTATTCGATGACCAAGCCGATCACCTCGGTGGCGGCGATGATGCTGGCCGAGGAAGGGCGCGTCAACCTGGATCAGCCGGTGTCGATGTATCTGCCGGAATTCGCCAGGATGACGGTCGGTGTGGAAAAGCCCGATGCCGACGGCAAGCCGATGCTGGAGACCGTGCCGGCGCGACGCCAGATGACCATTCAGGATCTGCTGCGCCATAGCTCCGGCCTGACCTACGGGTTTTTCGGGCCTGGCCTGGTGAAAAAAGCCTATGTCGATGCCGGCCTGTTGATCGGCGACCCGACCAACGCCGAATTCAGCGTCGCGCTGGCCAAGTTGCCGCTGGCCTATCAGCCCGGCACCACCTGGGACTACAGCCATTCGACCGACGTTCTCGGGCGCCTGATCGAGGTGGTGTCCGGCAAGACCCTGTATCAGTTCATGCGCGAACGCATTCTCGATCCGCTGGGCATGCGCGACACCAGCTTTTATCTCACCGAACCGGCGCGCCAGGAGCGCCTGGCCGAACCGTTCGCCGACGATCGCTCGATCGGGGTCGGCGCCAGCATGAACAACCCGCGCACCGGCGGCAAATGGGAATCAGGCGGCGGCGGCATGGTCGGCACCGCGATGGACTATGCGCGCTTCCTGCAGATGCTCCTCAATCGCGGCTCGCTCGACGGCAGGCGTTACCTGGGTCCGCGCACGGTCGAGTACATGACCGCCGACCACAACGGCACTGCCATCACTCCCGGCCCGCTGTATCTGCCGGGCCCCGGCTATGGCTTCGGGCTCGGGGTCGCGGTACGCCGCGGCGCCGGCGAATCGGCCGCCGCCGGCGCGGCTGGCGACTACTACTGGGGCGGCGCCGGCGGCACCTACATGTGGGTCGACCCGAAGAACGACATGTTCGTGGTGTTCATGATGCAGTCGCCGAAGCAACGGGTGCACTATCGCGGCCTGCTGCGCGACATGGTGTACGCGGCGATCGTGAAATAGTGGTGTGCCGGGCCAGGCAACAGGTTCGGCGCTGCACGGCGCATCATCAAAGCGGATTGCCGGCGACCTGGCCTTGACCAAGAAGCGTCCTGCCACCACCTTGCACCATCACCGGCCGCCGCGGATGACGAATTCGAAAGCAAGACCCGGAGTGCCGCCGTCATTGAACGCCCGTAGAGTCC
>JANPGJ010000352.1:0-6298 GCA_031423955.1 Burkholderiales bacterium
TTCATCAGCCGCTGCAGCAATCCGTTGGTCCCTGCCAGGCGTTCCGACAGCAGCGCGACGATCGCGTAGTGCAGGCCATTGGCCAATGACGGGTCGCGTTGCTCCATCTCGCGCAACTTCTCGGCGGTCAGGATGAAGGCATGCGTGGTGTCATCGGCGACCGCCGACGCGCTGCGCGGCTGGTTGAGGTACAGGCCGACTTCGCCGATCATGGTGCCCATGGTCATCGAGCGCAGGCGGATCGAGCGGCCATCGGGAAACGCCAGGCGCACGGTGACGCGGCCGGATTCGATGAAGACGATCTCGGTGGGCGGCCCGCCCTGCTTGACCAGGAAGTCGCCGCGTTCGAAGGTATGCGGTCGCAGGTAGGCCTTGAATGCCTCGATCGGCGTGCCTTTCGGCAGCGCCGCGGAAATCCGGTCCCAGATCGAAAACTCCTCGCCGGGCTTTAAATCGTTGCCGCTGGCCAGTACCTTTTCCTCGCAATATTCGAGCGCGATGTCCAAGTCCGGGAAAAAGCTGATGCTGAGAATGTCGGGGTCGAGGCCGGCCTGCTTGAACTGCCGTTCGATGCTGTCGTTCATCCGCGTGAAGATCAATTCGCATTCGTTGCGTTCGCAGTAGGCGTTGATCTTGGCGAATGCCGACATCGCCGAGGAATCGCTGGCCGGCACGTCGCGAAAGTCGAGCATCAGGTAGCGGATCGGCCGCTCGCCGGGGTGGCTGATCAGGTGCTGGATCTGTGTCAATACCGAATACGCGGTACCGAAGAAAATGAAGCCTTCCAGCTTGATCACGCGAATCACGTCACCGCGCGCCTTGAGCACTTCGAGCGCCGACGGGCTGCGGTCGACGTTGCTGCGATATTCGGCACCGGTGAGTTCCTGGCGAATCACCCGCACGCGGCTGTAGCTCAAGACGAAAATCGCCATCGCCACCGCCAGGCCGACTGCCACCCCGGCAAGGATGCCGACACTGCCGATCACCCCGACGATCAGGCTGACGATCAGATAATCCTGGCGCGGCAGCTTGTGCCAGCCGTCGTACAGCCACTCGAGCACGAGGCCGGCACCCATGGTGAACAAGAGGCCGCCGAGAATCGCCTTCGGCATATAAGCCAGCGCGGCCGAACCGGCAAGCAGGGCGGCGACGCACATGATGCCGGCGGTCAGGCCGATCCAGCGACTGTTGGCGCCCATGCGGTATCCCAGCAGCGACGCCGAGAGGGCATGAAAGCCGACCGTGCCGCCAAGCAGGCCGGCGGCAAGGTTGGCAACGCCGGTGGCACGCAGCTCGCGGTTGATGTCAAGATCGCCGCGGGTTGCCAGCTCCAGGCCGCTGGCGTTGAGCAACAGGGCCACCACGCTCACCAGGATGATCGCGGCGAAGGTGGGGATCTGCGGCAGCAACAGGCGCCAGCCTTCCATCGGCATGCGCGTCCAGGCCGGGAAATCGAGACCGCCGCCCTCCGGGAACGGGCCCAGCAACAGGCCGGCGGCCTGCGCGTCGGCCATCGGCACGCCGAACGCCATCACCCCTAGGTGATACAGCAGGATGCCGGCAAACAACATGCCCGGCACCAGCAGGGCATGGCTGAAGCGGCGCAGTACGAGGAGCAGGGTGACGCCGAACATCAGGCCCGGCAGCCAGCGCGCCGCGCGCATTGGCTCGATTGCCATGTCGAAGGTGAACTTGGCGAAATCGCCACCGATCAGCACACGGCCGGCGCCGATCAGGATCAACAGCCCCGAGCCGGCCAGGAAGCCGCCGATGACCGGATAGGGAATGAAGCGCACCAGGGCGCCCAGGCGATAGGTGCCGAGGCCGTAAAACACGATGCCGGTGGCGATCGCAGCGACGTTGGCGCTGGCCAGCACCACCAGGATGATCAATGACGGCGACGCGTGGCCCTGCATCGAGGCCGCCATGGTGGTGGCCATCACGCCAAGGATGACCGCGGGACCGTCCTGCACCTGGGCGACCGCGCCCGGGTAGGTGCTGAGCAAGGCCACCGCCGCCGCCAGCACCGCGCCGCCGATCAGCAGCACGTCGAGCGCCGGCGCGATGCCGGCGCCGAGCGAACCCGGCATGATCAGGGTCACCATTGCCGCCGAACCGAGAATCGTGCGGATGCCGGCGATCAGGCCGGCCGAAATGCTGGTGACTAGATTCTGCGAATTGGAGGCCATCGTGCGGCTTGATCCCGGTCGGCGCAAACACTCTGTAACATGCAGGGTCAAGCGAAAACGCGCCGCGCCGGTCGATACCGGCACCGCGTCTCCTCGCTCGAAACTGACACCGCGGATTTTTTGTACTGCATCGCGGTTTTCAGGGATTATAGGTTTTTTGCGCCGGGGCATACCATGTCGTCAGACAAACTTTTCACCACTATCGACGAGATCAACGACCGCCTGGCGCCGTTGCTGCCGGGGCTGATCGGCATGCGCGTGACGGCTTGTGCGCCGGAACGGGTGGTCGCCGAGCTCATCGTGCGCCCCGACCTGTGCACCGGCGGCGGCATCCTGCACGGCGGCGCCTACATGGCCTTCGCCGACACCATCGGCGCGGTGGCGACCGTTCTCAACCTGCCGCCGGACACGCGTACCGTGACGGTCGAATCGAAAACCAATTTCATCGGCGGCGCAGCGGTCGGCAGCAAGGTGATCGGTGAATGCACGCCGTTTCATCGCGGCAAGACCACCATGGTCTGGCAGACGGTGGTGAAAAACGAGGTTGGCAAGACCCTGGCGGTGGTCAGCCAGACGCAACTGGTGATTCCACTCTGAGGCCCCCATGTACCTGCCGAAACACTTCGAACCTGCCGACCGCGCGCTTGCCCTTGAAGTAATGCGCGCGCACAACTTCGCCCTTCTGGTGTCCAACGACGATGACGGGACGCCGTACGCCACCCATCTGCCGGTGATCGTGTCCGAGCGCGGCCGCGGCGCGGCAGGGCAGGTCGTCATCGAGGCCCATGTGGCCAAGCCGAACCCGCACTGGCGCTACATGCAGGCGCGGCCGCGGGTGATGCTGGTGTTTCAGGGGCCGAATGCCTACATGTCGCCGCGCGTCTATCCGGACCTGGCACGGGTGCCGACCTGGAACTATCTGGCGGTGCATGCCTACGGCCAGGTGACGCTGCTCGAAGGTGAAGCGAAGAAAGACGCGCTGTTGAAGGGCCTGATCGCGATTCATGAGCCGGAATACGCCGCGCAGTGGCGCGGCCTGGGCGAGGAATATCAGCACAAGATGCTGGCCGGCATCGTGGCCTTTGAAATCGCGGTCGATCGGATCGAGGCGAAGTTCAAGCTCAACCAGCATCGCAAGGAAGCGCATGCCGCGATGAAGTCGATCTATGCGGAAGGCACGCCTGACGAACAGGCCCTGGCCGGGTGGATGACCCGGCTCGGCTTGTAGGCCGGTGCCATCGGTCGATGGCGCCGCACGCCGCCATGCCGGCCCCGGCACCGGGCGATGCGGTCGCGCGCGCCTGCTTTGTGCGGTGCACCCGCCTGCGTCGATGAGCGCAGCGCGGCAGGACTGCAAGCGACTGCGGCGGCCGCATTGGCAGGCGACGTGGGGCGCGTTTCGATGACTGCGATGCCGCAGGATTTCATGCGGTTGGCGCTGGCCGAGGCGGAGAATGCGCGCGCTGTCGGCGAAGTGCCGGTCGGTGCCGTGGTGGTGCAGGACGGCGTGGTGATCGGCAGCGGCTTCAACCAGCCGATCGGCAGCCACGACCCTTCTGCCCATGCCGAGATGCGTGCCATGCGCGCCGCCGCCGCAGCGCTCGGCAACTATCGGCTGGCCGACTGCGAACTCTATGTGACGCTCGAACCCTGCGCCATGTGCGCCGGTGCGATGCTGCATGCGCGCCTGAAAAAAGTCATATTCGGCGCGCATGATCCGAAAACCGGGGCCGCCGGCGGCGTGATCGACCTGTTTGCCAATCCGACCCTGAATCACCAGACCGCGGTTGAGGGCGGCGTGCTGGAGGCGCAATGTGGCGACCTGATCCGGCATTTCTTCGCGGCGCGGCGCCGCGCACAAAAGGAGCACAGCAGCATGCCCGACACCCTGCGCACCCCTGACGAGCGCTTTGCCAACCTGCCGGGGTATCCGTTCGCGCCGCACTACATCGGCGATCTCAAGGGCTATCAGGGCCTGCGCATCCACTATCTGGATGAAGGTCCGCGCGCGGCCGCCAAGGTGTTTCTGTGCCTGCACGGCCAGCCCACCTGGAGCTACCTGTATCGCCGCATGCTGCCGGTATTCACCGCGGCCGGGCACCGCGTGGTGGCGCCCGACCTGCTCGGCTTCGGCAAGAGCGACAAGCCGGCCGAAGACGCGCGCTACACCTACAATTTTCACCGCGACATGCTGTTGAACCTGATCGAGCGGCTCGACCTCGACAACATCGTGCTGGTGGTGCAGGACTGGGGTGGCCTGCTCGGGCTGACCCTGCCGATGGAAATGCCGCGGCGTTTCACCGGGCTCCTGATCATGAACACCGCGTTTGCCACCGGCGACGCACCGCTCGGCCAGGGCTTTCTCGACTGGCGCGCCTTCAACAACAGGAACCCCGACATGGCCATCGGCAAGCTGCTCGGCCGCGCCTGCCCGCACCTGACGCCGGCCGAAGCCGCCGCCTACGATGCGCCGTATCCCGACGCCACCTACAAGGCCGGGGTGCGGCGCTTTCCCGACATGGTGCCCGACCACCCCGATGCCGAGGGCGCCGCGCTGTCGCGCCGCGCGCGCGAATGGTTCAGCAGCCAGTGGCAGGGCACGACCTTGATGGCCATCGGCATGCAGGATCCGGTGCTCGGCCCGTCGGTGATGCGGCCGATCGCCGGGCTGATCCGCAATTGCCCGCCACCGCTCGAGATCGACCAGGGCGGGCACTTTTTGCAGGAGTGGGGTGCCGACGTGGCGCGCGCCGCACTCGCGGTGCTGTAGCCGATGGCGCGCAAACCCGGTATCGGTTTCATCGCACCCTCGGGCCAAGTGCTCGATGCGGCCGCGCTCGATCGTTCGATCGCATACTTCAGGCAGCAGGGCTGGCGGGCGGTGGCGCCGGTGGCGATCCGCCGCGTGCACCAGCGCTTCGCCGGCGACGACTCGGCGCGCGTCGCGGCAGTGCACGCGATGGCCGCGCGCGACGATGTCGACCTGATCATGGCGGTGCGCGGCGGTTACGGCCTGTCGCGCCTGCTCGGCCTGCTCGACTACGCCAAATTGGCGGCCAGCGGCAAACGCTTTGTCGGCCACAGCGACTTCACCGCGCTCCTGTGCGCAGGCTACGCTGCGGCCAGGCTCAACGGCATCGCCGGCCCGACCGCCTGCTTCGATTTCGGCGCCGAGCAGGTGAGCAGCTTCACCGAGCGGCACTTCTGGCGCGTCATTCACGGCCAGCCGGATGAAGTCAGCGTGGCCTGCGCCTTGCCGCGTGCCACCGCTACCGGGCGTGTCAGCGGCCGGCTGTGGGGCGGGAACCTGGCGCTGGTGGCGCATCTCGCCGGCACCCCCTACCTGCCGAAGATCAGCGGCGGCCTGCTGTTCGTCGAAGACATCAACGAACATCCATACCGCATCGAGCGCATGGTGTATCAGCTGCTGCATGCCGGCATCCTCGGCCGCCAGCGCGCACTCCTGCTGGGCGACTTCTCGGCCTACAAACTGGCGGAAAACGACAATGGCTTCGATTTCGACAGCATGGTCGCCCATCTGCGCGCACGACTGCCGATCCCGGTGCTGACCGGCCTGCCGTTCGGTCATGTGCGCGACAAGCTTTCATTGCCGTTTGGCGCACCGGCGCAACTCGACATCGGCCGGCGCGAATACTGCCTGCGGTATTGAAGCAAGGCCCGAAACGGATCTCGCGGCCGGCGGATGCCGAGCGCGTGGAGGTTTTGTACGATGCAATGCACAAATGCTTTGCCACGGCTGACCGCAAGGTGCTATACTCGCGTTCGCGGGGTGGAGCAGTCTGGCAGCTCGTCGGGCTCATAACCCGAAGGTCACAGGTTCAAATCCTGTCCCCGCAACCAAACAAATCAAGGGCTTGCATTCGTGCAGGCCCTTTTGGTTTTCGGCCGGGGTAGCGCCGGGGTAGCGCAAAGTCGGTTTATAGGGCAAAGTTGTGTCATGCTCGAAAGCCACGCCGCCGCGATTCCTATGTCACAACGCGATACGATCATCGCCGATGCGCTTACGCGCCACTCGGCCGGCGAATCACTGCGCAAAATTGCTCCCGCGTTCGGTATCAGCTACGTAACCCTGCGCGCGATACTGCTCG
>JANPGJ010000353.1:0-13967 GCA_031423955.1 Burkholderiales bacterium
ATACCGGGCTGCGCTGGGCGATGGGCGGGCGCAGCGCCGACAAGCTGGCCGCTGTGCGCGACGAGGTGGGCGCGCCGGCCGACACGCCGCTGCTGGTGACCGACGGCGCCGACCCGGCGAGCCTGGCCGTGCTGATGGCCCGCACCCGCCTGGTGCTGACCACCGTCGGCCCCTACCAGTTGTACGGCAGCGCGCTGGTTGAGGCCTGCGCGGCGGCCGGCGTGGATTACGTCGACCTGTGCGGCGAGCCGGCCTGGATGCGCCAGATGATCGACGCGCATGAAGCCGCTGCAAAGGCAAGCGGTGCGCGCATCGTGTTTTCCTGCGGTTTCGATTCGATCCCGTTCGACCTCGGCGTGCTGATGCTGCAGGACGAAATGAAGCGGCGCTTCGGCGCGCCGGCGCCGCGGGTGCGCGGCCGCGTGCGCAAAATGAAGGGCACTTTCTCGGGCGGCACTGCGGCCAGCCTCAAGGCAACCACGGCCGCGGCGGCAACCCAACCGGGGGTGCTCGACCTGCTGCGCAACCCGTTCTCGCTGACCCCTGGCTTCGAAGGCCCGCGCCAGCCCTCGGGCAACAAGCCGATGGTCGACGAAGTGCTGGGCCTGTGGGTCGCGCCGTTTGTGATGGCGGCGATCAACACCCGCAACGTGCACCGCTCCAATTTCCTGCTGCAGCACGCCTGGGGCCGCGATTTCGTCTATGACGAAATGATCATCACCGGCACCGGCGACAAGGGTCGCGCGATTGCCGAGGCAGTGGCCGCCGACAAGAGCCTCGGTAGCGATGACGGCCCCAAGCCGGGCGAAGGGCCTTCGCGCGCCGAGCGCGAGGCCGGCAGCTATGACGTATTGTTTATCGGCAGCGGCGCGGCCGACCAGACCGTGAGGGTCGGGGTCAAGGGCGACCGCGACCCCGGCTATGGCAGCACCTCGAAGATGATCGCCGAAGCGGCGCTGTGCCTGCTGCAGGATGCCGGCGCCACGCCGGGCGGCATCTGGACCCCGGCATCGGCATTGGGGCATAAACTGATCACGCGGCTTGAGAAGCATGCCGGCCTCACTTTTTCAGTCGAATGAAGCGAAGCCGGCCGCCCGCACCGGTCCATCCATACCAGCCCCCCAGAGACCCGGAGAGCGCATGACCATCACACTCTATGACTGTGCCACCGCTCCCAGCCCGCGGCGTGCCCGCATCTTGCTCGCGGAGAAAGGTATCGCACACGCCACCGTCAACATCGACCTGGCCAAGGGCGAACAGATGGGCGAGGCCTATCGTGCCATCAACCCGCTATGCACCGTGCCGGCCCTGCGACTGGAAGACGGCCAGGTGCTGACCGACAATGCGGCCATCGCCGCCTATGTGGAGGCGCGTTTCCCCGCCCCGCCCCTGCTGGGCACCACGCCACAAGACAAGGCGGAGATCGCCAGCTGGAACTGGCGCGCCGAGTTCGAGGGTCTGTGGGCGATCGCCGAGGCGCTGCGCAATAGTTCGCCTGCGATGGTCAATCGCGCGTTGCCCGGGCCGGTCGACTATCCGCAGATACCTGAGTTGGCACAGCGCGGCGTGGCACGGCTAACGCAGTTCCTGGGTGTTCTGGACGCACAACTCGCCGGGCGCGATCACATCGCCGCCAGCGGCTTCAGCATCGCCGATATCACCGCTGTGGTGGCGGTCGACTTCGCCCGCGTGGTGCGGGTCAAGCCGGGCGAACAACATGCCAACTTGCGGCGTTGGCGTGAAGCCATGGCGCGACGGCCTGCGTTCGCGCTATAGCCTGGAACAACGTGCGGGCGTGCCGCCCCCCTTGCCCCTGCCAGGTTGCCATGCAACATTCCGCGTGCCCGCCGGGCACTCATCCGACAAATATCGAGAGTCCCCAATGACCATCAAGGTCGAGTTCCTGTTCGATTTCGGCAGCCCGAATGCCTACTTGAGCCATCTGGTGATTCCGGCGATCGAGGCACGCACCGGCGTCAAGTTCAACTACGTCCCGGTACTGCTGGGAGGCGTGTTCAAGGCCACCAACAACGTTTCGCCGATGCAGTCGATGCAGGGCATCCGCAACAAGCCGCAGTTCACGCAGCTCGAAACGCAGCGCTTCCTTACGAAGCACGGGATCACCGACTATGTGCGCAATCCTTATTTCCCGGTCAATACGTTGGCGATCATGCGCGGCGCAGTCTTCGCGCAAAGCCAGGCTTACTTCAACCGCTATGTCGACGCGGTGTACCGGCACATGTGGGCCCGGCCCAGGAAGATGGACGACCCCGCGGAGATCGCCGCGGCGTTGACCGAATCCGGGCTGCCGAGCGAGGCGATCATCGCGGGAGCCGCGCTTCCCGCAGTCAAGCAACAACTGATCGCCAATGTCGATGACGCCGTCGCGCGCGGGGTGTTCGGCTCGCCCAGCTTCTTCGTCGGCAGTGAGCTCTATTTCGGCAAGGACCAGTTGCGCGATGTCGAGGAAGAGATCGAGCACCTCCTGGCCGGCCGGCGCTGAACCGGCGGGCTGCGGACCGTGGGTTGACCTCGCAACCGTGCGACGCCGATCGCGTAAAGGCGTGGCAACACTGCGACAGGTGTGCAACATCGTATTGACAGCTGAAGGCCAAACGCGCACAGTGGTTTGGAACTTCCACGCCGCGCGCCGTTGACCACGCCGTTGACCACATGGCAAGCACGCTGACAATCATTGTCTGGGCAGGGCTGGTATTGATCGGCCCGCCGGTCCTGCTGTTCTGGCTGATTCGCCGCCGCAGACGGCGCGAACGTGCACCGCCCGCCTCTGCGGCACTTGCCGCTGCACCAGCGCCCCTTGCCACGGCTCCAGCCGCCCCCGACGCCAGGAAAGATACGGTCGAGAGAGCACAAACCGGCAATCCCTATGCATTTCCTTACGGGATGCCGCTAGTCGCTTATCCGATTCTTGCAATCGCCCTGGCCAGCGTCCGGAAGAACGTCTGGATGACCGCAATGCTGGTCCTGCTGCTGGCGGCCCTGGCCCTGGCCTTCGCCCGTCTGGCGTTCAACCCGCCGGACTTTGAGAAAGCCCGCATCGACGACCCCACCTTGAACCGCGCCACCTGGCGCATCAACTGGCTGTTGTTTTTCGCCGCGCCACCGGCTGTGCTGACGTTGTTCGGCGCCGCGCAGCTATGGTTGTTCTGGGCGGCGCGTTAAATCGCGAAGTCGGCTTACAGTCAGCTTGCATGGCGTTGAAATGATCCATGGGTCAGGCTTTGGCAGCGGTCAACTGCGCGAACGCAGGCTCCAGATCGAATGCGTGGCAAGCACACCGGTGGTGGTGAGCGCAACACCCAAGGCCGGCAGCAGTACCGCCAAGCGCGCACCAGCTGCCGCCACCGCCAGGCCGATGAAAAGCGAACCAATCGGGCCACCACCAACGGTGGCCAGCGCCAGCGCCGCCATCACCCTGGCCTGATGCGAGGCAGGAGCGCGTTCCTGCAGGATCGTGCGTGCCATCGACATGGCGACGCCGCCGCACATGCCCCAGGCAAAGATGCACAGATGGAAAAACCACTGCGGCGGCGCCAGCAGCAGCGGCGCCAGCGCACCACAGCCGCCAAGCAGCGCCAGGGCCAGCGCCCGACCGGCGAACGCGGTGCCGCCGCGCCGCGCGAGCATCACGGTGCTGATCACCGTGCCGATGCCGAACACGATATAGCAGCTCGCGATGTCCTGGGCGCCACCGGCGTACAGGTCGCGAATCACCAGCGGCAGCAGCACCACATAGGAACCCATGAAGAACACGCCCATGCCAAGCGCCAGCAGGAACGTCGCGCGCATCGGTGGATCCGCAAAGATAAGCGCCATGCCGCTGCCGAATTCGCGCCATAGCGATGCGCGTAGCGGACCGCCATTCGCGCGCGCCGGTCGAGTCGCGGCCGCGGGCAGCCGACTGGTGGCGAAAATGCCGGTGGCCAGCACCGCGCACTGCAACAGCAGGATGCCGATCGAACCCCAGTGCGCCGCCCGGCCCCCCAACCCCTGACCGACCATCATCGCGCCGAACTGCATGCCCATCGCCAGCGTGACCATGCGCTGCACATTGGCGGGGGCGACGCGATTGAGCAGGCCGTCGCGAGCTGGCATTGCGAACGCCGTCGACAAGCCCCAGGCAAGGGCATACAGCAGCAACAATCCTTCGCTGATCTGCCCGCGCCACAAGCAGATGGCGAGCAACAACGGCGTTGCGATCGCGGCGGCCTGAATCCACATCAGGAGGCGGCGCGGATCGATGCGATCGGCCAGCCAGCCGCCGAACAGCAGGAACACCAGGATCGGCAACTGGCCGATCATCTGGGTCATGCCGAATCGTTCGGCAGGCTGATTCAGTTCGATCGCCAGCAGATAGGGCAGCAGCACCGTCTGGATGCCGGCCGGAATCATGAACGAGGCAACGCTCGCCAGATACCAGGCGGCCGGCTTGCCATCCTCGACGTCGCTCACGAGACCTCCGAACCGACCTGCCCTGGTTTGCCGCGCTGCCGCAGGCTGCGCGAGTGCCGGGCAGTCTAGCAGCCTGCCGGACCCGCGGGCCGAAGGCCACGTGCCGGGCGCAGCCGCTCCACCGTTGCGAACCTCGTCGCCCGCATCGGCCCCGGCATGCGCGCGCGGCAATACAATGGGACAACAGCGCGTGATCGGCGAATGACGCCATCGCGCCCGGCGGTCGCCGCCGGCGGCAGGCGCCAAAAAAAACGGAGACATGTCATGAAATTTTTTTCCTGTGCTATCACTTGCGGCCTTGCGTTGCTGGCTTCGACGCTGGCGCAGGGCCAGCCTGCCACCAAGTCCGCAGCCTGGCCGCAGAAGCCGATTCGCATCATCGTCGCCTTCCCGCCGGGCGGCCTGACCGATGCCTATGCCCGCATGTACGCCGAGCAGTTGACGGCCAGGCTCGGGCAGTCGGTGGTGGTGGAAAACAAGCCCGGCGCCGGCGCCATCATCGGCATCGAAGCGGTGGCGAAGGCAGCACCCGACGGCTACACGCTGCTGATGACCACCTCGGGCACGGTCTGGCAGAACCGCGTGCTCTATACCAAACTGCCCTACAACCTGGACCGCGATCTGACGCCGATCACCGTGTTCCCGTCAGGTCCGCTGGTGGTCGCGGTGTCTGAAAAGGTGCCGGCGCGCAACATGCGCGAGTTCATCGCCTATGCCAAGACCAACACCACCTCGATGGCGACCTATGCGCCGGGCTCCTACCCGCACATGGTGGCGGACCAGACCAACCGCACCGAAGGCACCAATATCCTCTCGGTGCACTACCGCGGTGAAGCGCCGATGTGGGTCGATGTCGCCTCGGGCCAATTGCAGATCGGCATCGGCAGCTACCAGGCCTTCAACACCGTGCAGGGCCGCGGGGTGCGGCCGATCGGAGTCACCGGCCTATATCGCTCGCCCAAGTTGCCGGATGTGCCAACCCTGGCCGAACAGGGCGTCGCAGGCAACCTGGTGCAGCTGGAGGGCGGCCTGCCCCTGATGGCGCCGTCCGGGACGCCCGAGGCGGTGCTGCAAATCCTCTCGCGGGTGGCGGTGGAAGGCGCCAATTCCGAACGGGCGGCGAAACTGCGAGAATCCTTTTCGATTCCCAACAAGCCGAAAAACCTGGCCGAGACGCGTCGCGACTGGGCGCGCGACGTGCCGATCTGGATCAAACTCGCGGTGGACCTTGGCATCAAGCTGGACTGATGACCGGTTGCCGCTTTCATCGCACACACCCCCGACAAATGCTTGCAACCCGACCGAGGAGACTGAAGTGACCCAAGACCTGCTGGAGACGTTCGACCAGGGCATCGCCATCCTCACCATGAACCGCCCGGAGGCGCGCAATGTGCTGACCCGCGAAATGATGCTGGGACTCGCGGCCGCCCTGCCGCGCCTGGCCGCCGACCCGGCAGTGCGCCTGGTCGTGCTCACCGGCGCCGGCAATGCATTTTGCGCGGGCGGCGATGTGAAAGGCTTTGCCAGGCGCGCGGCAGGGGGTGCCGCGGCCGACGAAATGAGCTTCGACCAGAAGGTCACCGACATTCGCGGGCGCATGGAAGTCAGCCGCTGGCTGCATGAAATGCCCAAGCCCACCCTGGCCGTGATTCCCGGCCCGGCGGCCGGCGCCGGGCTGTCGCTCGCGCTGGCCTGCGACATGCGGATTGCCGCCGACGATGCCAAGCTGACCACTGCGTTCTCCAAAATCGGTGTCTCGGGCGACTTTGGCGGCAGCTATTTCCTGACCCACCTGGTCGGTGCCGCCACCGCCCGCGACCTCTACTTCACCGGGCGCGTGGTGCGCGGTGACGAGGCGCAAAAACTCGGCATGGTCAACCGCGCAGTGCCGGCGGCGCAATTGGCGGAAGCCGCCCGCGCCTGGGCGATTGAACTGGCGGCGCTGCCGACCGTCGCAGTCGGCTACATGAAGCGAAATCTCAATCTCGGGCTACGCGCGTCACTGTCCGACGTGCTCGATACCGAGGCGATCCACATGATCCGCACCTTCGAGACCGATGACCACAAGGGCGCGGCGGCGGCGTTTGTCGAAAAGCGCGCACCGCAGTTCAAGGGCCGCTGATCGAGCCGGCATCCTCACCATGACGACAGAAAATCCAACTCCCGCCCTGCCGCTTGCAGGTCTCACCGTGATCGACCTTTCGCGCGCCCTCGCCGGCCCGTTTTGCGCCACCATCCTGGCCGACCTCGGCGCCGACGTGATCAAGATCGAACCGTCGCCGGATGGCGAGATGGTGCGCGGCTGGGGCCCGTTCCAGGACGGCATCAGCGTCTACTACCTGTCGATCCATCGCAACAAGAAGAGCCTGGTGGTGAACTTCCGTGACCCGGCCGGGCTTGAACTGATCCGCCGTCTGGCCGACCGCGCCGACATCCTGGTGGAGAACTTCAAGCCGGGCGCGATGGCGGACATGAAACTGGACTACGCCACGCTGGCAGCGCGCAACCCGCGCCTGATCTTCGCCTCGATCACCGGCTTCGGTACCAGCGGCCCGTACGGCGGCTGGCCCGGCGTCGACCAGATCGCCCAGGGCATGTCGGGGCTGATGAGCCTGACCGGGCAGAAGGAAACCGGGCCGACGCGGGTCGGCATTCCGATCGGCGACGTGGTCGGCGGCATGTGGGCAGCGCTCGGCGTGCAGGCCGCCGTCATCCAGCGCCATGCGACCGGGCGCGGCCAGATGGTGGAAACCTCGCTGCTGGCCGGCCTGATCGGGCTCCTCACGGTGCAGGGCCAGCGCCAGTTGAGCCTGGGCGACACGCCCGGGGTGGCCGGCAACGACCACCCGGTGGTGTGCCCGTACGGCATGTTCGAGGCCAAGGACGGCCCGTTCAACATGGCCGCCGCCACCGAAGACATGTGGGTCAAGCTGTGCAAGCTGCTCGGCATGGACGACTGGATCAGCGATCCCGAATACCGCGACAATGCCGGCCGCCATCGCAACCGCGACGCGGTGAAGAAGCGCCTCAACGAAAAATTCGCCGCGCGCGGCAAGATGGAATGGACGCTCGAACTGGTCAAGCTGGGGCTGCCGGCCGGCCCGATCTTCACCCTGGACCAGGTATTCGCCGACCAGCA
This sequence comes from Burkholderiales bacterium, assembly GCA_031423955.1. Lineage (GTDB taxonomy): Bacteria > Pseudomonadota > Gammaproteobacteria > Burkholderiales > JAEUOS01 > JAEUOS01. The sequence goes on from JANPGJ010000353.1 coordinate 7,613, forward strand.
TGTCAACGAAACCGGGATCGTCGAGGAGATCGATCACCCGACACTAGGGCCCCTGCGCCTGATCGCCAACCCGGTGCGCATGGCCGGCATGGGGGGTCGCTCGGTGCGCAGCGCGCCGCCATTGCTCGGAGCCGATTCGCGCCGCGTGCTGGAGCAATTCGGCATCGGCGCCGCCGAGATCGATGCGCTGGTTGCCGCCAACACCGTTCAATGCCTTTGATGAGGAACCGCCATGCTCGCTGACCAGATCGCCTATGTCGCCGTCGCCTCCAACGATGTGCCGGCCACCTGCGCGGTATACGAACAACATTTCGGCCTGCCGCGCAGCAGCCTGGCTTCGTCCGCCGGCGAGATCGCCGTCTACAGCCTCGGGCAAAGCGCGCTCGCGGTGGTGCCGCTGGGACACCCGCTGATTGATGGCGAAGCCAAACCCGGCGTGCACCACATCGCGCTCGGCGTCGATGACCTCGACAGCGCCATCGAACGCGCAAGCCTGCCCGCCAGCGCGGCCGCAGGCCTGGCCGGGCGCCGCGCCGTTGCCTTCGATCGCACCGCCACTGTCGGCGTGCGGGTCCGCCTGACCGAGCGCCTCGATCTGGCGCGCCACGTCGGCGGCGCCCTCGAACGCATCGACCACCTGGGCATCGCCAGCACCGACGTCGCCGAAGACGAGCGGGTGTTCAGCGGCCGCTTCGGATTCGCCGTTGAAAGCCGGCAGACCGACATGGAAGTGTCGATGGCGGTCGAGTCGTTCACCTCCGACAAGTACGGCGTGGTCTATCACACCCGCGCCCCCGAACCGGTCGGCGGACTGCGCGTCACCTTCATCAGCGCCGGTGACTGCGAATTCGAATTCCTCGCCAACTTCGACCCGCGGCAGGGCGCGCAGATCGAGCACGGCCACTCCGGCTCGACCAAACAGGACCAGGGGGCGATCACCCGTTTTGTCGCCTCGCGCGGGCGCGGCCTGCATCATGTGGCGGTGAAAGTACGCGACATCAACGCCACGCTGGCAAGCATGGCGGCAGCAGGCCTGCCGATGATCGATGTCAAGGGTCGGCCCGGCTCGCGCCGCGCATTGATCGGCTTTCCGCATCCGAAGGCCACCGGCGGCATCCTGATGCACCTGGTGCAACGCGATGTCTGAGGCGCTGGTCACCACCGAGCGCCTGGGCGATTGCCTGATCGCCACCCTGACTCGGCCCGCTGAAGGCAACGCGATCAGCCTGGCCGTCGCGCGCGAACTGGCGGCGATCGTCGCCACCTGCGGCGCCGATCGCACTCTGCGCGCGCTGGTGATCACCGGCGCCGGGCCGCGCTTTTTCTGTACCGGCGGTGACGTCAAGGCCTACGCCCGCGTCAGCGCCGCCGAAGAGTTGAACGAGGTGTTCGACCTGATCCGCAACCTGCTCGATGCGATCGAAGCCCTGCACTGCCCGGTGATCGCGGCAATCAATGGCTACGCCATCGGCGGCGGCGCCGAACTGGTGCTGGCTTGCGACATGCGCATCATGGATGCATCGGCGCAGATCGGTTTTCCACAGTCACGCCTGGGCATCCTGCCCGGCTGGGATGGCATCAGCCGCCTGCTACCGCTGGTCGGTCGCGGCGCCGCCGCCCGCCTGTTGCTCACCGGCAAGCGGGTTGACGCCGCGGAAGCACTGCGCATCGGCCTGGTCGATGAAGTGGCGCCGGCCGGCCAGTGCCTGGCGCAGGCGATCGCGCTGGCCCGGAGCTTCGCCGACTGCGCGCCGCTGTCGCTGGCGGCGATCAAGAGCGCCTTGCGTGACGCCTCGACTAGCGATGCCGCGCTCGCGCGCCAACGCGCGCGGCAGGCGATGGTGCCATTGTGGTTTTCGGCCGATCACAAGGAAGCGGAGCGCGCATTCGCCGAAAAACGCGCGCCGCGCTTTAGCGGGTCCTGAGGGTAAGCGATTATCGTGGGCCACGAATGGTGCGCCACGCTGGTACTGAACGGCAGGTGCGACCCGCGCGCTTGACACCGCTACACAAGTCCGCGTCGGCAGTCTGACATACGGTGTAGCATCGATTGACACGGCGATTTCCTGCATGGAGCAACTGGATGCAGGCGATGGTGCCGAACGGTTGCATTATTTCAGAGTCAGGCGCTCGTCAACTTGCCCAGCAGGTTCGTGCCTCAATATGGCGTCCGGATCAGCAGTCGCTATCCGCTCGAAGTAACCCTTCGGCCAGTCCTGATCAACGATTCCCTTGACCAGTTCAGCCAGATAGCGAGATACCGAAAGATGCGACTGTGCCGCGCGCGTCTTGATTCTCCTTGCGACATTGTCCGGGACGTAAAAGTAAAGCTGAGGCATGGCGTATCTCGAAGCGTATGGAACAAATCTGACTGATTCGGAAAACTTGGCCGTGAACATCCGCGATCGCACTATTCGGGATAGTGGCGCAGTCTGATTCAGCATCCAGGACCCGCCGCCCGCCAGCGCCAATGCGATCCACTACATCCGGGTCACGCAATGAACGAACTCAGTTATTCCCCGGTAAACCGGGCCGGCCGGCGCTCGAAAAACGCATTGATGCCTTCGCGGAAATCCGCGGTCCCGGCTGATTCGCGAAAGCCCGCATGCTCGCGCTCGAGATGCGGATCCAGCGGCGAGGTGGCAGCGGCGTAGACCAGGTTCTTCGCCTTGGCCAGCGCGCCCGGCGCGGCAGCGGCCAGGCGCTCGGCGACCTTCAGCACCTCGGCCTCAAGCTCCGCACGCGGCACCACGCGGTTGACCATGCCGAGGCTCAACGCGGTCGGCGCATCGATCATGTCGCCCAGCATCAGGGCCGCCATCGCGCGCCGGGTGCCGAGCAGTTGCGTCAGCGACCACGAGGTGCCGCCATCCGGGCTGGTGCCGATCGCGCCGTAGGCCGGCACGAACTTGGCATCGTCCGCCGCGATCACAAGATCGGTGGCCATCGCCAGGCCAAGGCCGCCGCCGGCCACCGCGCCCTGGGTTGCGCCGACCACCGGGATTGGCAGCGCGCGCAGGCCGCGAATGATGCGGTGAAACAGCTTGATCAGGGCGTCGGCGGTGGCCGGCGCGCCGGGCAGGTCGCGATGAAATACCTTGAGGTCGCCGCCGCCCATGAAGGCGCGGCCGGCGCCACCAAGAATCATCACCCGTACCGCAGGCTGGGCGGCCACCGCGGTGATCGCCGCGTCCAGTGCTTCGCCCATCGCGAAATCTAGCGCGTTGAGGCTTTTCGGTCGATTCAGGGTGACCGTTGCGATCGGGCCATCGATGGCCAGCAATACCGCCGGCTCTTCCACCACGGGATCAGTCATTTTTTGTTCCTCGATATTCAGGTCAGCCAGCGCTTGCGGCGCCGGTAGTGTTTGACGGCGCGGTAGTCCACCGCATGGCCACCGCCCAGGTAAAACTCCTGCACGTCCGGATTCTTGCGCAGGTCGGCCGCATCGCCATTCATCACGATGCGGCCGTTCTCGATCAGATAGGCGGTTTGCGCGATCTCCAGCGCGGCAACGGCGTTTTGCTCGACCAGCAGGATCGACACGCCGGCATCCGCATTGATGCGCTTGATGATGTCGAAAATCTCGTCGACCAACAGCGGCGCCAGTCCGAGACTGGGTTCGTCCAACATCAACAGGCGCGGCTCGGTCATCAGCGAGCGGCCGATCGCCAGCATCTGCTGCTCGCCGCCGGACAGGTATCCGGCCTGCGCACCGGCGCGCTCGGCGAGACGCGGGAACCAGGTGAACACGCGGTCGATCAGTGCCTGCACATGCTTGCGGTCGCGGTGCATGGTCGAGGCCGCCAGCAGGTTTTCGGCCGGCGTCAGGTGCTCGAACACGCGGCGCCCCTCAAGCACATGGGCGATGCCGCTGCGCACCCGGTCCGGCGGCGCCAGCGCCAGCATGTCGGCCCCGCGCATGCGCACCTCGCCGCGCGTGACCTGGCCGCGCTCGGCCGCCAACAGGCCGCTGACCGATTTCAGCACCGTGCTCTTGCCGGCGCCGTTGGCCCCGAGAAGCGCCACCAGGCCGCCCTCGGGCACTGCGATCGAGACGCCCTTGACAGCCAGAAACACGCTGTCGTAGACCACCTCGATGTTGTTGAGGTCAAGCAGGGCCATTTACTTGCCGGTCTTCCTGAACTCGTCTGAAGAAGCCTTGATCAGTTGCCAGACGATGTCCTGGTCGGCGGCGAACCAATCCGACTTCGCCACCCAGCGCTTGCCGTCCCACTGCGCGACCCGGCTCTGGCCGCCACCCTGGTGATCGGTCTTGCTGATGGTGACCGCCGGCAGCAGACCTTCAGCGGTGAACTTGGTGATGCTGCGCAGACCTTCGTTGACCGATTCCGAGGTCGGCGCCGCGTTCGGATTCTTCTCCAGCGTCAGGCGCACGCCTTCGACCATCAGCGCTGCCATCGCCACCCCCATGTTGTAGTAGGTGGTGCCGACGATCTCGGTCTTGCCGGCGCCTTTGCCGCGACCCACCACCTCCTTCATGATGTCGGCGATGACCTTCGGTTCGCGCCCGCCGGCCACCACTTCCATCTTGAGGATGCCTTTGGCGGCCTCGTTGCCGACCACGTTCATTTCGGACTCGGACAACCAGGCCACCGAGGCGATGCGATCGGTCGGGATGCCGTTGCGCACCGCCTCCTTGATCGATACCACCTGGCCGGCGCCGGCGCCCCAGATGATGCTCCAGTCGGGCTTGAAGCGCCGCACGTTGCTCCATGCCGCCGACTGGTCGTTGCCGGGCGAGGTGTAAGGAAAGGCCTGCAGCTCGAAGCCTTTGCGCTTGGCCAGCTCCTGCAGCACCGGCAACGGCTCGCGGCCGTAGCCGGAGTCGATGTAGGCGAAGGCGATGCGCTTGCCCTTCAGATCGTTTTTCTCCTGGCGCGAGATGTATTCGATCAGCGAGGCGGCCTGCGACCAGTAATTGGTCGACAGCGGCATCACCCAGGGGAAGGTCGCGCCGTCGGCGGCGTCGCTGCGCCCCGAATACGCCATGATCAGGTTCATCTTGTCGGCCATGGCGCGCGGCACCTGGGCGCGCGCCACCGGCGTCGACAGCGGATCGATCAGCACCACGCCTTCGCGCTTGAAGCGCTCATAGGCCTCGATGCCGCGCGGCACCGAGCTGCCGTGATCGACGATCTCGCCGGAAAACTTGTAGCCGCGAATGCCGCCGCGCTCGTTGATGAGCGACAGGTAATCACGCTGGCCCTGGCTGTATTCGGCGGTCACGAAGGTGTAGACCACGGTGAAGTCCTGCGGGAAGCCGAACTTGACCACTTTTTCCTGCGCCATGGCGGCGGAAGAAAGCGCCGCCAACGCTGCGATCGCGCCCGCGACCATGCACTGCCCGAGATTGAATTTCATGCTGTCTCCTTGGTTGGTGATGCTGCTGCCTGCTTCCTGAAACGATGATGCCTCACTTGCCACTACCGCCGTGCGTGGCGGAATGGCCAGACCACGAAATAGTTGCGGATGTTGTTGTAGATCTTGGCAAGCCCCAGCGGTTCGAACAACAAGAAGCCGACGATCAGGGCGCCGTACAGCATCAATGGTGCATGAGCGGCGATATCGGCGCTGACATTGAGCGAAAACGCGCGCGAGGCGGCGCCGATCAAATTGTTGAGAATCACCGGCGCCAGCAGGATCAGGGCGGCGCCGAAGAAGCTGCCAAGCACGCTGCCCAGCCCGCCGACAATCACCGCCGCCAGCAACTGGATCGACAATTCCAGGTGGAACTGCTCCGGCGTCACCGCCTTGTAGTAGCAGAATGCGAACAGGCAGCCGACCACCCCGCCGATGAACGAACTGACCCAGAACGCCAGAAGTTTGTAGCGAAACGTCGAGACGCCGATGATCTCGGCCGCATAGTCCTTTTCACGCACTGCCGCCAGCGCCCGGCCGAAACTGGTACGCCGCACGTTGAGCATGAACAGCGTGATCAGCGAACACACGAACAGGGCCAGGTAATAGTTGTCGATATCACTCTTGATCCGCATGCCGAAAAACGTGATCGGCGGCACCTGCAGGGTGGCCTGGGTGCCGCCGCTGATGGCCGGCACAGGGATGATCACGAAATCGACCAGGTACTGCATCGCCAATGTCGAGATCGCAAGGTACAGGCCCTTGACGCGCAAGGCGGCGGCACCGAACAGCACGCCGATGGCCGCGCTGAGGAAGCCGGCGGCCAGCAGCACCAGTTCGAATGGCAGCCCGGCACGCGCCAGGTGCACCGAGCCGTAAGCGCCGATCGCCATCACCGCGCCGTAGCCCAGATGCACCTGGCCGGCGCCGCCCATCAGGAGATTGAGGCCGAGCGTCGCCGCCGCCCACACCA
>JANPGJ010000354.1:0-1836 GCA_031423955.1 Burkholderiales bacterium
CGCCAGCGCCTTGAGCCGACCGGCTTTGATGTGCACCTGCGACGACGCGGCGCCGGAGAATGTGAGCTGCACCTCGCCCGCCAGCGCCGCTGGCACCGCCTGCGGAATGCCCTTGTATGGAACGTGCACGATGTCGATGCCGGCCTGGCTCTTGAGCATCTCCATCGCCAGGTGTGGCTGGCTACCGCTGCCGTAGGAGGCATAGTTGAGTATGCCGGGATTGGCCTTGGCGTGGGCGATCAACTCTTTCAGATTGTTGGCCGGCAGCGCCGGATTCGCCAGCAGCAACTGGTTGAGCAACACCAGTTGGGTCACCGGGGCAAAATCCTTCGCCGGGTCGTATGGCAGCTTGGCGTACAGGTGCGGGTTGATGGTGATGGTCGAGTCGGTGGTGATCATCAGCGTGTAGCCGTCCGGCGCGGCTTTGGCAACCAGTTCGGCCGCAAGTATGGTGCCGCCGCCCGCTCGGTTGTCGACCAGCACCGGCTGCCCCAGGCGTTGTGTCAGGCGCTCTCCGATCACGCGCGAAATGATGTCGATGCCGCCGCCAGCCGGGTAGGGCACAACGATACGGATCGGTTTGCTCGGGTAGGCCGGTGCCGCGTTGGTGGCAGGCGTTTGAGCCTGCGCGAATGGCGCAACAGCGAGGGTCAGCAGCAGTGCCGCGATCGAAGCGTTGAAACGGCTCATGCAGTTACTCCCTGAAAAAAATTCTTCATGCCGTGCCAAACGAGATACTGAAAACCCTGGTGGCAAAAATTTCCATGGAGACCAACGCTTGCACAGGCTCAGCCCGCCACGAAGCTGTCGCCCAACAACAAGCCGCACATCAGGTCGATGGTCTGGTCATCACAGGGCCTGTCCGGATCGATATGGTGGTACAGGATGTAACCGTCGAAGGCCATCACCATCAAATGCGCAAGCGATGATTTTCCAACCCGATGCCTGCGTACTCTGGGCAGTGCCTCAAGCACCATTTCACCGAGCTGTCCTTCCATCCATTTGAGCAAGGCGGGTCGATACAGATCGTCGGGTTCGGCGGTCGAAATGGCTTGAATGACGTTATTTGCGAAACCGCTGTTCTCTGCCGGGATGTCTCGCCAATACGTGCGAAAAAGGGTTCTCAGCCGCTGCGTCGGGTCTTTGATGGCTGCCAGGTCGGTACGAAGTGTTGCAAGCCGCTGTCTGATCCACGGGTCGTAGATGGCATACAGGATCGCCAGCTTCGAACCAAAATACACATAGACATTCGCTGTTGCTATGCCCGCTTCTTTGGCAATCTGCGGCATGGTGGTGCCCGCATAGCCCTGTGCAGCGAACAGGCGAAAAGCCGCCGTCTGAATCGCTTCACGAACCGCGAGCTTTTTGACTTGCGCCACCGGTGGTTCAGACAGAAAGTAAGGCGGTGCGCGAGGCGGTTGGCCAGTGTCTGCGGATTACGGCAGGAACTGGTTGGTGAACAAGTCCGTCAAAGGCGCCGCACTGCGCACGATGCCTTCCTTGACATAAAAGTTTTGCACCGCAGTCATACGCGCCGGGTCCATCACGCCAATCACTTTCTGGTCCGGATAGACATATTGGTTGTACAGCGCAAACACCTCTTCAACGAAGGCCTCACGTCCCGCATATGTCGGCATCGCCGCCACGTAGTCGCGGGCCGCGGACTTTGGATCGGTCATCACGTCGCGCAGGCCGCGCAGGGTTGCGCGAACGACCTTGCGCACCATGTCGGGGCGCTTCTGTATCGTTTCGTCCGACGCAATAATTGCTTGGGCCATGCTTCCAAAATAGTCGAAAGCCGGCATGATGCGCAGCTTGGCTCCGGTGGCGCGTGAC
>JANPGJ010000355.1:0-2052 GCA_031423955.1 Burkholderiales bacterium
GGGTGAGGAAATCGATGGCCCCCAGCCACTCCTCATGCGTCGGCTGCGCTTCTTTGCGCGCGGACCGACACCAGCGTGACCAGCGAGCACTCAGCCGGACTCGCAACGACCCTTGATGGCTCTCACCCTCTACCAGATCAAACCGCGCTTCCAGAATCTGCTGCGCCCGCTGGTACGGCTGCTGGCAGGCGCCGGGGTAACTGCCAACCAGGTCACGCTCGCCGCCTGTGCTCTTTCGCTGGTGTTCGGCCTGGGCCTTTATTTCCATCCCGAGCCCGGACTGTTCGCGGTCATGCCGCTCTGGATGCTGCTGCGCATGGCGATGAACGCGATCGACGGCATGCTGGCGCGGGAACACCACCAGGCCAGCCGCCTGGGTGCGTACCTCAACGAGATTTGCGATGTGCTGGCCGATGCGGCCCTGTTCCTGCCGCTGGCCGCAATCGCGCCCTTCAACCCGCTCGCGGTCGGCGTGGTGATCGTGCTGGCGGCGGTGTCCGAATTGACCGGGGTGCTGGGGCAGACCATCGGCGCCTCGCGGCGCTACGATGGCCCGATGGGCAAGAGCGATCGCGCGCTGCTGCTAGGCGTATTGAGCCTGTGGATCGCGCTGGCGACGCTGCCTGCCTGGGTAGCGTGGGTGCTGCCTGCCGCGGCCTTGCTGATTCTCTGGAACATCGTCAACCGCATCCGCAACGCGCTCACCGAAGCGCAAACCAGCGACCGCGGCGCGGCGGCCAAATGACCATCCCCGGCCTTGACGCCCTGAAGTGGGCCTCGCCCACCGTGCAGTTGTTCTCGGGCATCGCCATCGTGCTGGTCACCGCCACCTGCGTGGCGTGGCTGCTCAAGGCCTTAGTCGCCCGTGGCCAGCCCCATCCGGTGATCGACAACCTGATCTCGCGCATCAATGCATGGTGGGTGATGGTCGGCCTGATCGCAGTGTCATTCCTGCTCGGCAACAAGGGCGTGCTGGCGCTGTTCGCGCTGATCTCGGTGCTGGCCCTGCGCGAGTATGTACGGGTTGCCGAAGCCGGACTGGGAGCTGATCGTCTGGCGGTGACCATGGCCTTCGTGGTGGTGATCCCCGCGCAATACGGCCTGCTGTGGATATCCTGGTACGGCCTGTACGCGATCTTCATCCCGGTGTTCGCCTTTCTGCTCATGCCGATCATCGCGGTGGTGTCGGGCGACACCTCGCGCTTCCTCGAGCGCACCGCCAAGATCCAGTGGGGGCTGATGATCTGCGTGTTCTGCCTGAGCCACGTGCCGGCGCTCCTGACCCTCGACATTCCGGACTACGAACCGAACCCGCTGCTGCTGGTGGCCTGGCTGATCATCGTGGTGCAGGGCAGCGATGTGCTGCAGTACATCTGGGGAAAATTGCTCGGCAGGCACAAGGTCGCGCCCACGCTGTCGCCCTCGAAGACCTGGGAAGGCCTGATCGGCGGGGTTGCCAGCGCGACACTGCTCGGCACCGCGCTGCACTGGGCGACGCCGCTTTCACCCTGGCAGGCCGGCGTGATGGCGCTGGCGGTCTGCCTGATGGGCTTCTTCGGCGGCCTGGTGATGTCGGCGATCAAGCGCGACCGCGGCGTCAAGGACTGGGGCGCCCTGATCCGCGGCCACGGTGGCATGCTCGACCGCGTCGATTCGATCGTGTTCGCCGCGCCGATCTTCTTTCATGCGCTGCGCTACTGGTGGACACCGCCCTGAAGCAGCCCTGCGGCGCACGCACGCCGACCGGCACACGAAGCGCCGCGCCGCTGCCGGCGGCACGGCGCAGCAGGTTGATCAGTAGGGATTGAGAACAACGTCGCGGCTGATCTCGCCGATGTTCCGCACCCCGCACAGCGCCATCGAGGTGTCGAGTTCCTTCTGGATGATTTCAAGCGCCGTGGTCACCCCGGCCTCGCCCATCGCGCCCAGGCCGAAGTTGAAGGCGCGGCCGATCATCGTGCCACGGGCGCCGAGCGCCAGCGCCTTCAGCATGTCCTGGCCGGAGCGGATGCCGCCATCCATCCATACCTCGATCTTGTCGCCGACCGCATC
>JANPGJ010000356.1:0-26009 GCA_031423955.1 Burkholderiales bacterium
ATGATCGGGAACGCGATCAGGATCGCGAGCCGCAGGCAGTCGACCACGACGAATGGCATCACGCCGCGGAATACAGTGCCGGTGCTGACCTGCGGCAGCAGCGTCTTCAGCACGAACAGGTTCATTCCCACCGGCGGGCTGATGAGGCCGATCTCCACCACCACCACGATGATGATGCCGAACCAGACCGGGTCGAAGCCGAGACCGACGACCAGCGGAAAGAAAATCGGCACCGTCAAGAGGATCATCGACAGTTCTTCCATCGCGGTGCCCAGCACCACGTAGATCACGCAAATCGCGATCATCACGGTGATCGGGCTGATCTGGTACTGCGCGACGAAATCCTTCAAATCATTCGGCATTGAGGTGAAATTGATGAAATTGGCGAAGATCAGCGCCCCGATCAGGATCAGGAACAGCATCGCGGTGGTGCGCGCGCTCTCGACCAACACTTCGTGGAGGATCTGCCAGGTCAGGGTGCGCCGCACCAGGGCGAACACGAACGCACCGAAAGCCCCCACGCCGGCGCCCTCGGTGGCGGTGAAAAGACCGCCGTAAATGCCGCCCATCACCACCGCAAACAGCACCACCACCCCCCAGATGCCGCGCACCGCGACATAACGCTCGCGCCAGGTCGCGCGTTTGTCGCGCGGACCGGCCGCCGGGTCGCGCCAGGTGATGTATTGCACCGCCAGGCACAACAGGATCACCGCGACCACGCCGGGCAAAACACCGGCGGCAAACAACTTTCCGATGTTGGTCTCGGTCATGATGCCGTAGATCACCATGATGGTCGACGGCGGAATCAGGATGCCCAGCGTGCCGCCGGCGGCAATCGCGCCGGTCGCCAGTTCATCGCTGTAACCGACCTCCTTCATTGACGGGTAGGCCACCTTGGTCATGGTAGCGGCGGTCGCGATTGACGAGCCGCAGATAGCGCCGAACCCGGCGCATGCCATGACGGTGGCCATTGCGAGGCCACCGCGCAGATGTCCGACAAAGGTATGTGCGGCCTGATACAACTCGCGCGCCATGCCGGCCTTGGTGACGAAGTTGCCCATCAGGATGAACAGTGGAATCACCGACAGGGTGATCTGGAAACCCGACTCCCAAAGGGTTGCCGCCACCGAACCCATGGCCGGATTGATGCCTTTGAGGATCGCCAGGCCGGCGAAGCCGGTGAGCCCCATGGCGAGCGCGATGGGCACCCGGCCGAAGGCGAGCAGCAGCATCACGGTGAAACCGATCAGCGCCGGCATCATATGGCGGTGCCGCCGTCTTCATCTGCCGGTGGCACGAACATCAATGCCACATGAATCAATCCGGTCACCACGATCATCACCAGCAGAAAGTAGGCAACCGGGGTCAAGCCGATTTTCAGGACGCTGGTGGTGTCGCCCGCCTCGACCACGCGCGTCACGCGCTTGGCATAAAACATCCACGCCATGCCGAACATGGTGACCGCGCACAGCGCGTTGGCAAACGCATCGAGCGCCCGCCGCACGGTGCGCGACATGAAGCCTTCAAGGGTGTCGATCACGATATGCTGGCGCGCCTTGGTCACCATCGGCAGGCCGGCGAAAATCAGCATCGCCAGCAGGATTTCGACCATCTCGACGCCGCCACGAATCGGAAAATCGAGCTTGCGGCCAATCACGTCAAATGTGGTCAGCAACATCAGCACAAACAGGATCAGTGACGCCGACGCGCCGAGACCGCGATTGAGCCAGAGTTCCAACTGCTTCATGCCGCCCGCTTTCGCCCCGATTTCGACTTGCCCGCCCGAGATCGGAGCGTGCGATTCACATTTCACTCGCCGCACAACCGGGTGCAGTCAACGCTACCGATGAACAGCCGGACACGACCGTCAGGTCGGCAGTACTTCAACACTGATGTGCCGCTGGCCAAGCGGGCCGACCCGGCAGGCCCGAATCGGGTCAAGCCAGGCAGGTTTCCGAGAGGCAGCCCCTATTTCCCCTGCGCCACGCGCACCAGTTCGGCGCGGAATTCGCTCAGGACCCGATCGCCATCAATTCCCTTGGCCTTGGCTGACTTGACCCACTCCTGCACCAGAGGCTCGGTACGCTTGCGCACGTCGGCTACAAATTCCGGGCTGGCGTTCTGAATGTTCGCACCAGCCGCTTTCAATGCATCCCAGCCCACCTTGTCGGCAGCATCCCAGGCTTTGCCGGCGAGCCGTGCGAGCGCTTCGCCGGAGACCGACATAATCGCGTCCTGATCCTGCTTCGACAGCTTGTTCCATTTTTCCTCATTCATGAAGAAGCCAAACGCGGAGGAATAGAACCCGCCCGGAAACACGGTGGCGAACTTCACCACCTTGTCAAGGTTGAACGACTTGATCGACTCGGACGGGAAAAACGTGCCGTCTGCCACCCCGGAAGACAGCAATTCATACGACTCGGGCGCCGGCTTGACGAACGGCGACGCGCCCAGCGCACGGGCAGCCTGTTCCGAAATGCCGCCGCCGGAACGGATCTTGGCGCCAGCCAGGTCGGCTACCGAATTGACCGGCTTCTTGGCCATGAACATTTGTCCGGGCCCGTGGGTGAACACGCCCAATAGCTTGACCCCCTTGTACTCGCCCGCCTGATTCAGGTGTTTCCAGTGAATCCGTGAAAACGCGACCGAATTGATTTCAGCCGTCGCCCCGGCGCCCGGCAGTTCGGCCAGCAGGGGCAGCGGGTGACGCGCCGGCGTATAGCTTGCCGTCACATAGGACACGTCGACCAGTCCGTCGCGCACCGCATCGAAGGTACCGGGCGCCGATACCGGATGCTTGGGCAACATTTGCAGCTTCACACGACCGTTGGTGACGCGTTCGACGTCCTTGCCCCAGACCGCGAGCACATCGCGCGTCAGGGCGTGAGAAGGCGGCACCCAACTCGACATCGTCAATGTCGTCTGGCCAAATGCCGGGGCGGCCGCAAAGCCGAACGCTATTGAAAGCGCCGCCAATAGTTTCAGTCTCATGATGCAGTCTCCTGTGTGAGCGGATAAGTTCGACAAAAATAAACCGACCGCGCGGTCGGCTTTTTTCTTTGGATTATAGCCGGAACACCCCGCCAATCTGCGCGCCTGTATCAAGCAATCGACCCACCGGACAGGCGTTTCATTGCACCGCGTAAACATCGTAGATGACATGGGTTTTGGTGCGCATTCCGGAGCCGACCAGGATCAGCGAATTGAGCCACGCATAGCGCGCGTCGCCGGTTTCGATCAATGGCGTCATGCGAAAGTAATAGGTCGACGGGTCGACAATCTCGCCGGAAAAAAGCCGGGCGATCACCTCCGGTGCGCCGTGCCTGAATCCAAAGTTGCGTACATACAGCAGCGCGCCATCGCCGGTTCGCATGGTGAAGCGCGCCTCCAGTTGCGCCACGCCGTCACCGCGGATCACCTGCCAGTCGGCGCCGCCCGCGAGCACCTCGCCCTTCAGGCGCGCACCGCTGAACTCGCCGCCGGTAATGTTGATGATGCGTCGCTCACCGGCGGCCTGCGGGGTCGGACCGAACATTTGCGGCGGCGCCACCGTGATCGCGGCGCGATACAAGAGGGCAAGGGTGGGCGCTGCTGGTTCAAATTCCATCTCGATCCTCGCCTGCTTTGGCAGGCCCGAATGGCCGCCGTGCCGCATCGATACAGGCACTGAGCACCGCCTGCTCGCCGACCTGATTGGCCAACAGCAGCAGCAGACGGGCATTCAACTGGGCGCTTTGCGCCTCGTCAAGCCCTTGATGGGCCGCCACCAAGTGCTCGTAAAAAGCGTCGTGATCGTCAAAATTGAGAGCGGTCTTCATGCGTCACCTCCCATCCCGCCATCGCCGAGCGCACGGTTCAGGGCGGCCTTGAACCCGGCCAGGGTCGGATTGAGGATGCGGGCAGCCAGGTGCATGTCGGGCCGCAACAGGCAAACCATCGAAGTACCGCCTGCCATGCCGAGCACGGCTGCCAGTTTCCCGGATTGGTCGTGCAAGGTCGACAAACCAAGATTGTCGCCGTCAAGTTCGAGCATTCGCAAGGCCGGTGCCGCCGCATTCGCCTGCCGGATCGCGGCAACCGCCATGCCCGGGTCGGCGTTGCACCAGATCGCGACAAACGCAGCGCCACCGCGGAACAGGTCCACCAATGCGCCAATGGTGCCGTCCGGCAGGGTGAGCGGCACGTTCTGCACCGACTCGCCGACCGCCGCGGCGCGCACCTTGTGCTTCTGGTGGCGCGAAGTCGGCGCCGCACCATAGATGAACGAGTTCGATAGCCGACCGGTATTGCAAAGGTTGCGTGCGAACGGAAACTCCCTGGCCAGGCTGATGATGGCATCACGCAACAGCTTCTCGGCCGGCGACTCGGGCTGCAGGAAACGGGCGGTGCGCCGCGTGGTCATCACGTTGAACCGGGCCGCCGGATGGCGCTCCGCATGGTAGCTGTCGAGCAGGGATGCGGACGCGTGCCCGCCAAGCACCAGCGCCAGCTTCCAGCCGAGGTTGTCGGCATCCTGGATCCCGCTGTTGCCGCCGCGCGCCCCGAACGGGCTCATCGCGTGCGCGCTGTCGCCCAGAAAAAAGGTGCACCCGACCCTGAACGAATCGATCAGCTGCGCGCGATAGGAATACGGTCCGACCCAGACCAGCTCGAATTCGACGTCCTGCCCAAGCTGCCTGCGCACCCGCTCGGCCGCCACCTCCGGCTTGCTGACGTGTTCGATGTCGGTCTCCGGCCCCATCTGGAAATCCATCCGCCAGACATCGTCAGCCATCAGATGCTGCCAGACCGCGCGGTTGTCGTTGAACGGTGCCTCGACCCATGTCCAGCGTTCGACCGGCAGTTTTTCCTTGAAACGGACGTCCGAAATGCACCAGCGATCGATGCCGCGTGCCTGGTGGGTGTCCAGGCCCAGTGAATCGCGCACAAAGCTGTTGACCCCCGAACAATCACAGGCCAAATCGGCGTCCATCACATAGCGACCGGCGGGGGTTTCGACTTCGATGCGCGCGCCGTCCGCACGATTCTCGTAGCCCACCACCTTGTTTTTCCAGCGCAGGTCGGTGCGACCCAGTTCCACGATGCGATCAACCATGAACCACTCGAGATAAAACTGTTGCAGGTTGATGAATGGCGGCTGGCGCGAGTCGGAGGCGGTGCCGGCATCGAACTCATAGACCACCTGGTCGCCTGCAAGGGTCTTGCCGACCGACCAGACCGCACCCTTGGCACGAATCCGCTCATAGATGCCGAGGCGGTCCATTATCTCGAGCGTCTTTTGGGCATAGACGATGCCGCGCGACGAGGCGCCGCGCACACCGATGGTGTTGTCGTCATCGAGCACCACCGAGGCCACACCGCGTTCGGCCAGGTCGCAGGCCAGCGCAAGCCCGGACAGGCCGGCCCCGATGATCACCAGCGGATACCGCCCCACCCGGCCGGCCGCGATCTCCGGCGGCGTTGCAAAGGAATATTCGGGCAATAAGTAGCCACCCGGCTGGCTTGTCGATTCGGACATTTTCGCGTCGTCAGAGCACCGCGTCGTAGGACACGATGCCGGCGCGCCGCACCATCGCGTCAAACACTTTCTGCTGCAGTTGCCCCTGCGGATCGACCGAGCGATGCAGGCGATGGGAACTGGCGGCGATCGCATCCGGCTTGATCGCCCGGTTCGGTCCGGGAATGGCAGCGGCGGCGAGCTGGATTTCGCAGGCGCGATTGAGGGTAAACAGCAGGAAGAATGCCGCCGCCAGGTTTTCCTCGCAGGCCAGCAAACCATGATTGCGCAGGATCAGGCAATGCTTGTCGCCCAGGCTTGCCACCAGACGCTCCTGCTCGTCGGTGCGGGTGGTGACGCCTTCATAGTCGTGGTAGGCGACATCGCCCCACAACTGCGCGCCGTAGAAACTGTCATAGGCGAGGCCCGCCTCCTTGCAGGCGACCGCCATGCCGGCGGTGGTGTGAACGTGCATGATGCAGTGCGCATCCGGCCGGTTGGCATGAATCGCGCTGTGAATCACGAAGCCGGCACGGTTGACCGTATGCGATGTCTGCTGCACCGGCTCGCCATCAATCCCGACCTTGATCAGATTGGCCGCGGTGACTTCGCTGTAGTGCAGGCCGAACGGATTGATCAGATAGTGTCGCTCGTCGGCGGCTTCGCCCGGCACCCGCACCGTGATGTGGTTGAAGATCAGCTCGGTCCAGCCTAGATGGGCGAACAGGCGGTAGCAGACCGCCAGTTCGAGGCGCGCCTTCCACTCGGCTTCGCTGATCTGCACCGGGCGAGCGCGCAATGCGGATTCGAATTTGTCCACGCAATTCTCCTGGCTCAGGCCGGCGACACGCTGCGTGCGAGTTCGGCCAGCATTCCGTACAAGGCCGCGGTTTGCGGCGTCGGCACTTCCACCTTGCGTGCGAGTTCAAGGAAGGCGGCGACGATGGCATCGACTTCCATGGTGCGCCCGAGTTCCAGATCCTGGTGCATCGAAATCTTGACCGGCCCGATTGATTTGGCGATCTCAAGCCGCTTGTCGATGCCGACCAGCTGGCGAATCCCGTAGGCGTCAGCCACCCGCGTCATTTCTTCCATGACCGTCCGGATGAAGGCGATCAGGTCCGGGTTGGCGCAGATGCGGTCCATCCGCGCGCGCGTCAGCGCGGCCACCGGGTTGAACGAGGTGTTGCCGATCATCTTCATCCACACATCGTCGCGAATCCGCTCGCTTATCCTGGGCTCGAGTCCGGCCTGGTGCATCGCGTCGGCCAGGCCATTGAGGCGGCGCGACAGACTGCCGTCAGGCTCACCCAGCACAAACAGCTTCTGGCCGTTCCAGGTGATTTCACCTGGCGCGGTGACCTCACCGGAGGCGTGCACCACGCAGCCAACAATATGGCGCGGATCGAGCGTGCCCAGCATCGCACCGTGCGGATCGAGCGTGCGCACCGGCTCGCCGTCAAAACGCCCGCCTTCGCGAAAGAAGTACCACCATGGCACGCCGTTGATCGCCGGCACCACCAGGGTTTCAGGCTCGATCAGCGGCGCCAGCCGCGGCAACATTTCAGGAATCTGGTGCGCCTTAAGTGCAATGAAAATGACTTCCTGCGGGCCTGTCTCGGCTGCCAGCGCCGCCGGATCGTCGCTGGCCCGAACCCTGACGTTGAGCGCGCCGTCCGGTGCCTTGAGCGTCAGGCCGCGCTCGCGGATGGCGTGCAAATGCGGCCCGCGGGCCAGCACACTGGTGTCGAAGCCGGCATCGGCCAGCCTGCCCGCAAGCACGCCACCGACCGCGCCGGCGCCCACCACACAAAATTTCAATCCCGCCTCCCGTCGCATCGATGCACATGCAATGCTGCCACATTCAGGCTCATTGAACCGGGCATGGTCATTGGACTACCCCCTGCCACTGCCTGACATCCTCGGCGTGGGAGGATGCGTGCTGCATGCGGGCGGCCGGGTGCGGATGCTCACGCCATCAACGATCAGCGCCGGCGCATCGCGCCTGTTTCTCGGCGCTCCAGGCGGCGATCTCGGCATGCGCGCTGGCCTTTTTGTCGGCCAGGTAGCCAGGCGGGTCGAGGCGGGCGGTCAATTCCAGGCGAAAGCCGTTGGGATCGAAAAAATAGATCGAGTGCACGAAATGATGGTCGGTGGGCCCGAGTACATCGACGCCGGCGGCCAGCAAGCGCGCTTTCGCATCGTGCAACTCCTGCATTGAACCCACCTCGAAGGCGATATGGTTGACCCATGCCGGAGTATTGGGCGACGGCAACGCGGCGGTGTCGTCACCGAGATCAAAGAAGGCAATGTACGAACCGTCGCGCAACTGGAAAAAAATGTGCACATAGGGGCAGTATTCCCCGGTGGACGGCACATGATCGGCGCGAATCAGATGCGCCAGCGGCAGCCCCAGCAGATCTTCATAGAACGCCCTGGTCTCTTCTGCATCGCGACAGCGCCAGGCGAAATGGTGCAGGCCCTTGACCGCTACCGCAGCGGGGGCGGTGGGCGGTGCGACCGGCTTGGACAAGACAGCGGACATGTGGCCTCCCTTGAGTGGACACGGCAAGCGCAAAAAAAAACCATGCTGCCGTACGGCATTGTGGGAGCTATTGTGACATGCAAGGCAGGCGGCAATGAGGCCGCTCGCGCCGACGCCAGCGGCCGGTCGGGCCACCGTTCCCAGGTCGCGCCTATGCCCGACAATCCGTGGCGCGTGTCGCGCACCGATTGCGGAACTGGCTGCACCGGTCGCCTTGCGGTAAAGCCCGCACCAACACGGCGAGCGCCGCGCCTTCCAAGTACTGCCGAGGGCGGTTTTGCGGTCTGCCGTTGCCGCTTGTCGTGCGACGACTGCGCCCCGGATTCAGCGGTGGCAGATCAAAAAATCGCGGTGCAGATGCCGATCAACGCAAGGCCGACCAGGAAAACGAGCACCCCTGCCGGCGAAACCAGCGACAGATCGCGCAGCAAGCGCGCGCGTCGTGCCTCTACGGGAATCGCCGGCTGTCCGGTCTGTGCGGTACCTGACGCGGAAAGAGCCGTCACCGGAGTCGCCGCCACACACGGGACCGGCATAGTTTGCGCGTCGCCAGCCGGTTTTCGCGCTGCCTCGCGATACGACGCATCGGCGTTCGCCCCGCCGTCAGGCCGCGCGCCAGAGGAAAACCCGGATTTCGCCACTGGCGGATATTCAATTGTCGACATCATGGCACCTCCCGAATATCAATTCCTGCCTGAACCACCACCACTCCTGGGCAGATGCGCAGGACAATCTTTCCAGGATCAATCGCGCGGGCTTCCTCTAGTTCAATGTGCACTGCCCAATGCCTCGCCGCGCGCATGGGCGACCGCAAACCGTGCCCCGACCGGCGGCAACATGCCAACCCGGCGGATCAAGGCGCGCAGATTCTGCTGGCCGGTCTTCTGCAGAATGTTGCGGACATGCGTGCGCGAGGTGTGCACACTGGTGCCCAGTCGGCCGGCGGCGTCGATCACGGTTGAACCGTCGCAAAGTTCGGTCAATACCGATTGCTCACTGCGCGTCAAGCGGTAGGCCTGCGCGAAGAAGTACAGGCCAAGGCCGTCACTGCCGTCGTTCTTCTCAAACACCAGAGCCGCCGCCGGCCGCGCTGCACCGCGCAGGTCGAGCGGTAACACGGCAACGTCGACCCGATCCGCCCCACGACCGAATGCCAGATAGCTGCGCCGGCCTGTCGCCGCGCCGGCGAGCGCCTTTTTCAAGGCGGCCGCCTCTTCCGGAAAAATCGCCTCGATCGCCTCGATCGCCTCGCCGGCCAGGCGCAGCCCGCGCCTGGCTTGCAACTGCATGCGCGCCGCCCGGCTGGCATGCAGCAAAGTGCCATCGAGGTCGACCACTGCGATGCCGAACGACAACTCGTCGAATAGGGCAGCCAGCGGTGAAAAGACCGCGCCGGCACCCAGTGCCTGTGCAAACGATCCTGCGAACTCCATCCCGGCCCCGCCCGACCCGCCTCCGCTCCAGCCCTGCTTGCGCTCGTCTTCGTACTTCATTTTGCTTCCCTCCCAGAAACCTGACGATGGGTGAAGCGTACGCAGTCAGAGACGGCAAGTCGCGGGCACTGGACACACAAAATGTGTGACCAATTCACATGACTTTGTCATTGACTTTCGCGTCGCCGCATCCAAGGAGGGCGATGGCGTCGACGATCCGCGGTTGCGGCGCGCTGGCCCGTCATTTACGGGTCTGCCGACGCTGATCTTGCCTTGCAGAGAATGCGCCGACGCCCGTGCAAACGTTCATCGGATGGCGCCCGCGCCAAGGTCCCGTCAGTCCGGCCACGCAAGCCCGGCGTCGGCACGCAGGCCGGCTACAAGAACAGAAAAACAGGCAGCTGATCGCCTCCCCGCTAGTGTGCGGGAAGTATGCGCGCGGTCAATCATCACTTGTTGGTAGAACATGGCGCTACTCGCCAGTGAGCGAATCGAGGCGTCTACTAGAATCGATCGATCGCGCATTTGAATCAATTCTGATGGCACGAGTTGGCCGCATCGAGAATCTGCCGGCCAGGCCAAGAAATTCAGGCGCGAATTCCCCGGGAGGAACACGTGCGTAAAGAACTGATCATCAAGAGCAGAAGTCTGGGCGGCTCAACTGATTTGACACTATTGGCACCGATCAAGCCCGGCCTGATTCCTTCGCTCGATACGGTCACCTATAAGACGCGCGCGAAAACGCTCCTGAAAACCCTGAACTCCGGGCGCACTTCATCGCATGAGTATTCCCTCTTTCGCCCGTTTTCCGACGCGGTGGAAAGGGTCGGCAAGATCCACTCCGTCCGCGTGGCGATCGTCGAACCGGACAAGATTTTGCTATCCGTCACCTTTGATGGTTCATGGGGCTCATACCTTCGCGTGCTGTGGCAGAAGGTGGGCCCGCTGCTGGACATCATCTTCTGCAATACCGTCGACTACGTCGATGCCTACAGCAATACCTATGAGGAATGGGCAGCGTGGGTTGACAAGGTCCAGATCGAGACCAACTTCTTCTACGGCATGCCGGGACTGACGGTTGACGATGTTCAATACCTCAGGAAAACGGAACTCGCTGTTCGCAGGAATCCTGAATCGACTGAAACAGACTTGGAGGTATCCCGAACCAGGACCGTCAGCGCGGAAGAATCGGCGTGGATTGGCGCCCTTTCCAGCGAATCGACACTGCTGGAGACCGGAAGACAGGGCCTGCGTGCGCTTTCGTTCCTGCATCGACTGACAAGCATGTACTTGCCAGGCACTCCGGACGGTGCGTTCCTGCATCGTGCAACGCGCGATTTGCTCAAAGAGTTCATGGGACTGGTACGCGCAGGCGTACTTCGTTCAGTTTATGAAGGCGGCAAGTTGCGGTTTGACGAGCAGATCGCCTGGCTCGACAAAGAGGTCGAGCCAAGGGTGGTACCGCCACGCCCCACTGAACGGCCGGTCTACGATCGTGACGATGTGCAAGGCGGAATAGTAACGGCCTACGAAGGCGTAACTCACGGATGCCTGCTGCTTGTCGCCTTCAAGGGAACCACTGGCCTCGCCAAGTTCCTCGGATGGCTTGCCAAGACGGCCAGCCGTGACGGTCAGCCGCCAGTACCTGGCATGCCTTTCCTCAACATTCACTTCTCCTACGAGGGGCTGCGCGCGGCAGGCCTTTCGGAAGAACAACTTGCATTGTTCCCCGAAGATTTCAGGCAGGGCATGGAGGCGCGTGCCAGTGTGCTGGGGGACTTTCGCATCAATCACCCGCGGCGCTGGCGGCTACCGGAACGAAACTTCGGCGCCAGATCGGACAAGTCGCGACGGGAAATCGAGCTTTCCGCTGTGCACGCGGTGATCCAGATGCGATTCGCCGGTTCGGGCGACGCAGACGACGGTGGCGCTGCCGCCGAAGAGAACCTATATAACCGTGTGACGGAACTGGTGTCAGCGCATGACACGCTGCTTGATGTACTTCATATTCAACCGCTTGTCCGTCATCTGAACGAGGCGGGAGAAGTCCGGGAACATTTTGGATTCACGGATGGAAATTCACAACCAGTTATTGATCCAGCGGACCAAAGCAAGAACAAGGTTTACGACCGCAACCTGGCGCAACTGGGGGAGTTCCTGCTCGGCTACGCCAATGAAGCGGACGCGGCACCCGATGAGTCGAATACATTGGAGCGCTCCGAATGGCTACGCAACGGTACTTTCCTGGTTGTACGAAAGCTAAGTCAGGATGTCGAACGCTTGCTAAGTGCCGTCGGGAATGCGAGCAAGACCGAGAAAGGCGAAATAGACGAAGAAAAGCGGGAGTTGATACTCGCGAAAATGATGGGCCGAAAACGCACTGGCGAATCACTCGTGACCGCGGCCCCCGGAAACGATTTTGATTATGAAGATGACAAGGATGGCGCCTTGTGTCCGTTTCACGCGCACATTCGTCGTGCCAACCCGCGCCGAAAGGACGGTCCGGAAGTGCCATCACCTCCCGGTGGTCGTACGCCGCGAATAATGCGGCGCAGCATGTCCTACGGTCCATTGTTCAAGGAAATCGATCCCGCCGTTGGAGACAGCCCTGGTCAGCTCGCCAGTACCGCAAACAAGAAAAGTAGTCGCGACGATGCGCCCAACGAGTCGCCGCGCGGCCTGGTATTCATGGCCTACAACGCCAGCATCAGTGAGCAGTTTGAAGTCATTCAACGATGGATTTCCGGGGGTAACAGCACCGCAGGCTATTCCGGCCAAAGTGATCCCTTCATGGGACTGGATCCGAACGGTCAGCAACGCTACTTTCGCTTTGAGGATAAGGGCCAAATCTACCGGGTCGCGCTCGACGGTACCGACACCCCGTTGGAGGAGTCACGCCCATTTGTTCGCCTCCAATGGGGTGCCTACCTGTTCACCCCATCCATCACTGCATTGCGAAAGCTTCAATATGCGGCCATGAAAAGCGACGGCACAATTGCCGGCGTCTGGTCGGCAAAAGAAGGCTTGGAGGCAATCAAAGCGTTGCAGCAAATTGAATGCATTGAAGGGCCGCAACGCGCCGCCGACGCATGGAAGGCCGCGCTGGAAGACCCGGACGCCCAGGAAGCATTTGCCAGTGCATCAATTTGGGCCGCCATTCGCGACCACCACGATGGAGTGATTCGCACACCTTACGGCACAATCGTGGCAAGTCCCGAGCACGTAATGGAGGTGCTGGGCAACGACGACGTTTTTTCGGTTTGTGGCTACCACGACCGGATGAAGCATTCCATCGGCGAGATATACCTGGGCCTTGACGATAAGGGGCCGGGGTGCCCTTATCACCAGCAATCGGAAAGGACAAACGCCGCGATTCTCGATCTGAAGGAGCGGGATGCTTTCGACAAATCCCGCGAGTACGCTGAAGCTGCGATCTCTGCATTCGTCGAATTCGAAAGGATCGTTGCAAAAGAATCCGGCGAAGAACGCTGGGAACTCAACCTGAATGCCAAAGAGGTGGTGGACAAAGTCTTGGAAGCACTGTGTCGATATTGGTTCGGCTTGCCGCTCGAGAAAGCCGAACTGCAGCCAGGCGGCGCGCGCTGGGATTGGGCCTCAGGCGACCCGACAGATCCACCACGCTACCCCGGAAATTTCAGTGCGCCATCACGCTATCTGTTTCAACCGCGTCCTGGCGCAACAGTGGAAAGTTTCGGGCGTGACTACGGCCAGAGCCTTACGGTAGCCTTCCGGCAATGGGTAGCCACGCATCGTGGTGACAATGGGCTATGGAAAGCGGTTTCCGCCTCGGAGCAAAATTCCGACGCGCAGATTACAAAGGCGATTTTCGCGGCTTTTCCAGACCGCGAACAGGACGATCTTGTCGCACGCACTTTGGTTGGCGCCCTTATGGGCTTCCTCCCGACTGTGGATGGCAACCTGCGCCTGTCCATGAATGAGTGGCTACGGGACGGTACGTTCTGGTCACTTCGATCGGCTCTGGCAAATCGCGGCCTTTACCCCGTCGACGAGCATTTCGAAAATGCAAAAAAGCTTCTCGAACCGATGCTGCTGAAGACCATGCAATTGCGGCCGTCTCCAGAACTGGTCTGGCGCACTGTCACTTGTGACCACAAGTTGGGCGACGTAGCACTGAGGCCCGGAGACCAGGTGGTTGTGTCGATCGTCTCTGCGACACACCAATACCTGGAAGAAGGCGACTACACGAACGTCCACCCCATCTTTGGTGGAGATCGACAAGCAGACGTCCATCCGACACATAGTTGCCCTGGCAAAGAGGCCGCGATCGGCGTTCTTTTAGGGATTCTCAGCGCGTTTCTGGAAGTCACGGAAACCATGCGGCCAAGTCCTGCACCTTTGGCTTTTACGCTGGAAGGTCCCATACCGAAGCAAGAATTGCCCGTTCAAAATCGCTCGCAACCTCAGATTGAAACAGCGATCGACACCCCAAAACGATTCGCCAAACTCGCAAAATCCGCCAAAACCGGCAAGCCGCGGTCCAGTGACGCAAAAAAGCCCTGGCTTCTGTTGGAGGGCGATTCGTGGTTCAAGTATTTCCAGAAACCCTGCATCGCCACCTACCTTGTCAACGAACACGACTTCTTGGTGAACAATCTGGCGCTCGCTACTGATTGGCTCCGGAACATCGGCGACAACCAGCTTGATCTGCTGTGCGCGACGCTCAAGGATATGACGAACCGCGACCACGCTCCTGTGGCCATTCTCCTGTCCGCTGGCGGCAATGACGTGGTGAAGCGGCAGCTAGTCCCGCTCCTCACGCGAAACGCCAACGGTCTGCCGGAACTCGTGGAAGCCGCTGTTGCGAAGGCGATCGATGTCGATTTGAGGGATCAGTACATCAAGATATTCAGCCGGATAACGAAAGAATGCGAGCGGCAGCAGGGTGGGCCGATACCAATCTTCTTTCATGGGTATGACTACCCGATCGCCGACAATCGAGGGGCATTTGGAGTTGTTGGCGATTTGTTTTCGTGGCTTTACCCGTACATTGGGTCGGGTGATATTGCGACGCGCACCGAGATCATGAAAGACTTGATCGATCGCTTGAACAACATGCAAAAGAGCGTCGCAAGCATGAAAGAATTCGCGTCTCGCGTATTCCATGTCGATCTTCGCGGCACCTTGTCATCGGAATTGAAAGATGGCGCGTACAAGAACGATTGGGCGAACGAACTCCATCCTACCGACAAAGGTTTTGAGAAGGTCACCAAAAAATTCGACGATATCCTGTGCGCGAAATTGCTTGAGCTGCAAACACGGGCCGATTCAAAAACGAAGGAGTAAGCCCTCCGCCTGGGTGAGGTGCCAGCGCATTCCCATGCGCTCAAACTCGGCGCGGGACTCCTCGACAAGCCGGCGCGCAGTGCCGACTTCGCCCCGTTCGAGTGTGATCTCGGCACGGTAGAGTTGCGTCACGGCAATCTCGTGCAATGACTCGCGCGCCCCACCCGCGCGCATCGCGAGTCGCAGATAGTGGTCGGCACGCCGGTGGTCGCCCGCCATCGCGGCGCGGCGCGCCAGCGCGCGACAACCCATTGCCTCGCCCAGCCGGTCGCTTTGCCGCGCCCGCATGAACAGGCGCGCCGCTTGGCGGCGCGCCTCGGCATGATCACCCGTCGCCAGCGCACCGTCGACCAGCCAGCCATAGAGCAGGGACGTAAGGAAGGCGCCCTTGCGCGTCTCGATCCACGAAATCGCCTCGCGCACCGACTGGAGTCCCGCCGGGTCGCGCGTGAGCGTCCAGGTGCAGTAGCCGCCAAGCGCGCGACTCATCGCGAGCAATTGCCTGCTGCGAACATGCTCCGCGATCCGCGCGGAGCCTTCGGCGATCTGCAGGGCTTCTTCCCAGCGCCCCTGCCACATGTAAACCGCACTGATCCAGCCACGCACCGAGTTGGCCACCTGATGGAGGGTATCGCCCAGCAAATACATGGCCTCCTTGAAGCATTCCTCCGCTTGGTCAAACCGCCCGCGATCGCCCAGCACGCAACCCTTGCACGCCAGCGTATAGGCAGACCCCACCGCGACGCTGCTACCGGGCGCCCTCAGGTTGCGCTTGCTGTCGAGCGCGGAATCAAGCAGGACCAGGCCGCGGTCATATTCACACGCAGAAACCAGTACCTGGCCAAAGGTTGCCCGCACCTGGGCCGCCAGGCGTAGATCATCGACGGCAGTCGCCAGCTCCAGCGAGACCTCGCAGTGCCTGGCCGCGCGGCGCGCAAAACCCTTGGCATAGCAGATATAGCCAAGCCAATACTCCGCCCGCGCGATCACCGCCACGTCACCCGTTTGCTTGGCCAGCGCGACTGCCCGCTCGAAAATGGCCAGGCCGTCGGCCAGCGCCAGCGGATCGAACACACAGGCCATTCCGAGCTTTTGCGCCACGCCACACCATTGCAGTTGGGTGTCACGGCTCATCGGCGACTGCCTGTCCAGCGACGACAGCGCGGCCGCGTACTGCGCGCGCGCGCGGTCAAGCGCGGGCGCCGCCATCGCCTTGTCGCCGGCTAACTCGGCATACTTCGCGGCCTGACCCGGCACACCCGCAGCGGCGTAGTGATACGCCAGCGCTTCAAAGGCCCCATCGTGAACCGCATTTGCATCCGCATTGCCGAGCACCGCGGCCAGTTGAAGATGCATCGCCTTGCGCTGATGCACGCCGATCGCCTCATACACCACGTCGCGCGTGATGCCGTGCTTGAAACGCAACATTCCGGCTTGTTCGGCCGGAAACAGGAAATCCAGGGAGGCAAGGCCGCGCACCAGTGGATCATGCTCACCGAATCCGGTCACCCGCTCCAGCAACCACGCCGGAAACACGTTGCCGATGACCGATGCTGTCCGCACAATCTCCGCTTGTGCGTCCGGAAGGCGGGCAACACGTGATTCGATCAGCGCATTCAACCAGGCGGCGCCCACGAGCCGTTGTTCCAGAGGCCGATCGCCTCCTCCGGCGGCCATTGAATGGCACAACTCCTCGATAAACAGCGGGATGCCGCCCGCATAGCGATGGATCTCGGAAATGATGAACGGATCCGCCCCGGGCAGCAAATGTTCGACCGTTCGCGCCGTCTCCTGCAGGTTGAGCGGCTGCAACTCGATGACCGTGGAGGCACGGGCCACGATGTCGTCCGTGCCGGAACTGCGCATGGCCATGAGGACCAATATCCGGCCACGCATCAGGCGAATCGCGTCAAGCAGGTTCTGGCTCGCATCGTCGGCCCATTGCCAATCGTCGAGCACAATCAGCAACGGCTGCGCCGCGGCCAGAATGCCAAGCAATTCGAAGATCGCCGTGATCGTGCCGCCCTGCGGCACCTGGGGAGAATCAGGCTTCCGCACCGCAATGGCAACGACGCTGGTCAGGACAATGCGCGACTTTTCGCTTAACGGACCCGGGGTCGCGACAATTTTTTCGATCGCCAACGACGCGTCAGCCGCCGGCATTTCCGGGTTGATCCGGAAAATCGATCGCAGCATCTGCAGAAAGGGCTGCAGGGGTTCCGCACCCAGATAGCTCTCGCAGTATCCACGCAACACCATGCATCCGGTAGTGGTTTCCGGTCGCAGGAGTTCCTCGATCAGACGGCTTTTTCCCAGCCCGGGACCGGCAACGACGGCGACGTACTGCGGCGTACCGGCGATCGCTTCGCGCAACAGGGAGCGAAGCGATCGCAACGCGTCCTCACGCCCCGCGAGCGGCGCGAATCCCCGCATCGCCCTCGCTTCAAATCGATTCTTCACTGACGCGCGTCCAAGCACCTGATAGACCGCCACCTGGTTCGGCAGTCCCGGCAGGTCAACCAGGTAGCGGGCGCCCTTGTCGAAAAAGTGCGCTTCGGCGCCAAGCGTTTCCTCGCTCACCAGAATCGCACCACGGGCGGCAAGATCAGACAGGCGTGACGCAGCGTTGGGCACTGTCCCCAGAACTTCGAACCTCCCGCGTTCAACATCACCTTCGGTGAGAAAGACCAAGCCGGCATGGATACCGGTGTGCAAGGCAAGCGACTCCCGCAAGCCGGTTCCGGCCTCCACCACCAGCCGACTCATCACCTCATGCAACTCGATGGCAGCTTCGGTTGCCCGCCGTCCGTCATCCTCGCCGGCTTCGGGGAAGCCGAATATCGCCAGCACGCCATCCGACTGGATGCGGGCGATTCGCCCGCCATGCTTGGCGATGATTTCACGGCTGTGACGACGCATGGTCGCAAGAAGCGCGGAAAAGTCCTCTGCTTCCATCAATCCAGCCAGGCGGGTTGAATCGGACAGGTCGGAGAACATCACTGTCAGGTACCTGCGGCGCCCGGCGGCTGCGCCGATCACCGAATCACCGGGCGGTTCAATCACACGCAACTCCTGTCACGAACGAACCGGAAGTCTCGCCATGATCGGACATGTCGCCGTCAAACTTGCCGCGCATTGGTGGTCACCATTTTCTTGGCAACGTTCGTTTGATCACGATCCTGTGGTCACGCTCACCGATGTAGCCCCCCTCTTCCAGCTTCTTCATGATCCGGCTGACCATTTCCCGCCCGCATCCAATCCGACCTGCGATTTCATGTTGCGTAAGTTTCTCTTCCACCATTCGTGCGCCATCCGGCTGCACCGCGGCCTCGCGTTCCAGAAACGCCTTCAGACGGACATATGCACCGTCCAGCGCCAGGCCACGTGCCAGCAACGTGGCTTCGCGTGCGCGGCGGATCACGGTGACCAGCAACTCGAACGCGAAGTCGGGGTTCTCGGCCAGATACTGGCGCACTTGCACGTAGGTGAGTACCGAACATTCCGTGAGCTCTTCGGTAATGATCGATGCCGAGCGCGCCCCCCCATCGAGCGACATTTCACCGAAGTACTCACCGGAGCCCAGTCGCGCATAGGTGATTTCTCGGGCATCGGCGTCCATCGAGAACACCCTTACCTTGCCGGACAAAATCACGTAAATCCCGTCGCTGACCTCATTTTCGTTGATCAGGATCGTGTTCTTGCGGTAGGTGGCCCGCCTGCCGCGCGCCGCGAGCGCAACGATGGCCGGACTTTCCGGGGATGAAATGGCGGGCTCCTTTTCGCGCAACATTTTGGTACGTCGTGGCGCACCAGCCCCGACCCGGCGCGGATTGTGGGGCATCCGTGACGTGTTGGCAAGAAGCATGCCGTCGCAGCATGTTTCAGGGTTTTCCTGAACCGAATTGGCGGCGGGCGCAGCACCGACCCCGTGCTTTGTAAGCAAGGCACGCGTGAACTGTCAGGCAATCAACCCGCTACTCCGTTGATCGGCGTTCGCCCAGCCCGCGTAGAACGTACACATGCCCGGGCAAACCACGCGGCGCGGCGCCGCAACCCCGGACAAGTGAAAGGTTCGACATGGCCATCGCTACCCAAATCCCAGGTTCCGCCCGCGCGTCGGTGCAAGGCTCGCTCATGGCGCTGCCGATCGGCAGCTTCAAGCAGGTCTACGACACCGCGGTGGTGCGTGAAGCACTGACCGACCTGCCACGCGGGGCCCACGAAGCGCTGCGCGAAACCTACGAAAAAATGCTCGCTACCGGCGGTGAACGCCTGAGCGTGAAGCCCTCCGGCATCAGCGCGCTCGACGCCTTGTATATCGAACTGCCCAACTTCCGCGAAGTGCTGGACGACATCCGCAAGCAGATGGTCTTGGCCGCCAGCGCCTCCGACCGGCTCGAGATCGCCCCTATCCTGCTGCTCGGCCCGCCGGGCATCGGCAAAACCCATTTCGCCAAGCGCCTGTCACAATTGCTCGGCACCGGCTTCGGCTTTCTGGGCATGAGCGCGCTGACCGCCGGCTGGATCATCAGCGGCACCTCGTCGGGCTGGAAAAACGCCAAGCCGGGCAAGGTGTTCGACACCCTGGTCAGCGGCCACTACGCCAATCCGGTGCTGGTGGTCGACGAACTCGACAAGGCCGGGCGCGGCGAGTATGACCCGATGGGCGCGATGTACAGCCTGCTTGAGCACGACACGGCGCGCGAATTCATCGACGAGTTCGCCGAGGTGCCGGTCGACGCAGCGGACGTGATCTGGATCGCCACCGCCAACGACGAAGGCGCGATTCCGGAGCCGATCCTGTCGCGCATGAATGTCTTCGAAGTGCCGGCGCCGGACGAAGCCGGCGTGATCCAGATCGCCCGCTCGATCTACCGCGACATCCGCGACAGCCATGACTGGGGCCGCGCGTTTCCGGCCGAGCCGGGCGAATCGGCGATGGCCAAACTGGCCGAGTTGTCGCCGCGCGACATGCGCCGCATCATCTTCAACGCCTTTGGCGCCGCAAAACTGGAAGGTCGCGACGTGATCGAGGCGCGCGACATCGCGGATCGCCGGATGGGGCGCAAGCAGCGCATGGGTTTCTAACAGCTCCTTCGCCGGCACGGCCATGCCGGTCCGGCGACAGCGGCAACACAGCACAGCGAGGGAGCGTGCTGCGTGGCATGCGACATGCTTGAGACGGGTGTCCCATCCCTCCCGAGCCTTTCATGCGTTCCCCGCTTTTATCGTTCTACCGACTCTCGCCGCGGCTTCTGCTCGCTGCCGTCCTCTCAGCTGGCGCGGCCTATCCCGACAAACCGATCCGCCTGCTTATCCCGTTCCCGCCCGGCAGTGCCTCCGACTCGATCACCGCCGCGCTCACCCAGGTCAAGGCCGGCAAGATGAAGGCGATCGCGATCGCCAGCGCGCGGCGCTCACCTTCGGCACCGGACATTCCGACGGTGGCCGAACAAGGCTACCCGGGCTTCGATGCGACCCTGCGGATCGGCGTGTTTGCGCCGGCAGCGACACCCAGGGAGATTGTCGATTTCCTCGCCTTCGAGATCAATCGCGCGCTGGCGCCCCCCGACGCGCGCGCAAATCACCGAAACTGCATGCATAGGTGACCGCGCAGGTCAATACCGGCGCGTAGTCGCGCCACGCAGGGTTATCGGTCAGTGCCCCGTCTCTCGACGAAGTCGCCGCACCGCTCAATCGGCGAGAACGAAGCCTTTGGCCAGGTAGGTCGCCTTCGATTGAAAGCCGGACAGATAGGCGATCAGGTCGCTCGCCGCCCCGGTTACCGTTGACGCTGGCGTGATCGCACCGACGTACACCGTCCATTTCTGCAACTCCGGCGGCAGCGGCCCGACCAGCTTGACGCCCTTGACCGGCAGGATTTCGCTGATCTGGTGCAAGCCGAGTTCGACTTCGCCCTTGCCCACCGGTTCGACGATGTAGCCGCCGGATCCGTAGCGCATTTTCGGCTTGAGCATGTCCGTGATGCCGAGCTTCTGATATACCTCGACCAGATGCTTGCCGCTGGTGCCCAGTGCCGGATCGATCATGACGATCGATTTGGCGTCCAGCAAAGTCTGGCGAAACGCCGCCACGGTCGAAATATCCGGGGCGCGGGCGTTCTCGCCGACCGCCACCCCGACGCCCACCTTGGCCAGCGGCTTCCACGAGACTGGCACGATCGCGCCGGTCCTGGCCAGCGCCTCGGCCACCTCGGCGGACAGGATCAACACGTCGGCACGCTCGCCCTGTTTCAGTTTTTGCTGGATCAGGCCCATGGTGGCGAAATCGATGTCGACGTTGTGCCCGCTGGCGCGCGCGAACGCTTCGACCAGCGGCACCACCGCCGCCTTGGCGGCGCCGGCCGACAGCACCTTGAGTTCGGCCGCGTGCGACGCGGCGTTGCCCAGCGCGAGAAGCGGAAGCGCCAGCAGCGCAAAAACCTTGATGGAATTTTTCATCGGGATCAGCGCATTTTCGGGTTGAGGGTACCGCGGTTGTAGTCCTTGTCGCCTTCATACAGGGTACGCCCAAGGCCCAGCAAACCGCCACCCTGGGCGTTGCGCTCGCGTTTGAGCTCAGCCTGGCGCTGCTCGTCCTGGCGCCTGTTCGCGACCTCGCGTTCGCTTCGTTGCAACGCGGCCTTGTTGCCGTCGACCCACTCCCAGCGCCCGTCCGGCAACAAGCGCACCCGGTCGCCGGCACTGGTGGTCGCTTCAAGCACCGCGTTTTGCGCTTGCAGCGGGCCGCAACAGGCCATCGTGCCGGCCCACCACAAGATCCTGATCATTTGCCCAGCCAATGCGGTTCCTCCCTTTCACGCCGGCGCGCCTGTCCGTCGGCTCGGCGCCGGCATTCGCCCACCGAGTTGACTCAAACGCGCCCTTCGACCCATGCCCTGACGCCGGCCAGCGCCGCCGGCAGCTTGCCCGGCTCGGTGCCGCCAGCCTGCGCCATGTCGGCACGACCGCCACCTTTGCCGCCGACCTGCGCCGCGACAAAATTGACCAGATCGCCGGCCTTGACACGGCCGGTCGCGTCGGCGGTGACACCGGCGATCAGGCTGACCTTGCCGTCGGCGCTGCTGCCCAGCACGATGGCCGCGGTCTTCAACTTGTCCTTGAGCTTGTCGAGCGTCTCGCGCAGCGTCCTGGTGTCGGCATTGTCGAGCGCGACGGCCAGCACCATGATGCCCTTGACCTCGACCGCCTGGCTCGCCAAATCATCACCCTGGCTGGACGCCATCTTGCTTTTCAGGCGCGCCAGTTCCTTCTCGAGCGCGCGCATGTTGTCCTGCACCTGCGCGATCCGCGCCGGCAATTCCTGCGGCGAACTCTTCAGTGCGCTGGCAGCCTCCGCCAGTTGCGCGGCTTGCGCCTGCACGTACTCGATCGCCCCGGCGCCGGTCACCGCTTCGACCCGGCGCACGCCAGCGGCGACCCCGGTTTCAGCGGTGATCTTGAAAAAACCGATGTCGCCGGTACGGCCGACATGGGTACCACCGCACAACTCGGTCGAAAACTCGCCCATGCCGATGACGCGAACCTCTTCACCGTATTTTTCGCCGAACAGCGCCATCGCACCGGCCTTGATCGCCTCGTCGTGCTTCATGGTGCGCGCGGTCACCGGTGAATTGGCCCGCACCTCCCGATTGACCAACGTCTCGACCGCCGCGATTTCGGCCGCACTCATCGGCTTGCCGTGGGCGAAGTCGAAACGCGTCTTCTCGGGGTCGACCAGCGAACCTTTTTGCGCCACATGATTACCCAGCACTTCACGCAAGGCCGCATGCATCAGGTGGGTCGCCGAATGGTTCCAGGCCGATCGCGCGCGCGCCTCGGCATTGACCTGCGCGCTGACGCTGTCGCCGACCTTGAGCACGCCGGCCGACAGGCGCCCGTGATGGCCGAACACCTCGGTCTGGATTTTCTGCGTATCTTCAACGCTGAAACTGGCACCCGGTGCCTGCAATTCACCGATATCGCCGACCTGGCCGCCGGATTCGGCATAAAACGGCGTGCGGTCGAGCACCACGATCCCGGCGTCGCCGCTGCCGAGCTCATTGACGGCCGAACCGTCGATATACAACGCCACCACCTTGCATGGTTCGAGCAAGAGCTTGTCATAGCCGTCGAAGGCGGTGCGCACGCCGGAGTAATCGACCCCATGCACCATCTTGAATTTGGAAGAGGCGCGCGCCAGCTTGCGTTGCTCATCCATCGCCGCTTCGTAGCCGGCGATATCGATGCTCTTGCCACGCTCGCGCGCAACGTCGGCGGTCAGATCGACCGGAAATCCGTAGGTGTCGTACAGCGTGAACACGGTCTCACCATCAACCATGTTGCCCTCGCGCGCCAGCGCACCTTCTAGGATCTTCATGCCATGCTCCAGGGTCTCGGCGAAGCGCTCCTCTTCGGCCAGCAGCGTGTCCTCGACCCGCTTGGCGTTGGCGGTCAATTCGGGATACGCCGCTCCCATCTGCAACACCAGATCCTTCACCAACTTGTGAAAGAACGGTTTGGTCTGTTCCAGCTTGTGGCCATGGCGCAGCGCGCGCCGGATGATGCGCCGAAGAACATAGCCACGCCCGTCGTTTGAGGGAATCACGCCGTCGACGATCAGGAACGAGCAGGCGCGAATATGATCGGCGATCACGCGCAGCGAAGGCAATGCCAGGTCATCGGTGCCGACTTCGCGCGCCGCGGCGCGGATCAGGCTCTGGAACAGGTCGATTTCGTAGTTGCTGTGCACATGCTGCAGCACCGCCGCCAGCCGCTCCAGGCCCATGCCGGTATCGACGCAGGGCTTGGGCAGGCGCGGCATCGAGCCGTCCGGCTGGCGATCGAACTGCATGAACACCAGGTTCCAGATTTCGATGTAGCGGTCGCCATCCGCATCCGCCGAACCGGGCGGACCGCCGGCGACCTCGGCGCCATGATCGTAGAAGATTTCGGTGCACGGGCCGCACGGCCCGGTATCGGCCATCTGCCAGAAATTGTCCGATGCGTACTTGGCGCCCTTGTTGTCGCCGATCCGCACGATGCGCTCTTTGGGCACACCGATTTCGTCGGCCCAGATGCCGAAAGCCTCGTCGTCCTCGTGATAGACGGTGACCCAAAGCTTGTCTTTGGGCAGGGCATAGACCCCGGTCAGCAATTCCCAGGCGTAATGAATGGCTTCGCGCTTGAAATAGTCGCCGAAGCTGAAATTGCCGAGCATCTCGAAAAACGTGTGATGCCGCGCCGTGTAGCCGACGTTTTCCAGGTCATTGTGCTTGCCGCCGGCACGGACGCTGCGCTGCGAGGTGGTGGCGCGTTTGTAGGAGCGCACATCGCGGCCGACGAACACGTCCTTGAATTGCACCATGCCCGAATTGGTGAACAGGAGCGTCGGATCATTGCCCGGCACCAGCGGGCTGGAGGCCACGCGGGTATGCCCCTTGGACTCGAAAAATTGCAGGAATTTTTCCCGGATTTCAGCGGCGTTCATGTGTTTTTCGTATGAAAATCAATCGTTTGGATTATAGCATCGGGGGTCTTGAAAAACCTTCGCGAAAGCGCCGCGCGGCTTGCCGGAATGATGCTTTGGCGCACGCCAGCCACTGGCGCGCCGGTTCGCAACAACGGCCTGCGCTCGAGCGCCAGCGGCGCACCTCCGGTGTCGCTGCGAATCCCGAACAATCCACCCTTTACAGCCTTGATCGCAACTTCGCAAGCAGGCCCCTTTGCCCACAATTGGCCTGTTCGCATCCCCCGATGCACCCGGCGCGCGCATGCCGGGACCCGTTTTCAGGAGGCTTCATGGGCAAGATCGTCAGCATCATCGGCAACAAGGGCGGTACCGGCAAGACCACGCTGTCGCATATGATGGCTCATGGCCTGGGCCTGTTCGACATGCGCGCGGTGGCGATCCTGACCGACACCTTTCGCGACAAACTGTCCAAGCAGAACCGCAACTACCTGCCGTTCGACGCGCGCTCCGACGAAAACATGGCGCAGGCGGTGGCGAAACTGCGCGCGGTCGGCCACTGGACCGGGATCATCGACGGTGGCGGCAATCGTCCCGAGATGGACCGCAAACTGGCTGACATGTCCGATCTGGTGATCCTGCCGTTTCGCGACTCGCATGAAGACATGCGCACCGTCCGCCGCGACCTCGATCGCTTCCCCAACGCCTATGCCCTGCCGTCGCAATGGCCGACCAACCGATGGGCCGAGGCCGCCGCGCAGCGCTCGGTACACAATCTCCTGGCCAACTACGGATCGCGGATTCTGGCACCATCCTATTGCCTGTCCTCAAGCAAGCTGTTGCTGCAGGATTTGGTCCCGCCATCGCTGCCGCGCGCACTGCACAACGCCGCGCGCGAAGTGGCGATGCAGGCGCTCGAACTGCTCGGCATCGAGATCGAAGATACCGATTGGCTGCCCGCCGTCACGGCCGGCGCGAGCGCCGCGTATGCGCCGCAGGCTTCTTCGTCCGACCCTTCCATCCTCTACGCCTGACCATTCATCGGCGTTGCCCGCAGGCGCAGCGCACCGGGTTGGCGCCTGCGCATAGAATTCCCCGCTCAATGCCTGCGGCCGCTGTCGGCGACCGCCACCACCGACCGGGACTTTCACATGGCCAACTACGTACTCGCGCTCGACCAGGGCACCACCAGCTCGCGCGCCATTGTGTTCGACCATGCCGGCATTATCGTTTCGTCGGCACAGAAGGAGTTCCGCCAGATCTACCCGCAACCCGGCTGGGTCGAACACGACCCGGAGGAAATCTGGAAAACCCAGCATGACACCGCGATGGACGCACTGTTCAAGGCGCGCGTCTCGGCCAGACAACTGGCCGCCATCGGCATCACCAATCAGCGCGAGACCACCGTTCTGTGGGATCGCAAAACCGGGCGCGCGATCGGCAACGCGATCGTCTGGCAGGACCGCCGCACCGCTGCGCAGTGCGAACAACTGAAAGCCGCCGGGCGCGAAGCCGAGATTCGCAGCAAGACCGGGCTGGTGATCGACGCCTATTTTTCGGCCACCAAGATCGCCTGGCTACTCGACCATACGCCGACCGAACCGGGCGCCAAGCCCTGGCGCGAGCGCGCCGATGCCGGCGAGATCGCCTTCGGCACCATCGACTCCTGGCTGATCTGGAAACTCACCGGCGGCACGGCGCATCGTGGCGCCTTGCATGTCACCGACGTCAGCAACGCCTC
>JANPGJ010000357.1:0-17067 GCA_031423955.1 Burkholderiales bacterium
CCTCGACCAGGCGGGCTGAACCGCATATAATTCGGCCCAAGCCCCGGAGATGTGGATGAGTGGCTGAAATCGGCGCCCTGCTAAGGCGTTATGCGGGCTTAAACCTGTATCGAGGGTTCGAATCCCTCCGTCTCCGCCAAATGCGGTTCCAAAGTAGTCCAAGCAAGCCCTTAAAAAGCCCGCGCCTCCCTCTGGGAACGTGGGTTTTTTGTTTGCGAACGTCCGCTAAGGTGTTTGGACATCCGAGGGCATTCGGAGGCATGCTCGGGCGCATGCATGAAAGCCGCAGGGGGCATCGTCTCCCGCCACCGAGAGAGAACCCGGAATGCTCCTCACCGATGCGGCCTGCAAATTTGCCAAGTGCCCCGATGGGCGTAACGTCCAGCGCTTCAGCGATGCGGGCGGGCTGTACCTGGAAGCGACCAAGAGCGCTGCGAAGCTGTGGTGCTTGGAGCGCCGGGGCATGCCAAGGCGCTGACCCACCGCGTGTGAGTTGAAGCAATGGCCAATATTGTTGAACGAGCAACGTGCAGGGCCCAATGACCTCGGCCACCGATTTGCGCGTCATCATCATCGCCGGTCCCAACGGCGCCGGCAAGACCACGTTTGCCCGGGAATTCCTGCCCAACGAGGCAGGCTGCCCGGTTTTCGTGAATGCGGACCTGATCGCAGCGGGTTTGGCGCCGTTCGCGCCCGCGACGGCCGCCGTGCGGGCCGGGCGGTTGATGTTGCAGGAGTTGGAGCGGCATTTCAATGCGCGCGCGAATTTCGCGTTCGAAACGACACTGTCGGGACGCGGGCACTTGCGGTTGATCGACCGGTGGCAGGCCGCCGGCTACCGGGTGAAATTGATTTTTCTCCGCCTGGATAGCCCCGAGCAAGCCATCGCTCGGGTGGGCCAGCGCGTGCGGCAAGGCGGGCACGATGTTCCAGGGCTGGTGATACGGCGGCGTTTCGCGTCCGGGCGACGCAATTTCGAGCACCTCTATGCGCCGAAGGTCGACGCCTGGGCGCTGTAGACAACGCTGGCGACAAACCGGTGTTGCTGGATTGGAGTGAAAAGCCATGAACATGAAACCGATCGAATCGGCGCGCGACGCGGATTTGCGCTCCTCGCAACCTGCAATGCAGCGCGCCGCACGCCGTGCGCGCGAACTGGCCGCGCAGACAGGTACGGCTGTCATCGTCAGCCACAACGGTGTCATTGAGCACATCCTGCCCAAACCAGCGCCCGCGATTTCAACTATCCAGGAAGCCGTCGCGCCTTACGGTGAGAAAGCGTGATCGCGTTTGCACCGTAAGGCTACCGTCGAGCGAGTGCTTCGCGAATGCCGCGCATTGCCTGCAGCGCCCCCATCGGCAGGCTGATGCCTTCCCGGCCTGCCCTGCCAGGCTCACGGGGATTGACCCGAATCAGCGGCCGGCTTTGCCGCTCGCAAATCGCGAGCGCCGATGGAATATCCGTGCCGGCGCCCAATTCAATCACCACGGGGTGTCTCGCCCCTTCATGCCAGGTGGCGAGCGCACGGGCTTGGTGCAGATCGCGGCGCTTTACCCAGTTCCAGTCTCGGAACATCAGCACGTTGGATCGCGCCAAGCCGTCGCACGCCTGGCAACGCGGCAGGTCCGATGTCAATCATGCCGTAGTCGGGCATGACGGTGTAGGTGGGGGCGGTGGTGCTCGGCATCGCGAGAGTCTACTGAACACTTTCGCCGGGCGGGCGCAAGTTGTGGGGGTCGTCCTCTTCCTGAAGGGGGTGAATGCCGAGTTGCCACCACGTGGCAAGTAGCCCGGGAAGAGTGGAGGGCGCATCGAGCAGGTCGGCCTGCACCGACTTGATCGCGCGCAAGAGGCTTTCCAGAAAGGTCGCGACACGGGATTCACGAAGGAAGGCGAGAAACGCCACGCGATCCTCGGTGGACCAGCGCGCCAGTTCGTGCTGGATGGTGACGAGGTTGAAGCCGCTCGGGTAGGGCTCCAGGTCGTCTGGCTGGCGCGCAGAACCCGGCGCCATATCGGGCTCGTCGCTGCCCGGCGCGCGTTGCTTGAAGTAGCTCACGCCGATGTGGCTGAATGCGTCTTCGGCGCTCTTGATAGCCATCAACTGATGCACCAGAGCTCCGTTTTCCGCCTGGCGGATCAACTTATCCAGCGGCGCGGGGTCGAGGGCAATATGGCGGCCGGAAGGCAATTGAGGCATGGCGATTCTCTCCGAGGAATGAAGCGGGCAATGACGGGATCGACTACGGCCCCCGGTGGTGGGCGATGCTCTCCCAAGCTGCCGCAGCGATGGCGGCGTGGGTGGCCATAGGGAACGGGACTTCGGTCACCAATTCCAGCTATGCGCGTAGCTGTCCCAATCGAGATCGGCAATCAGGCGCAAGGTGCGCGGATCGTCGGGTAGCCCCCAGTTGTCCTGGAACCAAATCAGCAGCACCGACGAATACGGGTCGTCAGCGCCCCGCGCCGGTCGGCTGGCGGTGAAAAGGCCAAAGCATGTCACCGGTGGCAACACGCGCCATTCCTCGAAGCTTTCCACGCCGTCGCGCAGGGTGCGTGCGCGGCCGCGGTGCAGGACGGGCGGGATGACGAATGGCGGCGCGTCGTGATGGGGAAAGATGCTGCGCGCGTGATTGATCGCGCCGGTGAACTTGGATTCGTCCATCAGCGGAAAGCCTGCGAGCTGGCCGGCGCCGGTGTGGCACTGGAACAGGGGATCAAGGGAGAGCCGGTCGCCGCCGGTGGTCTGGACGGAAAACCCGGTGCCCAATGCGCCTGGGCGGCTAAAGCCGGAGTGGTCGACGTGCGGCAGATCGTCGATGCGAAAATGCACCGATTGCCGATACTTGTTGCGCTCTTTCGGACTGAAGTGGTCCGGCAGGTCGGATTCGTCGGGAAGATCGCTGGTCATGGCCGCCGCCGGGCTGTGATGGGATTGCCATCATAGGCGGCTAAGGGCTCAAGAAGCGAGCCTGGGAAAAGCGCGTCGTGGCCAGCGATGGCCGTGCCAAGTGAACGTCAGAAAATTATCTGGGGGTAGAAACGGCGGGTGTGCGGGATCATTGAATCTTGGAATCGATTGTGTATCAAAGATTTCCGTGGTTTTTTCGAATCCCTCCGTCCCAAAGATTTGCGAAATTGCCTGACTCCCAAAAGGATTCAGGCATTTTTGTTTTTTGTGCATCTGTCATGCCTCGTATGCGAAGTCCGTCATCAATCGAGCGAATCGCAGCAATGACCGGCAAGCGACGTCCACCGGGTAGGCGTGACGGCATCTGGTGTTAAAAAAATGACCGATCGGTAATCAAATGTTGACTTGCCAAGCTTAATGATACAAAATTACCGAAAGGTAACGAAATGAGGCCGTAGTGACTC
Source organism: Burkholderiales bacterium (assembly GCA_031423955.1). GTDB lineage: Bacteria > Pseudomonadota > Gammaproteobacteria > Burkholderiales > JAEUOS01 > JAEUOS01. The sequence continues at coordinate 3,377 of JANPGJ010000357.1, forward strand.
TCAAAGCTGCGAAATCGCCGGGCAGTGCTGATTCAAGCCGGGAGCTTGTGGTCCGATCATCTGTCGACCTGGGCGCAGTCATTCGCGACCGGCGCAAGAAACTCGCCTTGACGCAGCTCGACCTCGCGGGACTTTCCAATTCGGGAAATCGTTTCATCGTCGAAGTTGAAGGCGGCAAACCGTCGGTGCAACTGCAGAAGGTGATTGATCTTGTCGATTTGCTCGGGCTGGAGCTTGCGGTCCGGGCCAAGACGACGCGGGTGCCCTGATGGCGGTGGTCGCCACGCTTGATGTCTTCTACGCCGACGAACACGTCGGGACCCTCCAAGACTCGGCGCCGCCGGCGTTCGAATACTCCGCCGCATGGCTCGCGCGCGCGACGCCAATGGCGGTTGCCGCCATTCCGCTTGAGGCAGGGCGAAACGATTCGGCGGCCGTCCAGGCATTCTTCGAGAACCTGCTCCCCGAAGGCGAGTTGCGTCAATACCTCGCTGCTCAACGCAAGGCGTCCACCCTGTTCTCGTTGTTGCTTGAAGTAGCCGGCGATACGGCCGGCGGCTTCGTCATCGTGCCCGGTGGCGAGGCGCCAGGCGTGCCGTCGTATCAAGCCACCACTTGGGAATCGCTGGCAGAACGCCTTGCCAGGACGTCGGCGTCCGCGATTGACATCAAGGGGCGCGGAGCGCGTATTTCCCTGGCTGGCGCGCAGGACAAGGCGAGCATCGCCATTTTTGAAGATGGCGTGCCGCGGCTGCCGCGCGGAACTGCGCCGGCAACCCACATCCTCAAGCCGAACATCAAACGATTGTCCAAGGTTTGGCACTCGGCCGCCAACGAAACCATCGTCATGCTCACCGCTGCGAACTGCGGCCTGCCGACCGCCGACGTGTTCTACGAGCGGCATACGCAAGCCTGTGTGGTGCGCCGGTTCGACCGCCGTGCGCGGCCGGGCGGAACGCTCGGGCGCCTGGTTCAGTACGACATGTGTCAGCTCGCCGGCACCATGTCGGATAAAAAGTATGAAAAGGAGGGCGGGCCCGGCATCGTGGCGTGTGCTGAAATGATCCGTGCCTACAGCACCCAGCCGGCGGTGGATTTGCGCGCCTTCGTGTCCTGGATAATCTTCAATCTGTTGGTCGGCAACAACGACAGCCATGCGAAGAATCTGGCGATCGTCGAGGTGCCCGGCGGTGGCGTCGCGCTGGCACCGTTTTACGATCTGATGTGCACACGGCTGTATGCCGGGTTGTCGCAGGAGTTCACATTTGCCATTGGCGGCTGTGTACGGCCCGGCGCGATTTCCCGTGAGCACCTCGACAGGATGGCGGCGGACTTGCGCATGCGCCCGCAATTCATCGCGCGTCTTGCGCTGGAACTTGCGCAGGCCATGCCGCATGCAGTGGAAGCTGCCGTGCAAACCGTTTCGCCGGCGCTTCCGCGCGGCGCGAAAGTGCTGGGCACGCGGCTGAAAAACTTCGTACTTTCCACAACGGCGAAGCTGGCGGCGCGCGTCCTGCAATAGTCGGGCAACGGCTTCCGCCGGACGGGTGGCAGGCTTTGCTACTTGTGGCCGCCCCCGCCCAGCAGGGCGCGGCGCGTCACAGGCTTTTGCAACTGTTCGAGCCACCACTGCAGTGCGCGCCCGCGCGCGCCGGGGTTGCCCTTGCGCCAGGCATAGCTGACCTGCACCTGGTATTCGGGCCGTTCCACCCGCTTCACCACCAGCCGACCGGTATCGATGTACGGCTGCGCCAGGCAGGTCGGCAGGAAGCCGACGCCGAGGCCGCGGATCTGTGCGTCCAGCTTGGCCGGCATGCCGGCCACGGTGAATACATCCTGGCCGGCCAGGAGGCCGATCGAGATTCCGCTGCCTTGCTGTACCGAGTCGGCCACCGTCACCGCGCGGTGCTGGCGAATCAGTTCATCGGTCAGGGGATCGGCGGCCCGTGCAAGCGGGTGGTGCGGCGCCACCACGAATGCGAAGCGCACCTGACCTAAGGGTTCGCGCTGCAGGGCCGCCTTGGTGCCGGGGTCGATCACCACGCCAAGCGCCAGATCGGCGCGGCCGGTGGTCAGCGCCTCCAGCGTGCCCGACAGGGTTTCGGTCAGGAGTTTGAGTCTGGTGGGCGGGTTCAGGGCGAAGAACGATGTGCACATGTCCAGCACCGTTGCGGGGTGCATCACGCTGTCAACCGCGATGGTGAATTGCGGCTCCCATCCGGTGGCCACCCGCTTGACGCGGTTGGCCACGGCGTCGACATTGGCCAGCAGCAGCGCTCCCTCGCGCAGAAGTTCGGCGCCGGCCTCGGTCAGGCGCGCCTGGCGCGAACTGCGGTCGAACAGCAGCACATCGAGCGCTTCTTCCATCTGGCGCACCCGATAGGTCAGGGCGCTCGGCACCATGTGTGCCAGGCGGGCCGCTGCTGCGAAGCTGCCGGTGTCGGCGATCACCTGCAGCATGGCCAGGGCACTGGGGGTCAAAACGTCGCGCGCGCTGGGCATGAAATGTCATTTCATTCAAATAATTCGAATGATGACATCAATCGGCCTGGTTCCCCGCGTCGGCTTTCGACGCAAGAATAAGGGCCATCACACAAGGAGATCGAACCATGCAAATCCTTCGCAAATCACAGGCGCGCGGCTACGCCGACCATGGCTGGTTGAAGAGTTACCACTCGTTCTCGTTCGCCGGCTACCACGACCCCGCGCACATGGGCTGGGGCAACCTGCGGGTGATCAATGAAGACCGCATCGAGAAAGGCACAGGCTTCGGCAAGCACGGCCATCGCGACATGGAAATCATCAGCTATGTGCTGTCGGGCGAACTGGCGCACCAGGACAGCATGGGCAACGTCAAGGGCATTCCGCCGGGCGATGTCCAGCGCATGAGCGCAGGCACCGGCGTGACGCACAGCGAGTTCAACCACGCCCGCGACCAGACTACCCATTTTCTGCAGATCTGGATCGAGCCGAACGTGACCGGCATTGCGCCGAGCTACGAGCAGAAGTCGGTTCCGGAGGGCGAGAAACGCGGTGCGCTACGACTGGTCGCCTCGCCCGACGGGGCGCAAGGATCGGTCACCATCCACGCCGACGCGACAATCCACGCCGGCCTGTTTGATGGCGCGGAACGCGCCGAGCGCGCTCTTCCCCCAGGCCGCAAGGCCTATGTGCATCTGGTGCGCGGCGCGCTCGATGTCAACGGCCAGCGCCTCGATGCCGGTGATGCCTTGCTGCTGGAAAACGAGGGCGTGGTCACGTTTGGCAATGGCAACGATGCCGAAGTGCTCCTGTTTGACCTGGCACCCTGATTCGAATTTCGTCCGCGGCACGCGTGGCTCAATAGGGGCCAGCGGCGCGCGACGCACTGTGTGGCGTTGCGCCCACCTACCGCGAGCTTTCAATCCAGGTTTCGTGTGCGACGAACTCGCGCACATCAAGTCTGCCGTCGGCGTCAGTCCCGAGTGACGCCGCTATTTCAACCAGCAAAGGAAATCCCGTGTCCAAGGTTCTCGTCCTCTATTACTCGTCCTACGGCCATCTGGAAACCATGGCCAACGCGGTCGCCGAAGGCGCGCGCGCCACCGGCGCCAGCGTCGATGTCAAGCGGGTGCCTGAAACCGCCCCGCCGGAAGTCGCCAAGGCTGCGCATTTCAAACTTGACCAGGCGGCGCCGCTGGCCATCGTGGCGGAACTGGAGGGCTACGACGCGATCATTGTCGGCGCGCCAACACGCTTTGGTCGCATGCCGTCGCAAATGGCGAGCTTTCTCGACCAGGCCGGCGGCCTGTGGGCGCGCGGCGCACTCAATGGCAAGGTGGGCGGTGCATTTACTTCCACCGCCACCCAGCACGGCGGGCAGGAAGTCACCCTGTTTTCAATCATCGCCAACCTGCTGCACTTCGGCATGACCATTGTCGGCCTGCCGTACAGCCACCAGGGCCAGATGACGATCGACGAAATCGTCGGCGGCAGCCCATATGGCGCGACTACCATCGCCGGCGGGCAGGGGCAGCGCCAGCCAAGCGCGATCGAACTTGACGGTGCACGCCATCAAGGCAAGCTGATCGCGCAGACGGCCAACAAGTTGTTTGGCGCCTGAGCGTAGCGCCGGTCAACCCGTCACCGCATAGCGCGGTGACGTGGCGGCCGCTCGATGCGGCACCGGCGTCAGTTGTCCAGCTTGATCCCGAGTTCCTTGAGCATCACGGTGAAAAACGCCAGGTCATCCGACAGTTGCGGTCCGAACTGGGACGAAGGCGCGAACGAGGGCATCAGGCCCAGACCCTGCAGTTTGGCGGCGAGTTCGGGTTCGCGCGCGATTCTCTCCAGCGCGCCATCCAGGCGCAGGCTGACCTCGCGCGGCAGGTTTTTCGGGCCGAACAGGCCGAACCAGCTGCGCGTCTGGAAATTTTTCATGTCGACGCCAAGCTCTTCGGTGGTTGGCACCTCCGGAAATTCCGGATTGCGCTCGCGGTTGAGCGCGGCCACCGCGGTGGCGCGACCAGCCTTGACCTGCGGCAGGATGAACGGGTCGAGCACCATGGCGATGCGCCCGGCCAGCAGGTCGCCGATGCCGTCGACGATGGACTTGTAGGGCACATGTTGCAGCTTGATGCCGGTTGACTGCTGCAGTATCTCGCCGGTCAAGTGGGTGATGGTGGCCATGCCGGAGGAGCCGAACGCGTACTTGCCCGGATTGGCGCGGGCGAGCCGGATGAAATCCGGCAGGGTTTTCACACCCAGCTCATTCGAGATCGTCAGCATGCCCAGCGAGCCGGCAAGGCGCGCCAGCGCAGTGATGTCCTTGACCGGATCGTAGGGGGTTTTGCGCGCTGCCGGCGTGATCGCCATCACGGCCGTGGGTGCGACCATCAAGGTATAGCCATCGGCCGGCGCCTGGGTCAGCACCGACGCCGCCAGGGTGCCCGAGGCGCCGGGCCGGTTTTCCACCAGTACCGGCTGCCCGAGTGCCGTGGCCAGGCGCTCGGTGTAGGCGCGCGCGGCATTGTCGGCCGAGCCGCCCGCGGCATACGGCACCAGCACCTTGATGGGGCGACTTGGCCAGGCCCCCTGGGCCCACGGCAGGCGCGGCACAAGGGCCGCCAACGTCGCGCCGCCAACCAGGGCGCGCCGATCAGGGCGAATCAGGGGCATGCATGTCTCCAGCGAGCTTTTCTGGTAGCGCCGCGGGGCCGCAGCGTGCTGACAAAGTATGCCAGACGCCGGTCGCTGCCGTACGCGATGCGGCCTTGCTCGATCGCCGTTTCATGCGTTGCGGCGTCGCGTCGCGATGCCGGACACGTGAATGGCGACCAGCACCTGCAGGCCGACCGATAGCGCCATTGCGGCGGAGTAGCCGTGTGGGTCCCAGCCGCCGGACGCGGTGCGCGGCCATTGATCGAGGATCGCACCGATGGCCGCCTGCAATACGAAGGCGCAGCCCAGGGTCAGGGCGTTGATCGCCGTGGCGACCCGGGCCGTCTGCTCGACCGGAAACATCTGGCCCACCGCGATATAGCCGGTCGGACCGCCGGCGCCGCAAAAGGCAAACATCACCCACAGTGCGTTGACCAGAATGGGCGCCGCGGGTTGCAGCATCAGTCCGATCTGCGCCGCCACCAGGCCGGTGGTGCACAGCGCCGGCACCATGATCAGCGGCCAGCCACGCGCCTGCACCCGGCTGGCGGCCCAGCCGATCACCGGGCCGCCGGCCATCATCGCCAGCGCATACAACAGCAGTGTATTGGCGCGCGCCGTGCCGTCGAAGCCCGCGACGTCGCGCAGCCCGGGTCCGGCCCACACGCCGAGATAGGTGAAGTTCAGGATCGTGAGCATCGAGGCCGCCGGGCCGAAGCGCCAGAACAGGCGCGAGCCGAGGATCTGGCCGATCACCGCCCCCTCGGTCTTGAGGCTGCGCCGCGCGCCTGCCGCCGGCTTGTCGCGCACCGTGAGGAAGATCCAGATTGCCGACAGGATCGATGCGCCGCACAGGATCCAGAACACGCCGCGCCAGCCCAGCATCGGCAGCACCGCCTGCACCGGCGCGGTGGTCAGCACGCTACCGAGCGACCCCACCATCATCGCCAGCCCGGTCATGGTGGTGACCTGTGTCGCGGTGAACCATTGTGTATTCACCTTGATGATCGCCATCAGGGCAGCCGCGATGCCGATGCCGATGATGGCGCGCGCGATCGCAAAGCCGGCCAGGCCATTCGATAGCGCGAACAGCGCGAAGCCGGCGGCGGAAACCAGGCTGAAGGCGGCCTGGACGCGACGCGGGCCGAACATGTCGAGCGCGATGCCCACCGGCAACTGCGCTGCGCCATAAGCGGCGAACATGCAGGCGCCGAGCAGGCCCAGTTGGCTCGCCGAGAGCGAAAATTCGGTGGCCAGAAGCGGGCCGATGATCGCCATCACCGTGCGCGACGCCTGGCTGATCATGCTGAATACCGCCAGCGGCAGGGTGACCACCAGGAACAGCTTGTACGGGGCATTCATGTGCGACAACCTGCGACGCTGGTGCCGGCCGCGAAGGCAACGGTTGCCGTCTGCTTATCGGGAATTGCATGATTCATGACGACAACATGCCTCTGGCAAGGCTGTCATGTTTTTGGTGACGATCGATAGTCAAGAGGCCTTTTGAGCTGGATAGTCGGCGCGACAGGGGCTTGGTCATTGGTATCCGGGGCGCGCGGCGGGCGCCGCCGGGACATCATCCTGCACCGTACTTTCGGGTGCGTTCGGTGAATTCCGCATAGCCGATGAAATTCTCGAAGGTGCCGACATTGTCGCGCAAGCCGGGAACCGCGCCGGCGTCGCCGGTCTGCCGGAACACCTCGAGCGCCTGGCGCACCGCCTGAAACTGGGTCAGGAGCGAAAAGCCGAAATACAGCACCAGCGAGGCGCCCGCCGCGGTCTCGTCAGCCAGCGTGTAGCCTGGCGAATCGACCACCATCACCGGCCGCGCCAGGCGCGCCCGTACTTGCCCGAGAAGCGGTGGCGGCAACATGGTTGGAAACAGCATGTCGGCGCCAGCCTCGGCGTAGGCGTTCAGGCGGGCGATGGTCTCTTCAATGTCCTGCGTCACCCAGTAGGCGTCGCTGCGCGCGACGATCATGAAATCGGGGTCTTCGCGCGCATCGACTGCGGCGCGAATCCGGTTGGCCACGGTATCGACCGGGTGAAGGCGCTGCGGCACCTCGGCATGCTTGCCGTAGGCATGGTCTTCGATGTGAATCGCCGACACCCCGGCGCGCTCGAATTCGCGCACTGTTCGCCACAGGTTGGCGGCGTCGTTGAAGCCGCCCTCGGCATCGGCGATCACCGGGATGCTGACCGCGTCGACGATGTTCCTGGCTTGCCCGACCATGTCCTGCAGCGACAACAATCCGGTGTCCGGCAGGCCGAGACGGCTGGCGGCGGTGGCATAGCTGCCGATGTAGACGCAGGGAAAGCCGGCCACCTCGATCAGCTTCGCGCTCAGGGCATCGCTGGCGCCGAGCGCGGCGGTAGTGGCGCCGCTGGCGACAAGCAAGCGCAGGGCGCGACGGCGCGCGTTGAAGCTGGTGCTATTGGGAAGGCTGGATGGTGCCATGCGATTTTCCCGAATGGGTCAGATCGCCAATGATGCAACAGATTTTCACTAGGGGCTTGCAGGCGGCTGGCTGCAAGGCCGCAACCGGTGGCGATGCCCGGGCGAAGTGCCGATGCCTGCGTGCGCAGCGGCGAAGGCTGGCCCGCACACTTTGCGTCGTCGTCGCGCCCGCGGTTGCCTTGCGCAAGGGCCGTGTTCAGTTTGCCTGCTTATTCCGGCTTGAGATTCAAGGCCTTGATCAGCTTCGCCTTCTCCTCATAGTCATTGCGCAGGCGGCGGTCGAAGTCGCGTCGGCCGAGGTAGGCGACGCGTTGATGCAGGCGGCTGGCGGCAGTGCGAAATCCGTCCGAGACGGTGGCGTCGGCGCAGGCCTTTTCAAGTATCGCCAGGACCGGCTCCGGTGTGCCCCTGGGGGCGAACATGCCGTTCAAGCCCGGCACGCCGGCTGGAAGGCCCAGCTCTGCCATGGTCGGCACCTCCGGGAAGGCGACATGCCGCTGCTCGGAAAACACTGCCAGCGCGCGCACACCCTTGCCGGCCATGCCCGAAACCGAGGCGGCCGCGAATGCGATTTCGTTGGCCATCAGTTGCTGCAGAATTTGTGGCTCGCCGCGGAACGGCACATGGGTGGCGACAAGCTTCGCCGATTGCATCAGCGCTGAGCCGGACAGGTGCGGCACTGAACCGACCCCGGTGGTGGCCCAGTTGAACTTGTCGGGCTGGGCCTGGCCGGCTGCCAGCAGTTCCTTCAGGGTCTTGTGCGGCGAACCAGGGCCGACGAACACCGCCATCACGTTCTCGAAGCTCTGGCACACCGGGATGAAGGCGTCGTAGGTGTAGGTGACGCTTTTCAACAGGTGCGGCGCCACCGTCAACGGCGTATTGGGCGAGATCGCGATGGTGTAGCCGTCCGGTCGCGCGGCGGCCAGCGCCGCGAAACCGACGGTGGCGGCGGCGCCGTCGCGGTTGACCACCGGGAAGGCCTGGCCGGTGATGCGCGACAACTCGACGGTCAAGGCGCGCGCCATGATGTCGACCCCCTGGCCGGGCTGGAACGGCACGATCACGGTGATCGGCCTGGCAGGAAACACCTCTTGTGCCGCGCCGGATCCGGGCAGGCACAGGGCTGTGAGGGCCAGCGTAACCGCTGGAGTGAAAGCGCGCATCGGATTGCCTTGCTTGAAGGTTGACATTTCGGGATGCGGATTATCCCGCATCAGTCGACCCCCGATTCAAGCCAAGGTCGGCGCCAAGCGACGCACCGCTATCGCAAGCCCTCGCCAAAGCCGGTGGCAGGCCCTGGCCGGATCCATTGTCAAGCCGCCCAGGCCCGTTTCATTGCCGGCCGTGCGTTGAGGCGTGCGATGTAGGCCGCCAGATGCGGCTTGTCCGACACATCCGCGCCGAGGTTGGCGGCCACCGTGCAGGCGTGACCGGTCATGATGTCGGCGCCGCTGAATTCGCAAGCCAGGAACTCGCGGCCTTCGAGGTGCGCGTTCACCGGAGTGAGCATGCGGGTGAGCAGTTTCAGGGCGCGCTCGGCATTGGCCGGGTTGCGCCGTTCCGGCGGCAGCAGTTTGGTCTCGACCACGATGGTGTTGACCGGCGGCATAATCATGCCTTCCGCATAGTGCAGCCATTGCAGGTACGGGCCGAAGTCGGGCGAGGTCACTGCCGGCACCAGGCGGCCGTTGCCATGGCGTGCCAGAACATACTGCACGATCGCACCGGATTCGAAAATGGTCTGCTCGCCGTCGATGAGTGTCGGCACGCGGCCCATCGGGTGCACCTTGAGGTATTCCGGCGCGCGCATGGCGGGATCGCCCAGCTTGAAGGTCTCGAGTTCATAAGGCAGGCCGAGTTCCTCGAACAGCCATACGATGCGCACCGCGCGGGTGTTGGGGATGTAGTAGATTTTCACGTCGATATCCTTCGCAGTTGATCAATTGCGCGATGATCGCACAGCCGTTGACCGCTTCAAATTTTGTCGGTTGCGCGCGGGGCATGGTGCGGCTGGCGCATCGTGTAAGGTGGCGGCAGTCGCGCGGCGTCCGCAGTGCGCGGTAGGTGCAAACAATCGAGACAGAGTACGAAGGAGCGAGCGTGACCCACGAACCGGTCGACATTCTCATCATCGGCGCCGGCGCCGCCGGCGCGGCATTTGCCTGGAGCATCGCCGACACGCGCATGCGCATCCTGTGCCTGGAGCAGGGTGACTGGATGAACCCTTCGCACTACCCGAGCAGCAGCATCGATGGTGAACTGCAGCACCAGCGCGAATTCAGCTTCAACCCCAATGTGCGCGGCCGCGATACCGACTATCCGGTCAACGGCAGCGATTCGCCGATCCAGATCGCCAACTTCAACGGCGTCGGCGGCAGCACTGTGCTCTACGCGGCGCATTTTCCGCGCTTTCACCCCAGCGATTTCAAGGTACGGCAGTGCGATGGCGTGGCCGACGACTGGCCGCTCGACTACCAGACGCTCGAACCCTATTTCGCCGAGAACGACCGCATGATGGGGGTTGCCGGTCTGGCCGGTGACCCGGCCTATCCGCCCAAGGAATTTGTACTGCCGCCGGTGCCGCTGGGCACCTCGGGCGAAACCCTGGCGCGCGGCTTCAATCGGCTCGGCTGGCACTGGTGGCCGTCCGACAGTGCGATCGCCACCCGACCCTACGAGGGGCGCGACCGCTGCCTCAACCTGGGCCCGTGCACCAGCGGCTGTGCCCAGGGCGCGAAGGGCAGTACCGACGTGACCTATTGGCCGGAGGCGGTGCGCCGTGGCGTGCAGTTGCGCACGCGCTGCCGGGTGCGCGAAATCACCGTCGCCGCCGACGGCATGGCCAACGGCGTGATTTATTACGATCCGCAAGGGGTCGAACAATTTCAGCCGGCCGAAGTGGTGGTGGTGGCGTGCAACGGCATCGGCACGCCGCGCCTGCTGCTCAACTCGCGTTCGGCGCGGTTTCCGAACGGATTGGCCAACGGCAGCGACCAGGTCGGCCGCAACCTGATGCTGCACCCCTATGCCTCGGTGATGGGCAGTTTCAGCGAGCGCATGGATGGCCATTTCGGTCCGGCCGGATGTTGCATCTGGAGCCAGGAATTCTACGAAACCGATCGCGCGCGCGGCTTCGTGCGTGGCTACACGATGGAGATCGTGCGCGGCCGCGGCGCGCTGGTGACCGCGATGAACGGCCTGGCCAGTGGCCAGATTCCGTGGGGCACCGGCTTTCACGACGCCTTCGGCAGCCTGTTCGGTCATACCGCCGGCATGGTAGTCATCCTGGAAGACCTGCCGGAACAGCACAACCGCGTCACCCTCGATCCGGATCTCAAGGATTCGAGCGGTATCGCGGCGCCGAAAATCAGCTACACGCTGTCAGGCAACAGTCGACGCATGCTCGACCATGCGGTGGCACGCGCAACCGAGGTGCTTGAAGCCGCCGGCGCCGTCAGCGTCCATGCCGAGGCGCCATGGCGAGTGGCCGGTTGGCACAACATGGGCACCGCGCGCATGGGCAATGATCCGGCCAACTCGGTGGTCAACGCAGTGGGCCGCGCCCACGAGGTGAAGAACCTGTTCATCATCGACGGCAGCATTTTCGTCACCTCCGGCGGCGTCAATCCCACCTCGACCATCCAGGCGCTGGCGCTCTACATCGCCGACCACATGAAGCGCAATCTCGCCAATCTTTTCGACTAGGGGCAAATGCCATGGGCGAAACCGCAAACCCCAACGCAGAAGCCGCGCCGCCGGTCTTTACCGCAGCCGAGCGCGCGACGCTCGAGGCATTGATGGACCTGATGATTCCGGCCTCGCGCGACGGCCGCATGCCGTCGGCACGCAGTCTCGGCCTGTATGCCGACACTGCAGGTTTGTCCGGCAAGGACGCAGCGCTATTGCGAAGCGGCCTGCGCGAAATCGAGGCGTGGGCGCAGGGTGACCACGGCGCGTCCTTCGCGCAACTGCATTCGACCACGGCGATGGCAGTGGTCGACCAGATGCGCGCGCGCCATCCCGACTTCATCCACGCGTTCACCCTCAACACCAGCGCGCGTTACCTGAAGCACGCCTCGGTGATGCCGCTGATCGGTCTGGAGCCACGGCCGCCCTGGCCCAAGGGGCATGCGGTGGCCGAAGGCGACTGGTCGCTGATCGAAGTGGTGCGCGCGCGGCCGAAAATCTATCGCGAGGTTTAGCGAAGGGTGAAGTCGCTGTTCACTGCGCGCGGCATGGCGGCCGGCAAACCGCGCTGCCTGCATTGCGCGGCAGGTGCGCAAGGCTGCATGCCTCATCCTGCCCCGGTGTCGCCGCCACTTACCGGGCGGCGATTCCCAGCGCTTTCCTCACAGCATCCAGATCAGTTTCGCGCAGGCCCGCCGACCCGTCCGTGAACACCACATTGCGGTGCCAATCCGGTGGGAACCCGGACACCATGTCATCGAGCGCGACAAAACGCTCCACCTCCGGGTGCAGCGCCAGCCAGGCCTTGATCTCGAAACAGCGCGCATGCGGGCCGTCGTAGTCGTCCAGGGTCGGGGTGATGTCGATCACCCGTGCGCGGATATCGGGTGCGAACACCGAACGCAGGCGGGTCAGCGAATAGGCTTCGCGCCAGGTCGAGGAAACGACGATCCGCACCGCGGCGCAGCGCGGTTCGCGCAACATCGCTTCGAGCAGCGGGACCTTGCCGAACGGCACCCCCGAGGCATGAACACCGACCGGGTGCAGTACGCCGTCGAAATCGAGAAACAGGATCGCCGGCGTCATGCTGGCCGGCGGTTGAGTTGTACTGACGATTGCTCGAAGATCGTCCGCAACTTGTGCCACGCCGCGCCATCGATCTGCGGTCGGTAGGCTGCCACGGCAGCGACGATTTCATCGATCACCAGGTCAGGGCGGCTCATAGCGCAATGCACCCGCCCGAAATTCTCGAGTACCGGGCGGGTCGGAAAGCTCCTTGATTTCGCCATCCGCAGGGCCAGCGTGTCGCGCGGCAGGAAATAGGTCGTGCTGACTTGATCGAACAGCGGCGAGAGCCGGCAGTCGTCGCTGCCCGGGTCGCTGTAGAGCAGACCGAAATTCTTCAGATGGGCGTCGCCGTTCCTGACCGCAACCGCGAACACCACGGATGCGAAATAGTGTCGCAGCGATTGTGCCAGCAGCAGGGGCGTGCAGTTGTTGCGAATGGTGGCGGCGATACTTTCATACGACCCGTCGTACTTGTCCTCATTGACGCGGCCCTGCAGGGCGACCATGTCCTCAAAACCGAGGTAGCGCCCGTCGGTGCCGATATCGAAGCGCTCGACCGCCAGGCGCCGCCTGTCGGCCGATAAATGAAACTCCGGCACCGACATCAGGGATGGGCACTGCGCCGCGATCGACAGGCAGTGGTATTCGATCTCCGCCAGATCGGGGTAGTCGACGCTGTCGACCTTGACGATCCACTGGCGTGCACGCAAGGTCGCACGCGCGCCGATGCTGGCCCGGCTATCGGGATCCGGTGATTCCAGCGGCAGCACCACTTTCGGTTGCACGCCGGCGATCGAAGTCGAGATCAGGTACTTGTCGCACAGGTATTCGAACAGGTCGCGGGTACCCTGGTCGGCCAGTATTTCCGCCAGACTTTCAGTGGACGCTTTTGGCTCATGGGTTTTGTCGGGTTTGTGAGGCGCGACCCGAATGCGACCGATCGCGTTTTCGCCTGACAGGGCGAGCAAGGCCATGTCGTCGATACGCAGGGTCTTGGCGAATCGCTCGCGAATGTAGTCCTTCAGGAAGCCTTCGGGCAAAAAGGTCTGGAACACCGTGGAGCGCGCGCTGGCGACGTATCGCGGCAAGCGCGATTTCCGCAAGACGAGCGAACCATCGGGCCGCGTAACGAAATCGGCCGCAGCGCGCTTTGTGATCCAAAAGCACGCGGCGTCGCGGGTGCACTATGATTTCCGGCTGGAGGTGGATGGAGTGCTGAAATCGTGGGCCGTGCCGAAGGATATTCCGCTGCGCAAGGGCGAGAAGGCCCTCGCAGTGATGGTCGAGGATCATCCGGTCGAGTACGGGAAGTTCGAGGGAACGATTCCCAAAGGCC
>JANPGJ010000358.1:0-2950 GCA_031423955.1 Burkholderiales bacterium
GTCGGCGAATATGTCGTTCGGCAGCGAGCCGCCGAGGTTGGGCAGGATGGCCGGCTTGACGCCGCTGGTGCGCGCGATCGAAGCCGCCGTCCAGCGCACCCAGGGGTGTTCCGGATCGAGCCGGGTGGCGGCGAAAAAGCCGTCGCGCGCCATGCTGACCCGCACGCCTGAAAATCCGTGGCGCTCGAGGTGGCGCAGAAGTGCCGGGACGATATCGGCGGCATCCACCCCGACCACATAGCGCAACTGGCAATGCGCGCTTGCCCGCGGCGGGATGGCATTGACCGGCCGCGCGGGATTGCCGGTCACGAACGCAAGCACCTCGAAGCTGCACCAGCCGTAGACTCGTTCGGCCGGTGTCAGGCCCGGTTCGCCCCAGTGCGCATCAATCGCCGGCCCGTCAGCGCCGCTCTCGACTTGCAGGCCGTCGAGCGCGCGCCGTACCGAGGGAGTGAGCGAGGTCGGGCGCCACTCCGGCACGCGGATGGCGCCGTTCGCATCGGTGATCGAGGCCAGCGCGTGGGCCAGCACGATGCCGGGGTTGCACAGCAGCCCGCCCCAATTGCCTGAATGATGGCCACCCGCGCGCAGGTCCACCACCAGATCGAAGTTGAGCGCGCCGCGGGTGCCCAGGAACAAGGTCGGCCGGTCGGGACTCAGGCGCGGGCCGTCCGAGGCGATCAGCACGTCGGCGGCAAAGCGCTGCCGGTTCGACGCGCACAGTTCGCGTAAGCCAGGTGAGCCGGTCTCTTCACCGGTTTCGATCAGGAAGCGCAGATTGAATCCGAGGCGCCCGCGCGCTTTGAGCACGGCGGCCAGCGCCGCCAAATTGATCGAATGCTGCCCCTTGTTGTCGGCAGTGCCGCGGCCGTAGATGCGCTCACCCTCGCGTTTGACGGTCCACGGATCGAGGCCGGCGCGCCACTGGCCTTCCTGGCCGCGAATGACGTCGCCGTGGCCATAACTGAACACTGTGACCAACGCCGGGTCCTCGATGCGTTCGGCAAAGAGGAACGGCCCGCCCGAGGCGACCGGGTTGGCCAGCAACTCGCAAGTGAAACCGAGTTCAGCCAGGCAGGGGCGCATCTCGGTGTCGAGATAGGCGTGGAGCTCATCACCGCGCTCCGGGTTCTGGCTTTCGGTGCGAAACGCCACCCGCCGCGCAAGGTCGGCGACAAAGTCGCCGTTGTCGAAATGACCTTCGATGTTTCGTATCGCTTCATTTCTGGTCATGACGGCTCCTGATTGGCTTTGGCTGGTTGCGGCGGCGGCATCATAGCGGCATTTTCCTGCTGATGGCGCGCCGGGCATGGGCACTCGGCCCTGGAGGGGCCGGGCACCTGGCGCGGCGCGTGCCTGATTCATGAAAACCCGAGCACCCCCGGATTCATGCGTCGACCCGGGTCGAGCGCATCCTTGATGCGGGTTGCCAGCGCCTGCGCACCGGGCTCCAGCAGCGGCAGGTAAGGGTAGAAGCGGCCAAGCTGCGCGTGCTCGGCGTCATGCGCGCGCATGATTTCGCGCAGCTCGTCACGCAGGCGGCGCACCAGCGCGCGCGCCGGCAGGTTCAGGGCGCCGCCGCCGAAGCGCTCGCGGTTGCGCGCCGACAAATACGAGAGCTGGATCGCATCGAGGCGATCCTTCCAGTAGAACATCGGCTCGATGGTGATGTAGGCGCCGGAGGACGAAATCATCCAGGAGTAGGTGATGCCGGCCGCCGTTAGCGCCGCGCCCTCGGCCTCGAGTTTGGCCAGCAGTGCGTCCATGCATTCAGCGGCGCGCGTCAGCGGCAGGATGCCGTGGATCGGCACCCAGCGTTCGCCGTCGGGGCCGACCAGGCCGCGCACGGAATAGGGCTTGGCGCGCATGGTTTTCGGGATGATGTTGTCGATCTCGCGCCCGGCCGGGCGGCACACTGCGCGCGCCAGTTCGAGCTGGGCCTCGGCGATCGCGCTGCTGGCGGCTTCCACGGTCATGTGCAGCGACCAGCCGGCATCATCGAGCACGCTGCGGCCCATCGCAAGTTGCGCCAGGTCCTTGACCGCGCGGCCGACCGAGCCGGCTTCGCGCACCACTGCGCCGACCACGCTGGCGGCCTCGGCGGCGTCGATCCGGGTGGCCGACTTGCCCTTCAGTTGATCCATCGAAAAGGCGCGGCTCACCAGATTGCGCCGGCGCAGGGTGGCCAGCGCTGCGATCATCTCGCCGGCATGCCGGAAGGCGAATGAGGCGAACGCGCATTCGCCTTCGACGGCCAGGCGGATCACCACTTCGGTCTTGAAGCCAAAGGCGCCGCAGTCGCCGAGAAAGATGCCGCTCAAGTCGGGGCCGATGTAACGCTGGAAGGCGCTCGCACCGGCGCGCGCCGCCGAGCCGGTGCGCACCACGGTGCCGTCGGCCAGCACGACCGTGAGGCCGAGAATGTGATCCATGCCGCCGGGAATGCTTTGCGAAGCGGTGCCGCCCACCGTCGAGTGGCTGCCGGAGATCGGGTTGATCTGCGCCGCGCGCAGCCCGTGCGGCTTGAGTGCTTCCGCCAGCGCCTGCCAGGTGACACCGGCGCCGACCACCGCATGCAGTTCGCCGGCATGGATGGTGATCTGGTCCAGCCGCGAACTGTCGATCACCACCGCCGGTTCGTTCGGCACCACACCGGCGGTGTATGACAGGCCGGCGCCGCGCGGCACGATCGCGCTGCGGGCCTCACCGAGCAGGGCGATGGCCGCCGCCGCTTCTGCGGTCGAGCCCGGCCGCACCACAAGATCGGCGACGCTGGCATCGGGCCAGAGAAACAGGTCGGAGGAGGCAAGGCGGCGCGCATTCTCGTCGGCCAGAACATGGTCGGCGCCGCCCACGGCGGCGAGTGCAGTTTGCAAGGTGCTGGTGATCATGCTGGACTCCGGCCGGATAAATGCTTGTTTCAGTTGGCGCTGGTCGTGCGCGCGAGTTG
>JANPGJ010000359.1:0-4739 GCA_031423955.1 Burkholderiales bacterium
GGCACGTTCCGGCAAGGCGTAAACCTGCAGCCAGCCCCCGTCCGGGAATTTCCATTCAGCCAGTTCCGGCATCGGCGCTGAATCCGCGGGACGCTCGATGACTTTTGCATACCACGGCACAGCGGCCTTGATATCTCTCACGGCCACACTGGCCAAAGCGTTGTTGACCGTCATAGTATTCCCTTGAGTTAAGACAGCGGGCTGTCGTGAATTATTGAGAAAAAATTATGGCTTTTTTTTGCGCACCCAGCCGACCTAAGCAGCTATGCGATACATAGCGGTTTGTTGCCGGCTTCGGGAGCCGCTCCTATTCCAGCGTGGCGCGCGTTAGGGAATGTGCTGCGTCTTCACGACGGGAAACGCGTTGCAAATTCCCTCGACAGGTCAATCGAAGTGCCGCCGTCCGCAGTCTGACCATCACCCCTCCTCGATTTGACGAATCTCGATTACCTCGTTTTCCGAAGCCGGACAGCGCGATGCCCATTCGATCGCTTCTTCTTTCGATTTCACCTGAATGATCCAGTAGCCACCCAGCGTTTCTTTTGCCTCGGCGAAGGGACCGTCGGTCACTTCGGGCTTGCCCCCCTTGAAAGAGATGCGCGATCCCATTGAAGGCGGCTGCAGGCCGTCGCACGAAAGCAGTGCACCGGCCCTCTTCAATGATTCGTTGTATTTGGTCATCGCGGCAAGAGCCTTCGGCTCCGGTTTGAAATCCGGCCCCGCCTTCTCGTACCCCTTGGGAATCATCAGCATCATGAATCGCATGGCTACTTCTCTTTTGGTTTAATGCAAGCCAGCCACAATCACTTCGTGCTGTAGCCAGCCGTTACCTCTTTCTTATGTGCTGCGAAGGCGGCGAGGACTTCTCCCTTCTCGCGCGCAGGCACTTTGGCGAAGTCAAGGCTGCGCCCGAGTTCGGCCGCCACCTCGTCGAATTCTTCTGGCGAGATCTTGAGGTCACGATGCGCCACCTCCAGGCCCAAATGGGTTTTGCCCGGCTTGGTTGCCGAGTATTTGAACGGACCGCCCGTGACCTCGCAGACCCACAGGGTTCGCTCGAACTTGAGACCCGGCAACCTGCCCAGACTCTTCGTGTGCCATTCCCTGAGGGCTGGGTTCTGCGAAGTCTTTCCGACGATCGGGTTCTGCACCAAGGCGTCGCTGAAATGGTCAACCACCGCTGCGATAGCGAAGACGCCACCAAGCCGGTCATACAGACTCTTCTCGGATTTCGGAGCGGCGTGCAGCGGCAGTGCCAGTGCCACGATGAAAAGGGACAGTATTGCGACTATGAATTTTTTCATAAAAAACTCCTTAGATGCAAATTGGCGTGCGGAAGTGAGGAAGTGTGCGTGTAAGGCGAAGGTAGGTCTGTGCGCCAGCCCGCATGGGTGAGAGACATGCCGGAGGCCAACGTTTGAGTTAGGCGGGTGTCTGTCAGCACACATGGGCGCTTCAGGCAGTACCCGGAGTGATGCACTCATGCACTACTTCGCGCCAGTCTCGATCAGGCGGCTATTGACGAAATTCGCCTCGCGCACAATCAGAATCAGCCGTTGGGAAACAGTCAGTTCACCGCCAGAATCGAACAAATGACTGGTGAGCGACGCGAAGCTCGACCACGGGGCCACCCGCGCGAGGCGGCAGCCCCCTCCCCGCGATGCGTGCCACCAATTCGGCGAACGTGACGTTGCCGAGTTGCAGCGCTTTCGGATCGATTGAGTGGTCGGAAGCCATTGCGGTGAGGAACCGTGCCATGTCATCGCCGATCTTCTCCGCGAGCGGAATGTGCGTTGCGGGCGCCACCAGTTGTGACAGGCGCAGCACATCGTTCTGGTGTTTGCGCACATCTTTGGCATCCACCTTGGCACCTTGCCATGGCACGCGCGCAACTGGCGGCCGAGACGCTGGGCAACGCGCACGCGCTGGACAACGGCCACGCCATCGCGACGATGGTGCTGGCGGCGCGGCGCCAAATCGAAAAGGGACTGCCGGGGCGGACATTCCCGCTGACCGGCTCGATGACGATCGCGATGAAGATCGAGAGGACCGGCCCGATGACCGGCTCGATGACCGGCTTGATGACCGGCTTGATGAAAAGCGCGATGACCGGCCCGACGACACTCCCGATAGCCCAACGGAAGAGCGCACCCGCGATGTCTGGGCGCGGGCCGGCGTATTGGTCAATGAATTGGCGCGGCCGGCCCTGCTGCTCAATCTGCCGGTGCAGGCCGGTGAGGCACCCGTGTGCGTGGCGGGCGAACCCGCTTACCTGTCCCTACGCCGCCTGCTGCGCACGCCGCCATGCTGGGCGGTGGCCGGCCAAACCATCTTCGTGTGCGAGAACCCCAATCTGCTCGCCATCGCCGCCGATCGATTGGGTATCGGTTGCGCCCCGCTGGCCTGCACCGAGGGCATGCCGGCAGCCGCGCAGCGCACGCTGCTCACCCAGTTGCTGCAAGCCGGCGCGCGTCTGCGCTATCACGGCGACTTCGACTGGCCCGGCGTGCGCATCGCCAACCACGTGATGCGCATCTGGGGCGCGCAAGCATGGCGTTTGGGCGCGCTGGACTATGAAGCCGCTCGCCTGTGCCAGCGCGTAGCTCATGCATTTGCCGAAATTGAGTCCCGCCGGATGACGACCCTTGCCAAAACGCAGATACGCGGCTTCTGCGGCACGCAACTGTGGCAGGTCAAACGCGATCACCTCGGCACCCGCTTCGCGCGTGAAGGCGTCGAGCGCGGCAAGCGCGGCGTCGCCATACCAGCGGGTCAGAACAATCGATGCCTCCAGCAGCGCCGGTGTGCCGATCCGCGGGGTCGGATCGCATTCGATCGCCTGGGCAAAACGCGACGCATCGATTTCGCCTGCAAGAATGGCGACCAGCGCAGACGTGTCGATGATCATTTCGGCGCGCCAAATCTGTCGTAGTCGATCGCCGCGTCTGCGTCGCCTCCCTGCAAGCGCGGGCGCGCGGAGAGCGACGCACCGAGGGCGACCAAACGCTCGGCAACGCCTGCGCGGCGGCGTGGCGACTCACGCCGCAGTCGTTGTTCAATCGGAACGCGTACGGCATCGGTGATCGACTCACCGGTCAGCGCGGCCAGCTCTCGCACTTTGGCGTCGGTAGCCGCATCCTTGGTGTTGATAGGCATGGATGATTATTCCAAATCAGGAAGAATCATCCTGGCATTGAGCGCGCGACGAACGACCTGCCGTTAACCCAAGTGATGTGCGTAGTGCTACACCGCTCTCACCGGAAGCTTCCATTTCGGCCGGATGAAGTGACAGGTATAGCCATTCGGAATGCGCTCCAGGTAATCCTGGTGCTCAGGCTCGGCCTGCCAGAACGGGCCGGCCGGCACGACTTCGGTCACCACCTTGCCCGGCCATAACCCGGAGGCGTCCACGTCCGCGATCGTGTCGTTGGCGACACGCCGCTGTTGGTCGCTGGTATAAAAAATCGCGGATCGATAGCTGCTGCCGACGTCATTGCCCTGGCGGTTGCGCGTGCTCGGATCGTGGATCTGGAAAAGGAACTCGAGCAGCCTGCGGTAGCTGATCTGCGCCGGATCGAAGACGATCTCGATGGCTTCGGCATGCCCCTCGTGGTTGCGATAGGTCGCATTCGACACATTCCCGCCGGTGTAGCCGACGCGCGTCGAGCGCACGCCCGGGTAACGGCGCAGCAGGTCCTGCATGCCCCAGAAACAGCCGCCGGCGAATACCGCGCGTTCTTCAGTCATCGCAAATCCTCCACTTGGTCAAGATAGGTTCCGTAGCCCGCCGCTTCCATCGCGTCGCGAGGGACGAAGCGCAGCGCGGCCGAGTTGATGCAATAGCGCAGACCGCCGCGATCCTCCGGACCATCCGGAAAGACGTGCCCGAGATGGCTGTCGCCGAACGTCGAGCGCACCTCGGTGCGCACCATTCCATGCGCGCTATCGCGCAGTTCATTGACGTTGGTGGCCACGATCGGCTTGGTGAAGCTGGGCCAGCCGCAACCGGATTCGAACTTGTCGGACGATGCAAACAACGGTTCGCCCGACACGATATCGACGTAGATGCCCGGCGCCTTGTTATAGAGAAGTTCGCCAGTGCCGGGGCGCTCGGTGCCGCTTTGCTGGGTGACGCGGTATTGCTCCGGCGTGAGCCTTGAGATCGCTTCAGGGTTTTTTTTATACTTGGTCATCTGCCAACTCCTTCCCCGTTAGTCGCCGATGGTTCGCGAAACTTACTTCCATTAGATCTTCAACGACAATTGCAAGCCATAGTCACGCATGGAGTCATACCGGCATGCAGAGTCGATGCCCTCAGACACGAGGGATCACCGGGCCCGCTTCACGGCGGATCGAGCATGGCCGGCAGGTCGCGCCCACCATAAGCCACGCGCTCGATGCGCACTACCTCGCCGATGACGCGAAACAAGATCGCATAGTTTCCGATCGTCGCCAGGCGCGCTTCGTCCCCTATGTCAGGACGCAGTTGATAAAGCAAAGGATCGCGCAGGATGCCCGTGAACTTGGTGCGAATCTCCTGGACGAACGTGACGGCGCGACGCGGATTGTCCTGAGCGATGTAGCCGGCGAAGTCGTCGAGGTCGCACTCGATGAAGCGGGAGATTTCCAGCCGCATCAAACGTCAGTGCCGGCCGCGTCCGCGATGGCCTGGTACTTACGCTCCAAGCGGTCAAGCACCTCTTCGGGAGGGATGCCCGGCGACTTGTCGCTCAGCGCCT
>JANPGJ010000360.1:0-20783 GCA_031423955.1 Burkholderiales bacterium
GCAGGCCGAAGCCGGCGTCGCACATGTAGAGCAGGTGCGCACCGGCATCCGACAGCGTGATCACGCTGGCGCGGTGCTTGAGCAATGGCGCCACACCGGCGTCGACGTTCTGGAAAAACTTGCCTACAAAGTGCGTGCGCAGGTCTTCCTTGAGCGCCAAATCGAAAAACGCGTCGAGCGGGTCGCAACCGAGCTTGCGGCCCAGCGCGGCGATCGTCAGTCCTTCGAACGCGGCATGTTCGGGCAGTGCGGTCATGCCGACTTCGAGGCGCTCCCAGTTGCCCAGAAACAGGATGCCCGCTTTCGGGCTTTTCAGGTTGGCGCGAAACGCGGCGCGGAACGCCGGGTCCGCATACACCCGCTTCAAGCCGGCCTGGTCGGCGCCGTTGATCGCATCGAAGGCGTTATGCGACAACAGCGCATACGGATCCTTCAAGGTGAAGTCGAACGACAGCGGCTGGCAACTGGTCAGGATATAGACCTCGTTGCCGCGATCAAGCGCGGCGGCGCATTGATCGTAGTAACTCAATGCGCGCTCCGGCGCGGCTTCGTTGTACATGGTCAGCACGGTCGAGATGTAGGCCGGGCGCCGGGTTGCCGCGGCGATCGATTCCATCACCGCCGGCGTGGCGCGCGATCCGGTCGCACTCATGAAGACGCCGCGGCCGACGTCGCCCAGCACGCCGGTCAGCGCGCGCAATTCGGCCTCGCTAGCGATCGTCGAGGGCATCGGCCGGCCGGCATAGCCGCTGTGGTTGGGCGAGAACGATGACGCGAAGCCGATCGCCCCGGCGTCCATCGCCACCCGCACTTCGCGGCGCATCGCCGCCAGTTCGTCATCGGTCGCGTCCGCTCGTTCCGACGCCGCCTCGCCCATCACCGCGGTGCGGATCACCGAATGGCCGGCGAACACCGCGGTATTGAGATATGGCGCGGTACGCCGCAATAGCGCCATGTATTCGGGAAAGCTTTCGAATTCCCAGTTGACGCCGGTCATCAGTGCATGCAGGTCCATGCCTTCGACCACCGACAGGTTCTTCATCATGGTCTCGCGCATCGGCGCCGGGCAGGGCGCCACGCCGAACCCGCAATTGCCGATGACCGCGGTGGTCACACCAAGGGCCGGCGAGGGCGACATGCTGCGGTCCCAGGTGATCTGCGCGTCGTAATGCGTATGCAGGTCGACGATGCCGGGCATCTGGGCGAGCCCGCGGGCGTCCACCACCTGCCGCGCACCGTCAGTGGCGCGGCCGACCAGGGTGACACGGCCGGCGTCAACCGCGACATCGGCTTGTTGCGGCGGGTTGCCAAGTCCGTCATATACCTGGGCACCGCGGATGATCAGATCGTGCATGGGAACGCTCCGTAACGGGAAGTTGGATTATCGCTTGCCGGCTGGTTCAGGCTTGTCGTGTCAGGGTGAGCGCGGCGAATCGGCCGATTGCCTGTCGCTATCAGGCAAGCCCGCATTTGCGCAGGCGCGCGCAAACCGGGCGCCGCGTGCAACCGCCGCCACTGTGAACAGGGCACGGTCGCGTTGCCAACGCTCGGCCGCCGCGTGGTCGCGGCCAGCGGCCCAGAAGGCGTCGGTCGCGGCCGCCAGGCGGTGAATGCCGCGCAGGGCGCCTTCGAGGGCGATATGCGTCGCGTCGGCGGCGGGGTCAGCGCCGGCCAGCACAATCAGCCCCGCCAGCGCGGCCAGGGCCTCCGCCAGCCAGTCGCGAGGCCAATCCAGGCGCCGCGCTTCGCGCGCGAGATAGGCGAGGATGGCGGCATTGACGTGGATGTCTTCGATGGTTCGAAACGGCTTCACCGCATGCGTGTAGCCATCGCCGGGAAGCAGGTCGTCATCGCCCACAAGGACGTCCCGCAGGTGCAGTTCAGCATGCGGCATCTCGGGCACAAAGCGGGTGGCGGGCATTGTCGTGATTCGCACCCCCGCGGCCATCGCATCGACGCGCGCGACCTTGAGTCGCGGCCGCGCAGGGTCTGCCGCTTCGGGCAGGCGTGCGACCACCAGCAAACGGGTGCCGGCGGGGCCGAGTGTCGCCCATTTCTTGTGGCCATTCAGGCGATAGCCATCGGGCCCGGGCGTCAATGTTGCCTGCACCGCACGCGGGCTGTTGCCGCCGCTCTCGGTCACGCACAGGCTGGCGATCGCCTGGTCCGGCAGATCCGCATCGAGCACGCGCAACGCCGCCTGATAGCCGGCACCGAAAGCCCATGCCACGCGGTCGGCGGCAACGCCACCGGCGATCGCACGCTCGATCGGGCTTGGCCAGTCGCCGCACACCGTCATGAAATGCGGCCACCATTGATCGACACCGGCTTGCGGTGCAACGTCCTGCGGATGGGCGAGAACGGACGCGAGGATGCTTGTGGTCATGCGCGGTGCAAGGGAACAAGTGGGCGGTACCAATATACCCGGCCGTACCGAAAAACAACACCCTGCTTGCGCAGGCCCGCGAAACACGCTAAATTAGATTCCTATGGCTCGCAATTCCTCACCCCTCTTCGCCATTGCCTCGATTTACGGCAGCCCCGCGCTCATGCGCGTCCTGGGCCTGCTGCTGCGCCCCGCGCGCTAAAAACCCTCCCCACAATTCGGTCGCAGTATGCGCACAAAGCGCCGTGAGGTTCTTTGTCCGCCAGCGCCACTGCGTCCGGCCCCGCTTCTACCCACCCGTAAACGGAGACCGCCATGAGCAACGACCAACTGATCATATTCGACACCACCTTGCGCGACGGCGAACAAAGCCCCGGCGCATCGATGACCAAGGAAGAGAAGATGCGCATCGCGCGTCTGCTCGAAAAGCTCAAGGTCGACATCATCGAAGCCGGGTTTCCGGCATCGTCGAACGGCGACTTCGAAGCCGTCAAGGCGATCGCAAACACCATCACGGATTCGACCATCGCCGGCTTGTGCCGGGCAAACGACCGCGACATCCAGCGCGGCATCGACGCTCTCAAGGGCGCGAAATCGTGGCGCGTGCACACCTTCATCGCAACCTCCGCCCTGCACATGGAGAAAAAGCTGCGCATGAGCCCGGATGAGGTGTTCGAGCAGGCCAGGCTCGCCGTGCGCTACGCGCGCAACCAATGCCCGGATGTTGAATTCTCGCCCGAGGATGGCTATCGCTCCGACATGGACTTCCTGTGCCGCGTGATCGAAGCCTGCATCAACGAAGGCGCGACCACCATCAACGTGCCCGATACCGTCGGCTATGCGGTGCCCGAACTGTATGGCGAATTCTTCAAGACCCTGCGCACCCGGATTCCAAACAGCGACAAGGCAGTCTGGTCGGCACATTGCCACAACGACCTCGGCATGGCGGTGGCCAACTCGCTGGCCGCGGTGACCATGGGCGGCGTGCGCCAGGTCGAGTGCACCATCAACGGTTTGGGCGAGCGTGCCGGCAATACCTCGCTTGAGGAACTGGTGATGGCGATCAAGACGCGGCGCGACTTCTTCAAGCTCGAAACCCGGATCGACGCCACCCAGATTGTCCCGGCGTCTCGCCTGGTCTCGCAGATCACCGGCTTCGTGGTGCAGCCCAACAAGGCGGTGGTCGGCGCCAATGCCTTCGCACACGCCTCCGGCATCCACCAGGACGGCGTGCTCAAGGCGCGCGATACCTACGAAATCATGCGCGCCGAAGACGTGGGCTGGAGCGCGAACAAGATCGTTCTCGGCAAACTGTCCGGGCGCAACGCTTTCCGCCAGCGTCTTGAGCAACTCGGCATCGAACTCGAAGCCGAAGCGCAATTGAATGAAGCCTTTGCCAAGTTCAAGGATCTCGCCGACAAGAAGGCGGTGATTTTCGACGAAGACATCCAGATGCTGTTCGCCGACCATAACGACGACGAGACCGGCGAGCACTACAAGTTGATCGCGATGAAGCAGTCGAGCGAAATGGGCGAGACGCCGCATGCCAGCGTGACCCTGACCGAAGCCGGCGCTGAACGCAAGGCCGAAGCGCAGGGCTCGGGGCCGGTGGATGCCACCTTCAAGGCGATTGAAAGCATCGCCAGGAGCGAGGCCGAACTGGTGCTGTACTCGGTCAATGCGGTGACGCAAGGCACCGACAGCCAGGGCGAGGTCACGGTGCGATTGTCGAAGGCCGGGCGCATTGTCAACGGCGTGGGCGCCGACACCGACGTGATCGTGGCATCGGCGCGGGCTTACGTGAGTGCGCTCAACAAGTTGTTCGACAAGAGCGAACGATTGAATCCGCAGACTAGTGGGACGGTTTGAACCGTCATTAGCCCAAGACTTTAGAGCACGGACCGATTGCAAGTGTGTTGACGCCGACGGGCCGGGCGATCCCTGACCCGCCGGCTAACCCCGGGCGCGAAACCAAAAGTGGCGTGCCCGGGGCGCACTGCATCATCGAGGGGTTGTGGCGCAAGTGCGACACCTGGGCCGCGTGGTGGACGAAAAAAAACGCGGACCCAAGTCCGCGTTTCGATTTAAATCTACCCCTACTTCACGCCGCGATCTTGCGGCGGCGCGCCGCGCCGACCACGACCAGCAGACCAGCCAGCATCATCATGATTTCGGAAGGCTCCGGTACCGCCAGGGCGAACATCTGTTGCGCGATGAAACCGTGTGCCGCGGTGGTGGGGTGGATACCATCCCAAAACAGCGAGGTGGCGCAATTGCCTATAGCCCCGCATGCGTTGGTCGTGTTGGTGAAGCCATTCGCGGCAGCCAGCGAGGCAAGGTTGGCGACATCAAAAACCTGCACGCCCGCTTCACCGGCAAGACGCGTCATCAAGGCGCCGTTGAGCGTACCGGAAATAAGCGAACCCAATTGTGATCCGGTCAGGCCGGAAGCAGTGAAAGGGACCGCGTTGAACGCCGGGGTAAGGCCAAGATTGGGCGTATTCCAGACAATGATGTGCTGCGCGCCGCCAGCCTGCAACTGGTCCACGATGGTGCCAATGTCATTCGCATACTGTGACGCTGACGCACCGGTGGTCGCTCCGATAACACCGAAATCCGACTGCCCTGCCAGTGCCACAAACGTCGCGCGCACGTTGTTGCCGCCGCCTGCCACGACATAGAGTGCGTTAGGCGATAGCGGTCCAGGATTGGCCGCAAGATACGTGTTGGCTTGGGTTTTGATGCTCGGAAGGGGAAATTGCGGAAAAGACGGATGGAGTATCTGATCGGTTCCGGAAACAGCTCCTCCGTGTGCATAGTTCGTGCCGCCGGCATTGGACGGGCTGAGTGGCACACCAAGCATTCCCGCAAACTGCGTGGACCAGACCGCGCCGTTCGAATAGGTGGCGAAGGGATTGCTCAAAGTACCGCCGAATTCGGCGTATGTTTGTGTCGGAATGTACGAATTGCCGAAAGCCGGTAAAGCCGTTTGCCCAGTAGCCGAACCGATCAAGGGATGGAGAGTGTTGTTGCCGCTGTCAGACAAACTGTCACCAAAAATGACGAGGCTCGAAAACGGCAAGGCCACCACCGCTTGCGCAGAGGCCGCAACCACAAGGCCAACAGCGGCGAGAAATAGTTTGATCGAACCAACTTGCATGATGTCTCCAGTTTTCCGTTATGTTCGAACTGCGTTCGTGAGCGCTCACAGAGCTCGCAGTCTGATGCATTTTTATTGACTAAATAGTATGCGGCCAGCAGCAGATTGCGTCAATCAGCGCTGATAGCCCTCACGGTAAATTTGTTCTCTATCGCACAAGACGGAAACTCATCGGTACTTGTCCGCCGGGCTTTTGAAAAATCAATCACTTACAGATAGAACAAATTTACCCTGTGATAGCCCTAAATGGCTATTACAGGGCCGAGAATTCGGGAAACTCGGGTTGCGAGAAGCGTTTTGCGCTCTAGTCATTGATGCTTGCGAATCCCGCTTGAATTGGGTGCTGTACAACCGTATCGGTGCCCGCCGATCGCGTTAAAGTGTGGTTTTTGGAACAACTTAACGGTGGAGTTCGTCAATGTCAAAGATTGTAAAACTGTCTGGAGCTCGCAAAGCCAGGCCTGCCCCCGTCTCGGCTGCCGAGCGTGAAGCGCGCATCAACCTCGCCGCCTGCTACCGCCTGGCCGCCCATTACGGCTGGACCGACCTGATCTACACCCACATTTCGGCCCGCGTTCCTGGCCCTGATGAACATTTCCTGCTCAACCCTTTCGGCTTCATGTTTGACGAAATCACGGCGTCGAGTCTTGTCAAGGTCGATCTCGACGGCAATATCGTCGATCCATCGCCGCATCGTATTCATCGCGCCGGGTTTGTGATCCACAGTGCCATCCATGCGGCGCGGCCGGATGCCGGCTGCGTGATCCACTCGCACACCCGTGCCGGCATGGCGGTATCGATGATGAAATGCGGGCTTCTGCCGCTGTCGCAGCATGCGATGCTGTTTCATGAAAAAGTCGCCTATCACGCAAGCGAGGGGTTTGCGCTGGATCTGGAGGAGCGTGCGCGCCTGGTTGGCGACATGGGCGACAAGCCGGTGATGATCCTGCGCAATCACGGCACGCTGGTGGCCGGCGAAACGGTGGCGCAGACGTTCTCGATGATGTGGCACCTTGAGAAGGCGATGCAGGCGCAGATCGACGCGTTGGCCAGTGACAAGAAGCTTACCTATCCGCCGGAGACGGTGGCAAAGCAGATCGCCGGGCACGGGTTCACCAAGGCGAAGATCGAACAGTATGCCGATGGCGCCAGTCCCTTGGGGCGGCTTGAGTGGCCCGGGTTGTTGCGCATGCTGGACCGGCTTGATCCCTCGTTTCGCGACTAGCGCGCGCCGAGTACGACCTAAGGCGTTCGGAGCGCTGTTGCCTGAACCTGCGCCTTGCCGGTCAACCAGTCGCGCAAGATGACGTACACCTCGGTGCTGCTCAACAGTTCGAAGTGACCCAGCGCGTAGCAGACCTTGCGACGCGTCGCCGGAATTTTCAGCGCAAGGGCCGGGTCGTCATGCAGGCCGAGCGCACTCCTGACCGACACCAGACCGTCGCCGGGCAACCGCCGCCGCGGGGTCGATGCGGGTTGCGCGCCCTTGCTGGCCGCCAGCGCATGGCAGGCGACCCGGGCCGGCAACGGCACCGGTGTGCGATTGTCGGGCGCGTGGTTGACGCTGACCGCCTGCCAGTCGGAATCGAGCAGATTGCCGTGGCGCAGGTCCATCACGCCGGCGCTGCGAATCTTCGCCAGGCGCGTGAAGGGGGCGGTATACGGGCTGATGGCGACCAGCAGGTCGACGCGATTGCCGGCACGCTCCAGCGCAGCGCCGTGATGCGGCGAGCCGAGAAATACCAGGGAGCGCAACTTCATCTGCCAGGTGGCGTGCGACGGTTTCGCGTAATGGCAGGCGCTGCGGGCGACCAGGCCGCCCATGCTGTGGCCGACCATCGAGATCGATTCGATCGGCACCGGCCAGGCATCGTGCAAGGACTGCATGAGCGTGGCAAAGGAGCGCCCATTGGTCGAAATGTGCAAGCCGCTGTTGTAGTGCAGGTACAGGGTGGTGCAGCCGAGGTCGCGTGCCAGTGCAGCACCGTGATCATGACCTTCGCGCTGCCATTGCAGGTCGTTCATGCACAGGCCGTGCACCAGCATCACGATTTTGCCCGTGGCCTGCGGCAGCGCGGCCGCAAGTGCGGTGCGGTTCAATTCCAGTGCCACGCCGGCGCGACGCACCCGCATGCGGATTGCCAGCGGATTGTTGGTGGCCGCCAGATAGTCGCCAAGCACACCGTTCAATGCCGCCAGCACTGCCTCGCGTCGAGGCGACGAACCGGTCTTGCCGATCAGGGGGCCCAGTTGCCCGAGTGCCACGTCGATCCCGAATCCGACCGCGCGGGTCACGCCGCGCACGCTGCGATACACCAGGCCGGAGATGCCACCCGTACCTCCTGTCGGCGCTTGGCCGACCGGCGGCGACAGCCCGGCGATGTTGCGGTGCATGTCTTCGACCAGGTCGGTGATGCCGGCCACCGCGTCGATTGCCAGGCGCCCCGCGCCGCGCAGATCCGACAACACGGCCACCGGGGCATTGGCGGCGCCCGCCGGCGGCGCCGGGTCGGCACCGCGGCTCATTGCATTGCTCCGCCGGTGATGCTGGGTGCTGCCCGGGCGCAAGCCGGGCACGGCGGATGCTTGTCCGGCGCGAATCGTTCAGGTTTCATCGGCACCATCATACGATGCCGGGCCGCGATCTACCTGCCGCGCTCGCGCCGCCAGACCTCGAATGCCGCGCGGGTAGCGGCGTTCGGCGGGTAAGTGCCGGGCAAGGCGGCACCCCCTGCGATGCGTTCGAGCAAGAAGGCCTCCATGACCTCCTGCTCGGCGGCATCGCGCGCAACTTCGTCGGCCAGATGCTGCGGAATCACCGCGACCCCTTCTTCATCACCGACGATGATGTCGCCTGGATAGACGGCGACACCGCCGCAGCCAATCGGTACGTTGAGGTCGATCGCATGGTGGTGTATCAGGTTGAGCGGGGCGCTGCCGCCCGCGCAATAGACCGGGAAGTCCATGTCGGCGATCTGGCCGCTGTCGCGCACCGGGCCGTCGGATACCAGGCCGGCGACGCCGCGCACCATCAGGCGCGTGGTCAGGATCTGGCCGCCGGATGCTACCCGGGTTTCGCCGCGGCAATCGAGCACCAGCACATGGCCGGGCGGCACCGATTCAATGCCCTTGCGCTGCGGATGATCGGGGTTGTCGAACGCGCTGATCTGGTCCAGGTCCTCGCGCGCCGGGATGCTGCGCATGGTGAAGGCGGGGCCCACCAGATTGCCGCAGGACGGCTCGGTCAGACGTGCGATGTTCTGGATATAGACATTGCGCAAACCGCGCTTGAACAACTGGGTGCACAGGGTGGCGACACTGACCTTGCGTAGCAGCGCGAGGGTTTCCGGGTTCATGCTGGAGATGGTTGTCATGGCAGGATTGGGTGATCGATTTGAAGGATTACTGGTTGGTGACGTTGCGGAATAACAGAAGTCGCGGCTGGCGAATCGCCCGCGGTTTCGAATCGCAAGGGCGAAGCGCGAGGCCTTTAGTCTGCCGAGGCGCCTGACTTCCTGACCAGCGCGGCCCAGCGCGGGATTTCCTTTGCCATGTGGGCGCTCAGTTCCGCCGGTGAACTGGCGACAATGTCCATGCCGAGTTGCTTGCCGAGTTTGTCGCGCACTTCTGGCAGGCTGAGGATTTTCACGATTTCGGCATTCAGGCGTTGCACGATCGGGGCCGGTGTGCCTTTGGGCGCGTAGATCGCCTGCCACGAAGACATGTCGAATCCGGCGACGCCTGATTCGATCATGGTCGGCAGCTGAGGTGCAAGCGCCATACGGTTGGCGGTGGTGACTGCCAGTAACTTGAGTCGGCCTGCCTGGGCCAGCGAAATCGCGGCGGTCATCTGGTCGAACATGAAGGTCACCTGGCCGGACGAGACATCGAGCATCGCCGGTGGTGTGCCCTTGTAGGGAATGTGGCGCAACTCGACCCCGATCAGGTCGGCGAACAGTTCGCCCGCCAGATGGGTCGAGGTGCCGGCGCCGGACGATGCGAAGGTGCGCCGGTTGGCATCCTTTTTCAACAGGCCGATCAGGTCGGCGACCGAATTGACGCCGAGGCTCGGATTGACGATCAGCACATTGGGCAGCGTCGCCACCAGGGTGATCGGCTCGAAATCCCTGACCGGGTCGTACGGCAGATTCTTGTATAGGCTGGCGTTGATGGCATGGGTGCTGATGGTGCCGCCGAACAGGGTGTAGCCATCGGCTTTCGATTTCGCGACAAAGGCTGCGCCTACCGCGCCGGCGGCGCCCGGCTTGTTGTCGACCACCACGGGCTGTTTGAGCACCTCGGCCAGCTTCTGCGCGACAGTGCGGCCGATGATGTCGGTCGAGCCGCCGGGGGTGAAGGGCACGATGTAGCTGATCGGCCTGGCGGGCCACGCACCCTCCTGGGCCTGTACCTGCGGCAGCAACGTTGTGCCGGCCAGCCCGCAGGCTACGAACGAGCCAAGCAATATGCGACGAGCGTTGAATGGGTTCATGCGAAATCCCTTGATGTTCACGTGCTGTGCCTGCCCGCGCCGGATTGCGCAGACGGTATCGATCGAGTGCGCAGGTCAACCCGGTTGCGTCGATGCCCGCTGCGCGGAAACGCGACGCCACATACCTGCGCCGCCTGGTTGGTCTCGCAGCGGTAGCTTGTCGCGTACTCAGGTTGCGCCATGCGCCTCGAGATACAACGAATAAAGCGAATGGCAACTCGCCATGAAAAGACGATTGTTTTTCGGGCCGCCAAAGGCGAGGTTGGCGCAACGCTCCGGCAGCCGGATGAAGCCGATCGCCTTGCCCTGCGGATTGAACACCATCACGCCATCGAGTTCTTCGGACTTCGCCGTCGGCGACCCGTTGCTGCCCCAGCCGCACCACAAGTTGCCGTCGGTGTCGATCTTGAAGCCGTCGAGCGAGCCGGGGCCGTTGGCATCGACGACCTTGGTCTTGTTCGACAAGCTGCCGTCGGCGGCGACGTCGTACCCCCAGATGCTGCGGCTGGGAGTGCCGCGCCATTCGACCACGTAGAGCTTTTTCTCGTCCGGTGAGAATGCCAGCCCGTTCGGGTTGACCAGGTCGGTGATCATGGCGCTCAGGCGCCCGTCGCTGCCGAGTCGGTACACGTTGGTGCTTGCCTGTTCGGACTTGGCCTTCTCGCCTTCCCATTCGCCGTTGATGCCAAACAAGGGATCGGTGAACCAGATCGAATCGTCGGACTTGACCACGATATCGTTCGGGGCGTTGAGTCGCTTGCCATTGAAACTGTCGGCCAGCACCGTGATCCTGCCGTTGTGTTCGGTGCGCGTGACCCGCCGCGTGACCGAGTGTTCGCAGGTTAGGAGTCGCCCCTGGCGATCACGCGCCAGGCCGTTCGCATAATTGGCGGCGGAGCGAAACACGCTGAAGCTGCCGTTGGTTTCGTCGTATTTCATGATTCGGTTGTTCGGTATGTCGCTCAGAAGCAGGTAACGGCCGGCCGGGAAGTACACCGGGCCTTCGGCCCAGCGCATGCCGCTGGCCAGCTGCTCGACGGTGCTGCTGTAGATGCGGTACTTGCCGAAACCGGGATCGAGTATCTGCACTGCCGGGTCGGGGTAGCGCTGGTTCGGCTTGAACTCGAACGATTGCGCGCCGGCCAGACTGGAGACGGCGCCTGCAGCTGCGCCGACCAGCAAGCGGCGGCGCGACCGGGACCCCGGGAGCGGGGCGGTGTTTTCTGGCATGTCGTGCATGGCTTGGTCTCCTGGTGGAAAGTGTTTTTGTGCGCTTGGTGCGCCCACACGCGGGCGTGGTTGGGTGTGCTTCCGGAGCCGGTTCAGGCGACGCCGGAATTGGCGTCGCGCTCGCTGGTTCGCTTCGAATAGTTCTAAAATGGTACCGGTAACATTCAAAATGTTAGCGATTTTCAAAGCTGCCGTCAAGATCCGGCCGGAGTTTTACAGGGTCGCCCGCTCGACGATTGCAAAGCCGATGTCGCGCACCGCTGGCCCCGGGTCAACGCCGAGGTTGCGATCAATAATGAAGCGCGCCGCCTGGCGCCCGATCGTGGTGCCGTCAATCCGCACGGTGGTCAGTGCGGGGTGGATATGGGCGGCGAAGGCGAGGTCACCGAACCCGATCACCCCGATCCGCCCCGGTACCGCGATGCCCTGCGCAAGTGCCTCGGTGATCACGCCATGCGCCAGCACGTCGGAACTGCAAAACACCGCGTCGGTCAGCGGCATGCGGCGCAGCAGGTCCACCAGTGCGGCGCGGCCGTTGGCCAGGCTCGATGGCGCCGGTACCGTGCAGGCCATCGGCGGCGGCAGACCGAGTGCCGCCAGCCGGCGCTCAAACCCGCCACGTCGCAAGCCGGCGCGCTGGTCGTCGGCGGTGATGATCGCGCAATGCCGGTGGCCGCCGGCGTGCAGGCGCTCGGCCACCGCCTCGCCGACGCGTTCGTGGGAGAAGCCGACCAGCATGTCGATCGGGGTCGGCGTCAGGTCCCAGGTTTCGACCACCGGGATGCCGGAGGCGGCCAGTCGCCGCCGCCCCTGCGGCGAGTGCAGGATGCCGGTGATCACGATGCCATCAGGACGGCGCCCGACAATCGCATCGATCAGCGCGTCCTCGCGCGAGTCGGCGTAACCGCTTTGCCCAAGCATCAGCTGGAAGCCGGCCTCTGCCAGTTCTTCGGTCAGGGTCTGGATGGTTTCCAGGAACACCGGGCCGGTGAGGGTCGGCACCAGCGCTGCCACCAGGCGCGTACGGTTCGACGCCAGGCCGCCGGCGAGCAGATTGGGCACGTAGCCGGTGCGCGCGACGGCGTCGCGCACACGGGCCAACGCAGCCGGCGACACCAGTTGCGGTGTGTTGAGGGCGCGCGAGGCGGTGATCACCGAAACATCGGCCAGGCGCGCCACATCGCGCAGCGTGATACCGCCGGACTTGCGGCGCGGCGCGCGCTGCGCCGCGGCGACTTGCAGGGCGCCTTTCGAACTGTCTTTTGGCATGCCGCATGTTACCGCTATCTCCGGGTCACTGGAAGCTGCCGAAGCTGGCGGGTTGCGGCGATCCTTACTTGCCCATGCTGATCGAGGAAAAGTTCTGGAACCAGTTCTGTGCCTGGACGAAGCCCTTGACCTTAGCCGACATGGCGCGCGCGTTCACATCATGGGTGACGTCCAGGAACAGGTCTTCACCGACGATCTTTTCGTGGATTTTCTGCAACGCCAGGGTCTGGTCCTTGGGGTCGAACG
This sequence comes from Burkholderiales bacterium, assembly GCA_031423955.1. Lineage (GTDB taxonomy): Bacteria > Pseudomonadota > Gammaproteobacteria > Burkholderiales > JAEUOS01 > JAEUOS01. The sequence goes on from JANPGJ010000360.1 coordinate 12,784, forward strand.
CAAGGCGCGCCTGGGTCAGAAGGCCATCCATTTCCTTGTTGTTGTAGTGGCCCCAGTTGGTGCCCTTGGGCGCCACCAGATCCGACTGGAAATGCCGCACGAAGGCGGTGAACGGATCCTGCGCGAAATAGGAATAGTTGAGCGCCACGCCGCCACGCGACAGCGGGTCGCGGGCGCCGGCGCGCCAGGCGTTGAGCAGCGTATTCCACTCCAGCACTTCGAGGTTGACCTTGACGCCGACCGCACCGAGGTTTTGCTGCAGGTACTCGTTCATCGGCAGCGGCTGCATCATGCCGGAACCGGAGGAAGGCACCACCACTTTCAGGGTCAGCGGCTTGTCACTGGTATAGCCGGCCTCGACCAGGAGCTTGCGCGCCTGGGCCGGGTCGTATTTGTGCTCAACCGCCTTGCCGAACCAGGCGTGCCCCGGCGGCATGAAGCCCTTGGCGGGGATCGTCAGGCCGTTCAACAGCTTGTTCATGCCCTCGCGGTCAATTGCCAGATTGAGAGCCTTGCGCACCTTGGCATCGAGAAACGGCGAGCCCTCGACCATCGAGTAATGCCACACCCAGACATGCGGATAGGCATTGGTGACGATCTGGAAGCCGGATCCCTTGAGGCTGCCCACCGCGTCCGGTGCCGGCGCCTCGATCCAGTCGACCTGGCCCGAGCGCAGCGCTGCGGTGCGGGTGTTGGCGTCGGGCAAGGGCAGCAGGATCAACTTGTCGAGTTTCGGCATCCGTGTCTTGTCCCAATAAGCGTTGTTGGGCACCAGTTCGGCACGTTCGCGCGGGGTCCAGGCGGCGAGCTTCCAGGGGCCGGTGCCGGACGGTGTTTTCGCATAGGCCTCCCAGCTCTTGCCGAGTTTTTCCCAGTGCGCAGGCGACGACATGGCGATCCAGGCAAGCTGGTAGGGCAGGAAGGCGTCGGGTTCCTTGGTGGTGATTTCGAGTGTGTTTTTGTCGATCGCACGATAGGTGGCGATCGCCGGAATGCGCGAGCGGCCCTGGGCGGCCTGCTTCGGGTCGTACTGGGGCGACTTGTCGTTGAGCAGCTTTTCGAAGTTCCACACCGCGGCGGCGGCGGTGAAGTCGGAGCCGTCATGGAATTTCGCGCCATCGCGAATCTTGAAGATCCACTTGGTCTTGTCTTTGGCATCTGTTGTCCAGCTTGCTGCCAGGCCCGGAATCAGGGTCGAGGGCTTGGTCGCCGAGGTCAGGTCCCAATGCACCAGTGCGTCGTAGACGGTCAGTGCCATGAAGCGCTGCCCCTCGCCGCCCTGGTCGGCTTGGCCGGTGGTGAGTGGAATGTCGGAGGCGGTCATGCCGATCCGCAAGGTGCCCTGGGCGGCGGCCGGCAGGGCAGGCAAGGCGGTTGCCAGCAGAACCGCGCAGCAGCCGGAGAGGAGTCGAGATTTCACGGAAGTTTCCTTTGGTGGAGTGAACAAGCAAGCAGGCCTTGGCCATCACGGATACAAGCAACAAGCGTTCCATTATTGCAAAATCGCGCTTGCCACTGGCGGTTTCCGATGCGCCCGCCCACGACCCCGTTCCTCGTTCCCGCAGGCTGGGCGGACCGATCCGGCAGCTACTCTTCAATCGCGGGAATCGGCGAAAATCCGGCTGATGAAAACCGCAATATCCTTGATTGAAATCCAGAGCGCGATCAGCCGTCGCGACTTGAGCTGTGAGGGGCTGGTGCGCCAATGCATCGAGCGCATCGCCGAGCGCGAGCCGCTGATTCATGCCTGGGCCCACTTCGATGCCGGGCAGGCGCTGGCGCAGGCCCGTGCGATCGACGGCGGCGCCGCGCATCATCGGCTGCACGGTGTGCCGGCCGGCGTCAAGGATGTGTTCGATACCTTCGACATGCCCGCCACCTACGGTTCGCCGATATATGCCGGCCAGCGGCCGCGCACCGACGCGTCGGTGGTGGCCTTGCTGCGCGGCGCCGGCGGCATGGTGCTGGGCAAGACGGTGACCACCGAATTCGCCACCTTCACCCCCGGCGTCACGGCCAATCCACACAACCCGGCGCATACGCCGGGCGGCTCGTCATCCGGATCGGCCGCCGCGGTGGCCGACGGCATGGTGCCGGTTTCGTTTGGCACCCAGACCATCGGCTCGATCATCCGGCCGGCCGCCTATTGCGGTGTGGTCGGCTACAAGCCGAGCTTCGGCCTGTTGCCGCGGGTTGGCGTGAAGGCCATTTCGGATGGCCTCGATACCGTCGGCTGCTTCACCCGCAATGTCGCCGATGCGGCATTTTTTGTCGGCGCGCTGGCGCGACGGCCGCTGGCGATCGGCAACGCGATGGTCGCACCGCGCATCGGCATCTGCCGTACAGCGCAGTGGCCGCATGCGCTGCCGGAAACCCGGGCCTTGTTCGAACAACTCGGGCCGCGCCTCTCCGCTGGCGGTGCCCTGGTGCGGGATTTCGCCTTGCCCGCCATCCATGACGGCATCAATGCCGCACAGGACGTGATCGCAGCCGTCGAAATGGCGGCCTGCCTGGCCGACGAGCACCAACGTTTTCGTGGGCTCCTGAGCCCGCGCCTGCGTGATCGGCTGGACCAGGGCGATGCGATCACGGTCGCCGACTACGACGCCGCGCTGGCCCTGGCACGCCAGTGTCGCCACGGTTTCGCAGCGGCCATCGACGGCTTCGACGCGCTGGTGGTGCCAAGCGCGCCCGGCGAGGCGCCGGCGGGGCTTGCGAGCACCGGCGACCCGGTATTCAACCGCGCCTGGAGCCTGCTGCATACGCCCAGCGTGCAGGTGCCGATCACCTTCGGGCCACGTGGCCTGCCGCTCGGCCTGCAGGTGGTGGGGCGGATCGGCGATGATGCGCGCACCCTTGCGGTCGCCCACTGGATTGAAACAAGGCTGCGCGAAGCGCCATGATTCGCCGGCGGCGTTTTACACCTGCCGTCCAGGTTGCGCCCTGAGCATTACGTCGGCTTGTGCTCTCAGCGCGCTTGCGCCGGCAGTGGTGCGCCGGTCGGTCGCTCCGGACAGCCGTCCGGCAAATAAGGCTTGATGATCGAGGCGCCGGCCTGGCCGATCTCGATGTACTGCACGCCCTTGCCCACCACTTCGGACAGGTAGACCCACCAGCCGTCGGCTTTCGATTGCGCGCATGACAGACTGCACAACAGGAAGCGCGCGCCGACGCTTTCCACCAGTTGCGAGCCACCCCAGGTGCAGAACAGGCCGCGGCCCTCGAGGCGTCTGCGCGCCTGCACAATGGTCGAGTATTGCGGCACCACATCGTCGATCAGGTCGGCTGCCTTGCGGATGTGCGCCGGCGTGCCGTCCGGAGAAGTGTCGGCAGCAACCAGCGTGCCGGCTGACAGCAGCACGGCGGGTACCAGCACCAGGCAAGCGTACATCCGTCGCCGTCCCGCGACAACGGACTCGCTGCTACCGTTGTTCGGCTTGTTGCCAGGGTTCATGCTGATAGTTGAAAATACCCACGATGACGTTGCCCGCCTGCAAAACCAGGGGCGTGACGCCGCAGTGCTGAAAGAACGCGCTGCGATGTTCGAAGCGCAATCCGCAGTCCGCCGGGTGCGCGAATGCACCAGGCAGCGTCGTCATCGAGTGCAGGTGGCTGCCAATTCTCTGTTGATCTAGCCAAACAAGACTTTCAGTTCGCTGGCGGGCATGGTCTGTGCCACCCACTTGAAAGAGCCGCCGCGCATCGCCAGGGCTGCGTCGCGCACTGCGGCAAAGCCCAGGCGCGACAACGCGCCGCCCACACTCAGGCGTTTGACGCCGGCGGCCTCCAGTTGCTGCGCCGTGAGTTCAGGGTCGCCCGCGCTCATCACCACGTTGAGCGGCTTCGATACTGCGCCTGCCACCATGCGGATGGTGTCGAGATCACGCAGGCCCGGTGCATAGAGCACGTCGGCACCGGCTGCGGCGAAGGCGTTGAGGCGGCGGATCGTGTCGTCCAAGTCGAGGCGGCCGTGCAGCAGGTTTTCAGCGCGCGCAGTGAAGGTGAAGGGAAACGGCAATGCGTGCGCCACTTCTGCAGCGGCGGCGACGCGCTCCACCGCCAGGTTGAAATCGTAGATCGGATGCGCCGGATCACCGGAGGAATCTTCGAGCGAGGCGCCGACGATACCGGCCGCAGCTGCCATATTGATAATGGCAGCGGCGGCGCGCGGGTCGTCGGCGTAGCCATTTTCAAGATCGGCGTTGATCGGCAGGCCGGTGGCTGCGGCGATCAGGCGGCAGTTGGCGATCAACTCGTCGCGGCTGATGGCCAGCGCACCATCGACCCGGCCGAGCGCATTGGCCAGCCCCTGGCTGGTGGTCGCCATCGCTTCGAAGCCGAGCGAGGCAAACAGCTTCGCGCTGCCGGCATCCCACGGGTTGGGCATGACGAAAATGCCGGGTCGCTGATGCAGGGCCTGGAATTGCCGTGCGCGTTCGAGTTGTGTTGTCATCGAGGAATGGCTGAAGGTCGAAAGGGCCGGGGCTCATTGTCCAAGACTGAAGCCAACGGCGCCAGCTGCAGAATGGATGGCGACGCTTGAGTCAGTGGGGCCGCAACGAGGCCTCAGCCGAGCTTATGCGGTCGTCGCCATGGCTGTCCTGGGCGCTGCGCCGTACACCGTCCCGTTATTCCAGCTTTCCACATACTGCTCGATCGAAAGGGTCCAGCCGTTGCGCATGTTTTCGTCGAAATACTCGAACAGAATTCCGTCCGGTGCGGTCATCGACAGCAGAACGGTGCCGCCCTCGGCGCCGCCCCATTCATCATGCGGCAACGCATCGGCGGGCGCCATCGCGTAGTCGCCTTTCCTGCGGTGCACGTTCTTGCTCGTGCCATCGGGCAACATCTCCTGCAGGAATTGCTCGCCTTCCAGCACCAGGGTGACGGTCGAGGCCACATGGCGGTGGCGCCGGCAATGGCCGCCCTTGCCGAAGCGCAGCAACATGTCAATCCTGCCGCTTGGCAGGTCGTAGCCGAGCAGGCTGTATTCGAAATCGACGCGCGAGCCCTGGTTGCCGGCGTCGGTGACGCGACGCCATTCAACTGACTGAAGATCGAAGGTTCGGGAGATGTTCGGCACTGCAACTCCTTTGACGGAAAGATTTGTTCGAGTATGCACAAAAAGGCGACGAAGAGTGCGGCGCGATGCCCTCGTGAATACATGCCGCGAGCGGTCGCCGCCCGCTGCCGGACTGCCCGCGGGCAGCACGTTGACACTGTGTCAAGCTGCAAGCGCCTCGTCGGCGGCCGCCTGCGCATGCATCGCCGTGGTGTCAAACAGCGGAACGCTGGCGTCGTCCTGGCTGATCAGGAGCGAAATCTCGGTGCATCCGAGAATGATCGCCTGCGCGCCCTGCGCCACCAGGCTTGCCATGATGCGCCGAAATTGGCTGCGCGACTCCTGCAAGACCACCCCCACGCAAAGTTCGTCGTAAATGACGCGATGGATCGTCGCGCGGTCCAGGATGTCGGGCACGATTACCGAGAGGCCGTGCCGCGCGCTCAAGCGATCACGATAAAACTCCTGCTCCATGGTGAAGCGGGTACCGATCAGGCCCACCGTCGAGTGGCCCGCCTGCCTGATGCCGGCGGCGGTCGGGTCGGCGATATGCAGCAGGGGAATGCCGACCGCGGCCTCGATGGCGGGCGCTACCTTGTGCATGGTGTTGGTACACAAGACCAGAAAATCCGCGCCCGCCGCTTCCAGCGAACGGGCGGCAGCGGCCAGCATGGCGCCGGCGCCCTGCCAGTCGCCGGCGTGCTGCAGGCGCTCGATGTCATGAAAGTCGACGCTGAGCAATACGACCTTCGCCGAATGCAGGCCGCCGAGGCTCTGCTTGACGGCCAGGTTGATTTGCCGGTAATAGGGAACGGTCGATTCCCAACTCATGCCGCCGATCAGGCCGATGGTTTTCAAGGCTGTTCCCGGTGGTCAATGCAGGTGTCCATACCTGTTCCGCGATGCATTTCAAGCGTTGCGTTTCGCCAGCGCGAGATAGGCGCCCAAACCCAGCATGGTGATTCCCGAGGCGCGGGTCAGCAGGCGCGCCCTGGCCGCGCGTGCAGCCTTTGATTCGAGCAGTCGATCGGCGGCGAATACCGCGATCACGTCGGCGGCCGTGTTGAGGGTGACGCAGATACAGCCCAGCGCCACCATCTGGGGAACGAGCGGCTGGTTCGCGGATACGAATTGCGGTAGGAATGCCAGGAAGAAAAGCGCCGTCTTGACGTTCAGGGCTTCGACAACAATGCCTTCAAGAAAGGCGCGGCGCGGGCCCCGGGAAGAAACGTCAGTTGTGTGAAGTTCGTGGTTCTTGCGCAGCAACATGCGAATGCCGAGGTAAATGAGGTACGCAGCACCGACGTACTTGACCACACTGAACGCAAGTGCGGACTGGGCAACCAGCAGCGAGATGCCCAGCGCGGCCGCCAACACGTGCAGCATGCCGCCAGCGGCGGTGCCGAAGCACGACGCCAATCCTTCCTTGCGGCCACCTGCGACCGTGCGTGCAACCACGTAGGCGATGCCGGGGCCTGGCGTGATCGCCAGGACGATGGCGGCAATGAGAAAGGCGAAAAGTGGTGACATGGTTGGGTGCTTTCGGGTTGTCGAGCTTGCGGAAATCCGGGGATTCGACAGCGCTACCGCAGATCAGGCGGCGCGGGATTCGGAAACTGCCGCGTCGCAACCGCTTTCAATTGTGGCCATGCCGCTGCCATTGCGAGCGCCTTTCCGTGTCCGCCGGCAACGGCTTGGGACAGGATTGAATCGGCACGCGTAAGCAACGCCCAGGAACGCTGCTTGAATGCGGCGTTCATCAGGACTTCGAACAGCTTGAAGCTGGCTTCGACGTCACCCGCCGCGGCAAGTTGCTCGAGTTTGGCCTGGTGGGCGCGCATCTCCCCAGCCGCCATCGCCGAGTAGTCATGTACTTCGGCCGGGGCGCGCGCAGAAGGTTCGATGAGCAAATGCTCGGCGCCGCTGCTTGCGGCGTAGACCGCCTGGCACCATGCCGGCTCCTGCGCGAGCCAGGCGCCGAATATCCAGTCCGGACCGTAGCGTTGGCGGATATCGATTCCCGCGCTGCCAATGCCGAAGTTGATGGTCTTGGCGCCAGCCGCCGCGGCCTCTGTGGCGATCGAGGGCAGGATGCGCATGCCATACCCGGTTCCCATGCCAAGCGCCAGGATCAGCCCGCCGGGGTGCACGAGCGCCGGCGTTCCATAGAGCAGGTGACGGCAATCGTCAGGCAAGGCCGGGTTGATCTGGTCCCAGAGCCGTTCCACGACATCGGGGTGGCAACCGCAATTGGAATAGGCGACGGTCGGCGGCACTGCATCGTGAGGCGCAATCTCCGCCTTCCCTTGATGGTGGGCAGCGAGCGATGCGAGGACCAGGTTGTTTCTTGGTTGCGTGAGATGCATAGGGTGCGAGTCGACAGTTCTATCGAGGGAGGCAAGAAAGCCCATTGTGCGGCACGCCGGTCCGAACCAACGGCATGTCGGGCCGTGCTCATGTCGAGCATGGCCGACGTTGAAAGCGCCCTATGGGAAAACCGGAACCAGGAAGCCCTGAGGCGCCAAAAGGCACGGTTGCGGTTTACTCCTTTTCATGGAAAGACAGTTCGACCTCTTTGATCTACCGAAGGCATGGCGCGCCCGACAAATCGTTCAAATCGTGGCTTCGCGCGACTCAGCCATTGCCGTCAGACCGCGCTTTGGCCGCGCGACTTGCGCTTGGTTGGCTGTGTAGCAAGCCAAACCTTGAGTGCAGCGTTTACCCTGGTTTGCCAGCCAGAACCGCTGGCCCGAAGGGCGCTGACGACGTCTTGATCCAGCCGGATAGCAACCTGCTCCTTCGCGGGCTTCTTGTTCGGGCCACGCGTTCTTCGCAGCGCGGCAATCGTCGCACCCACGCCGCCACCAGGAGTCGCGACTGCGGCACCCCAGTCGACCTTGGTCTTTCCTGAAGAACGGGCGCGGGAATTCGCCTTCGC
>JANPGJ010000361.1:0-5387 GCA_031423955.1 Burkholderiales bacterium
CACGGCGGCGGCCAGCGGGCCGGCCTGCGTCTTGAGCGCGTCAACCGCAAAGTTCGGCACCTGCCAGCGCGTGTCCCAGGCGAAGCCATCGCGTTCCCACAACACGGCGCCGGCGCCGGCGGCCAGCGCATCGGCGATGTAGCGGCGACCATCGTCCGCCGCACCATGGCCCGGATAGGCGAGGAACAAGTCCCCGGCCGCAATCGCGCGACTGTCCGCCGACAGGTTGCGGGGAGCCGCGCCGGCGCGCGTCAGCATGGCGAGGATCTCATTGGCATCCACGGGCAGCACCGGCAAGGGCATCGCGCGCCACAGCGAGCGCGACACCATCTGGCCAATCCAGGAGGCGGGCATTCACTACATGCTCTCCCGCACTTCGGCACCGTCTGCAGGCAGCACGATCGGGCGCATCGGCGCATCCGGCGCCACCCCCATGATGCGCAGCGCGCCGCCGATCACGCTTGCGAACACCGGTGCGGCAACCTCGCCGCCGAAGTACTTGCCCGCCGTCGGCTCATCGATCATCACCGCCACGATCAGGCGCGGGTTCGACACCGGCGCGAAGCCGACGAACGAGGCGCGATACTTCTTGTCGGCATAGCCGGCGCCTTCCTGCTTGTGCGCGGTGCCGGTCTTGCCGGCGACCCGGTACCCCATGGTCTGGGCGCGCGGCGCGGTGCCGCCCGGCCCGGCCGCCAGTTCGAGCATGTGGCGCACCGCCAGCGCCACCTCCGGATGCACCACCTGCGTACCGAACGCCGGTGCGGATGCCTTGACAAAGCTCGCATCGACGATATCGCCATTGCGTGCGAACACCGTATAGGCGCGCGCAAGCTGCAGCAGCGAAGCCGACAAGCCGTAGCCGTAAGACATGGTGGCCTGCTCGATCGGCAGCCAGGTCCTGGCGGGACGCAATTTGCCGGACACCGCGCCCGGAAACTGCACTCGCGGCACCACGCCAAAGCCGGCGCGATGGAACATGTCCCACATGTCCTCACGCGCGATCTGCAGCGCCAGCTTGGCGGTGCCGACGTTGCTCGATTTCTGGATCACCTCGTTGACCGTCAACGCGCCGTGCGGATGGGCGTCGCTGATGGTGGCGCGACCGACGGTCAGCTTGCCCGGCGCGGTCTGGATCACGGTGCCGGGCTTGACCATGCCCAGTTCGAGCGCCAGCGCTGCGGTGAACGGTTTCATCGTCGAGCCCGGCTCGAAGGTGTCGGTGAGCACGCGGTTGCGCAGTTGCGCGCCGGTCAGGTTGGCGCGATTGTTCGGATTGAACACCGGCAGATTGGCCAGCGCGAGGACTTCGCCGGTGCCGGCATCGAGCACGACAATGCCGCCGGCCCGCGCGCGGTGCTGCTCGACGGCGGCCTTGAGTTCGCGATAGGCGAGATACTGGATCTTGCTGTCCAGCGACAACACCAGGTCGCGGCCATCGCGCGGCGTCTGGATGCTGGCCACATCCTCGATCACGTTGCCGCGCCGGTCCTTGATCACGCGCCGGCTGCCGGCATGGCCGGCCAAATCGGGCTGGAAGGCCAGTTCGATGCCTTCCTGGCCGACTTCGTCGACACCAGTGAAACCGAGCACATGGGCTGCCACTTCACCGGCCGGGTAGTAGCGCCGGTATTCGCGCTGCTGGTGGATCCCGGCCAGGTTGAGCAGGGTGACGCGCTCTGCCTGCTCGGGCGACAACTGGCGCTTCAGGTAGACGAAGTCGCGATCCTGGTCGGCCAGTCGTTTTTCCACCTCTGCCAGCGGCATCTCGAGCGCCTTCGCCAGTTCGCGCAATTGCTCGCGCGAGGCCTTGACGTCGTCGGGAATCGCCCATACCGACTTGACCGGCGTGCTGGAAGCGAATATCTCGCCGTTGCGATCGGTGATCCGGCCGCGGTGCGCACTGATCTCGATCACCCGGCTGTAGCGGGACTCGCCTTTTTGCTGCAGGAAGTCGGTGTTGAACGCCTGCAGGTAAATGGCCCGCGCCGCCAGACCGGCGAACCCGGCGAACACGATCGCCAGCATCATGCGCGAGCGCCAAAGCGGCAGGCGCAGCTGCAATACCGGGCTGGGCGCTGAATGCATCATCACTCCGTCGCGCCGCCGCTGGCAGCCGCGGTCGGCGTCGGCGCCGGCGCCACGAATTGCAGATGGCGGGCATCCGGTGCGCGCATCGACAGTTGGCGCCTGGCGATACCTTCGACCAGGGCATGCTTGGCCCAGGTCGATTGCTCGAGCTGCAACTGGCCCCATTCGATCTCGATGCGCTTTTGCTCGGCCTGCGCACGATCGAGCTCGTTGAACAGCTTGCGGCCCTGGTGGCTCGAGGTCACGGTCGCCAGCGCGCACAGCACAAGAAGCAGCAGCAGGCCGAGATTGAGACGGCTCATGGGACTACCCGCTCGATGATGCGCAGGGTCGCGCTGCGCGCGCGCGGATTGGCCGCCACTTCAGCGGCACCTGCGCGCACTGCCCGGCCGATCAAGCGATAGTCCGGTGCCGGCAGGTCGGCGGCGCGAATCGGCACCCCCTTGGGCGGCTCGGAGGGCTGCGCGCGCGCGCGCATCGCCTGCTTGACCATGCGGTCTTCAAGCGAATGAAAGCTGATCGCCGCCAGCCGGCCGCCGGGCCGCAGGCGGTCCATCGCACTCATCAATCCTGCCTGCAATTCTTCAAGCTCCTGATTGATGTGAATCCGTAAAGCCTGAAAGGTGCGGGTCGCTGGATCCTGCCCCGGTTCCCGCCTTGCCCGCGTCCGGAGGACGTCCGCAACGAGGGCGGCAAGTTCAGCGGTTGTTGCGATTGGCCCCTCTGCGCGGCGAGCAACAATCGCCTGTGCAATCTGAACAGCAAACCGTTCTTCCCCATGATTTTTCAGTACCTTCCCGATGTCAGCTACCGTTGCCGTTGCCAGAAACTCCCGCGCGGTGGGCCCCCGCGTGGCATCCATGCGCATGTCCAGCGGGCCATCCCGCCGAAACGAAAAGCCGCGTGCGGCTGAATCGATTTGCGGCGACGACACACCGAGATCCATCAACACACCATCGACCTGCCCCACACCGCATTCATCCAAAACCCCGGCAAGCGCGGAAAACCCCGCATGCACCGCCTGAAAACGCACATCGCTGATCGCGCCCGCGGCCCTGATCGCCGCGGCATCGCGATCAAGCGCGATCAGTCGGCCACGCACTCCGAGTCGCGCCAGAATCAGCCGGCTGTGGCCTCCTCGTCCGTAGGTGCAATCCAGGTAGATTCCATCCGGGGTGATGGCCAGCGCATCGACCGCCTCTTGCAACAGAACCGTGATGTGGGGTAGCGCCGCGTCATCATTCACGAAGGGTCCGTACGCTAGAACGACATGCCGGCAATCGATTCAGGCATGCCGGCGGCGATCGCCTCGGCTTCCTTGCGCGCCTGGATCGCCGCATCCCAGATTTCGAAATGGCTGCCCATGCCCATCAGCGTGATTTCCTTGTCCAGTTGTGCGGCCGCGCGCAATTCGGGGGGCACCAGCAGGCGGCCGGCCCCATCGATTTCGACATCCATCGCGCTGCCCATGAAAATCCGCTTCCATGCCAGTGCCTGCATTGGCCAGCCCGCGATCGTTTCGCGATATGCTTCCCAGATCGGGCGCGGAAACATCAACAGGCAGCCGTGCGGGTGCTTGGTCAGGGTCAGCCGTCCCTCGCACTGCGCCTGCAGTGCCTCCCGGTGGCGGGCCGGAACTGACATCCGCCCCTTGCCATCAAGATTGAGACTGGAACTCCCCTGGTACAACATATGAACGCGCCTCGCTTGCGAACCGGTAGTGATCGGTCGATCAGCCCATCAGGCGCCAACCCGGGTTGGCGCACTGGAATTAATGGGAAAATCTGACACATTTCTACACAATCTCCCACTCTAGAGCATGAAACCGGCAATTGCAAGGCCATGGAGTGTTTTTTTCAATCAAGACAATGACTTACAGTGCTTTTGCAAAACTTTGATTGAAATAATTATTATTTAAAAACAAATACTTATTGTCATGACATTAAAGTGAAATATGACAAAAGCACTGTATGAAGTCCCTGCCCGCTCGACGCAAACGAATTTTTGGAACTCTTTTCCCGCTTAGCACTCATAGCAGGAGAGTGCTAACATGCTGTTGTTGGCGCCAAGCTCTTGTTGACCGGCCACAAGCCGGTCGCGCATCCCGGGACGAGGAGGTCCACAATGTCAACCAGTTTTGCCCTGCAGCCTGTCAACGCGTGGAACATGCCGGTGCCGTCGATGGTCGGCAGCATCGATGGCTACATTCAGGCGGTGAGCCGGTTTCCGGTGCTGACGCCGGAAGAAGAGCTGCGCTACGCGCGCGACTATCGCGACAAGGAAGACCTGCAATCCGCCGGTCGTCTGGTGCTCTCGCACCTGCGCCTGGTGGTGTCGGTGGCGCGCGGCTATCTCGGCTACGGCCTGCCGCATGCCGACCTGATCCAGGAAGGCAACATCGGCCTGATGAAAGCGGTAAAGCGCTTCGACCCGGAGCGCGGCGTGCGCCTGGTGTCATTCGCGCTGCACTGGATCAAGGCCGAGATCCACGAATACGTGCTGCGCAACTGGCGCCTGGTGAAAATCGCCACCACCAAGGCGCAGCGCAAGCTGTTTTTCAACCTGCGCAGCCACAAGAAGGGGCTCGATACCTTCACCACCGGCCAGGTCGATGATCTCGCGCGCGAACTCAACGTCAAGGCCGACGAGGTGCGCGAGATGGAAATGCGCATCGCCGGTGGCGACACCGCGCTCGAAGCGCCGGTCGAGCGTGAAGAGGAAAGCTTTGCACCGATCGCCTACTTGACCGATGCCGATGCAGAACCGTCGCGCATTCTCGAGACCGAGCAAAACGAATTCAATCGCACTGAAGGCTTGTCACAAGCGCTGGCGGCCCTCGATCCACGCAGCCGGCGCATCATCGAAACCCGCTGGTTGCGTGAAGACCAGGACCAATTGACACTGCACGATCTGGCGGCGGAGTTCAGCGTCTCAGCCGAGCGGATCCGCCAGATTGAAGTCAAGGCGATGCAGAAAATGAAGCAGGCGCTGGCCGAGAGCGACTGAGCGTTCGGTTCATTGCATCAAGAAAAACGGGCTCCGCGTGGAGCCCGTTTTGTTTTTCGCGAAAATAAGCTGGCAGGCACGCACCTTGAATACCTGCCTGCCGAACTCAAGGCGTACAAACCAGATCCGCTCGCGTTCGCATGCCTAGTGACTGGGTGTTGAGGAACTGCACACCGCGCGCATCGACCCGGTCCGGCCGTGGCGTCGGGTCGGACAGGATGAACGAGGGCGGTGCGTCCAGGCGCACCAGGGTGCGGCCGCCGGCATCCACAAACGCCGCTTCGCCGCGC
>JANPGJ010000362.1:0-5752 GCA_031423955.1 Burkholderiales bacterium
CGCCGACCGCGTCGCCGGCCTGATGGAAGCGCAGGGCATCCGGCCCGGCGAGCGTGTCGGCATGATTGTCGGCAACCGCGTCGAGTTCCTGGAGATCTTTCTCGGTGCGATGCGCGCCGGCGCGATCCCGGTCGCGATCAACACCCGGTTGGCGCGCGACACCCTGAAGTTCATTCTCGAAGATGCGGAGTGCCGCGCAGTGTTCGTCGAACCGGCGGCCCATGCCGATGCCCTCGCCGTGGCCGCGGCCGCACCGCTGGCGCTGCGCATCGCGCTCGAAGACGCACCGTCCGGCTGGCTCGACTATGCGAGCGCGCGCGATGCCAGTCCGCGCCTGGCCGAAGCGCCGGCGCTGGCACCGGACGCGCAGGCGTTCCAGCCCTATACCTCGGGGTCTACCGGCCTGCCCAAGGGCGCCATCATGACCCATGCCGGGATGCTCTGGTATGTGGCCTACAACCAGCGCTATTGGCCGACCGAGCCGGAGCGCCGCGGCCTGATCGCGCTGCCCCTGTTCCATAAAAACGCGATGCGCGGTACCGTCAAGCCGATGCTGTATGCCGGCGGCTCCTTCGTGCTGATGCCGGCCTATGAGCCGCGCGCCTATCTGGATGCGCTTGCCAAATACCGTTGCACCTATTCACGCGGCGTGGCCGCGGTGTTCACCATGTTCCTGCAGCATCGCGATCGCTTGGCCGAACTCGACCTGTCCGCCCTCAAGGAGCTCACCATCGGTTCGGCGGTGGTCACCCATGAACTGATGGATGAGGTCGAGCGCATGATTCCCGGCGTCAAGGTGGGCGAGAGCTATGGCCTGACCGAAGGCGGCAGCCCGTTTCGCACGCCGCTGGACCGCCGTGCCGTGCCGCGCGGCTCGCCCGGGGTGCAGGCGCCGGAATACCAGGTGCGCTTAGTTGGTGCCGATGGCCGCGATCGCGAGGACGAAGGCGAGTTGTGGTTGAAGTCGCCGTACAACTGCCTGGGCTATCACAAGCGGCCGGAGGTGACGCGCGAAAAACTGGTCGACGGCTGGCTGCGCACCGGCGATGTATTGCGCCGCGATGCCGCCGGCTTCTACTATTTCAAGAGCCGGGTCGACGACATGTTATCCTGCGGCGGCGAGAACATCTATCCGAAGGAGGTCGAGGACCTGCTGTTTCGCCATCCCGCGGTGGCCAATGCGGTGGTGGCGCCGGTGCCGCATGCGGTCAAGGGCTATGTGCCGGCGGCATTTGTGGTGTTGAAACGCGATGCGCTGGCCGATGCGGCGCAGATCCGCGACTATTGCCTGGCGAACGGTCCCAAGTATGCCCACCCGCGCTTGGTCGAGATCATCGATGAAAAAGCGATGCCGCTCAATGGCGCCGGCAAGATCGACCGCAATCTGGCGCGCGATCGGCTGGCAGCATTGGCGCGCGGGCGCAGCGTCGCCGGCTGAACCGCGGCCGCCTCAGGCGGGTTTGAGCGGCGCGGTGTAGTAGCTGCCGCGCCCGCTGGCAATCAGCCGGCCTTCGAGGTCCAGCACCTGCGCCTCGCACACCGAGAACTGGCTGCCGAACTTGAGCACCCGACTCTTCGCAATCAGGTCGCCGGGCATTGCCGCGCGGTGATAGTCGGCACGCATGTCGATGGTCGGCACCGCATGCCCCAGGCGCGAGGCAAGGGCGAAATCGGCGGACAGGTCGATCAGCGCGGCGAGGATGCCGCCATGGGTGTGGCGGCGATCAGGGTTGGCCATCCACTCTTCGCGCCAGGTCGCGCGCACCTCGAGGCCGTCAGGACTGACTGCCAGCACCTTCAAGCCCAGCCATTGGTGAAACGGCCCGCGGGTGATCAGGCGCTGCATTTCCTCAATCGAAAGCGCGGCGTGGCTCATGGCGTCACCACCACCTTGCCGATCACCTCGCGATCGCGGATCAGGCGCAGGCCGTTGACTGCCTGCGCAAGCGGCAGCACGCGGTCGACCACCGGCTTGATCTTGCCTTCGGCCACCATCGCCAGCAGTGCCTGAAGGTTTTCATCGCTGTAGGCGTTCGAGCCGATGACGCGCAATTCGAAACTCCAGATGTAGCGCAGGTCCTCGACCGGGTCATGGCCGGCGGTGGCGCCGCACACCAGGATGCTGCCGCCGCGCCGCACGCAACGCAGGGTCGGTACCCAGGTGTCGCCGCCGGTGAAATTCACCACGCAGTCGACCCCGCCCTCATGGCTGCGGCGCTGCGGCTTGCCGAATTTTTCGATCACCCATTTCGACCAGTCGGTGGTCGCGTAATTCACCACATGATCGGCGCCATGGGCCTTGAGGCGCGCCAGCTTGTCGGCGCTTGACGCGCAGGCGATCACCTCGCAGCCCATCTGGCGGGCCAGCACCACGCAGGCCATGCCGACGCCGCCGGAGGCGCCCAACACCAGCACGCGGTCGCCGGCCTTGACCGTCTTGTGGGTCACCAACATGCGATGGGCGGTACCGTAGGCCACCGGCAAGGCCGCCGCGTCGACGAAATCGACGCCGTCCGGCATGCGGATCAACTGGTGCACGGCGACCATGCAGTATTCGGCCATGCCGCCGTCAAGCGCCTCGCCCATCAGGCCCTGGGTCTGGTTGAGCGGATTGACCAGCACGCGGTCGCCGCGCTGCCAGTTTTCCACGCCGGGGCCGACATGATCGATCTCGCCGGCCATGTCCAGGCCCAGCACCACCGGCAGCTTCAACCGGATGCCCGGCATGCCCTTGACGGTGAACACATCGTGGTGATTGAACGAAGCGGCGCGCACGCGGATGACGACAAAGCCTTCGCGCGCGACCGGACGCGGATGTTCGATGACGCAAAGGCTGTCGAGTTCGCCGTGTTGTGTGAGGACCAGGGCCTGCATGGTGTCTTGCATGATCGGTCAGTCGCAGGAAAAAAGCTAAACCACAAACCCGGTGCCGCGACCGAGGATCGCACGCACGATCGACAAGGGCGCCGAGATCGAGGTGCGTGGCGCATCGGGTCGCGTCTTGCCGAGGATGTTGATCTCGATGCGGCCGAATGCGCCGCTGGCGACAATTTCGTTGACGTTGCCGGCCGCCGCGGGGTCGGCCACCAGTTCGATGCGCGTGCGCTCGAAACCGGCGCCGGCCAAGGCGACCGCGGCGGCGACGTTCGCATTTTGCGGATAGTTGCGCGCGGCTTCACGCGCATCGCCGGTGAAGAAGCAGGTGGCCTGGCTGACCTGCGCCAGGTCAATCTGCTTCTCGGCGGCGGTGCCTTTCCATGCAAGAGGCGGCTTGGTCGAGCGGAACAATACGCTGTCGATGCCGTCGTGGCGCACCGATGCCAGGTAATCGAGGCCACCGACCGCACCTGCCGGAATGATGATCTGCGCACCGGTTTTCAATGCCGCGGCCTTGGCGCGGGTTAGCAAGGCTTCATCGGCAAAGGCGCCCATCGAGATGGTCAGCAGGTCGATGCCGGCCGCCAGCACGCCCTCGGCATATTGCGCCACCGCTGCCTGGCCGGCGCACTCGATCACCAGTTCCGGTTTCAGGGCCAGCAGCGTGTCAAGGCTGTCGACAAACGGTGCCGGGTTCTGCAATGCGGCACGCTGCTTGTCGTGCCATCCCGGGCGCAACAGCACGCCGCAGACCGCGACCTCGCGGCCATCGACGCCGCCGGCGGCCTGATAGGGGGCGAGGTGCCGCAGCACGGCCTGGGCGACTGCACCGTAGCCGATGATGGCCAGGCGTTGAGTGGTGCGCATGGGGGTTCAGTCTCCGTTGTTTGTTTGCCTGCAGGTTTGCTTGGGTGTCGGGCGGCGACGACGCGCACGATTGTAGTTGCCCGTGCCGCCGGCCGGCGTTTGCATCACCGGCCGGCGCGTGCGCCGCGACCGGCTGTCGGCAGCTTGCCTACTCGGCCTTGATGCCGCCGCTCTTGATGGTCCGGGTGATCTGCTCCAGGCTGACGCGCGTGATTTCCGTCGCCTCCTGCGGCGTGGTCGGCAGCGGGGTGGCGCCGAGGCTTGCGAAACGCTCGCGCAGGTCGGGCGCGGCCAGCGACCGGTTCAAGGCCTCATTGAGTTTCTGCACCACCGCCGGCGGCAGGTTGGCCGGGCCGTGCACTGCGAACCAGAAGTGCAGGGTGGCTTCCGGGAAGCCGGCCTCGGCGAACGTCGGCACCTCCGGCAAAAGCGTCGAGCGCTTGTCCGACATCAGGCCGATCGCCCGCGCCTTGCCCGACTGCACATGCCCGATCGCCGATGGCAGGGTGTCGAATACCATCGAGACGGTGCCGGCCAGCATGTCGGGATAGGCGGCGCCGGCGCTCTTGTAGGGAACGTGCACCATCTCGACGCCGGTCGACAGTCGCAAGACCTCCCCCGACAGGTGGCCGACGCTGCCCACGCCGGACGAGCCGAAGCTCAGCTTGCCCGGGTTCGCCTTGGCATAGCTCACCAGTTCCTTGAGATTGCGGATCGGCAGGGTGGTGTTGATCGAAAGAATGTTTGGCGCCAGCGCCACACCGCCGATGGCGGTGAAATCCCTGATCGGATCATAGGTGACGCTTTTGACCAGATTGGGCGCGATCGCCATCTGCGTCGGGCTGGTCGAGAGAATCGTGTAGCCGTCGGGCGGCGCCTTGGCGACGAAATCGGTGCCGATCGAGCCGCCGGCGCCGGCGCGGTTTTCCACCACGATCGGCTGGCCCAGAAATTCGGACATTTTCTGCGCCAGCACCCGCGACATGATGTCGGAGACACCGCCGGCGGCGAACGAGACGATCATGCGCACCGAGCGCGAGGGATAGGGGCCGGCCGGCGCAGCCGGGGCTTGTGCCAGCGCCGGCAAGGAGAGTGCGGCCAGCACGAGGCTGCCGATGATTGTCGTTGCATGACGCATGATTCCGACCTTTCAATTTGAGGTGGGTGAAAACTTACACGTTTGCGATCGTTACAACAAGCGTTCGGCCGGCCAGGCAGGGCGTGCCGGACAGGCCTGGCCGCGCACACGGAAAACAAGTAATGCAATTTTCGGGCCGAACGAAGCGCAATGCCAGGGCTGACAGGCAAAGATGGTTTGTAGCGCAGGCCCGATGGCCCGCGCAAGCGATCGCGTTCGAGGTTCTTCAACGGCTGCGCCGATCCCGTCGAAGGGAAGGCAGCACGGTCGCCAGTTGGCAGGCATACTGCGATCAACGCCAGACTCAAGGAATCCGGTGACAAGCATCCTGATCGAAAACGTGGCGATCCTGCCGCTCGACGGCAGCGATTATCTGATCGAGCGCGGCAACATACTGATCGACGGGCCGTTGATCAAGGCGGTCGGCGCAGTCGACGCGGCGGCACGGCGCTCTGCCGGCCGCATCATCGACGGTCGGCGTTTCCTGGCGATGCCGGGCCTTGTGAACGCCCATATGCATACCCCGGGCGCCCTGTCGGCCGGCACCCAGGACAGCGCCAGCCATCCGGCGTTCATGTGGCTCAACCAGGCCGATACCAGTGGCCGTACTGAGCGCGAGATCTACGTCAGCGCGATGCTGAACGCCGCGCAGATGCTGCTCTCCGGCACCACCACCGCGATCGACCATTTCCCGGCGCAGAACTTCGAGGCCGAAGATGTCGCCGCCGCGGTCGCTGCCTACCATGATTGCGGCATGCGCATCGTGCTGGGGCTGCGCGTGTTCGATGACGATTTCGCCGACATCTTGCCGAGCGACCGACCGCTGCCGGCCGACCTCGCGGCCGACCTCAAGCGTCTGGCGCCCCTGCC
>JANPGJ010000363.1:0-1852 GCA_031423955.1 Burkholderiales bacterium
ACCCGAAATCCAGATTCTCCAGGTGCTGTTCTGGAAGGGCGTCAACGAGGCCCTGCAATACAGCGCGGAACTGACCGAGCAGAGAAAGCTCATCATCGAATACTGGGCCGATGGTCCGGCCTCGGAATTGCCGCCGGGTCACTGGGGCGTGTTCGCGCAATTCGTTTCGCGTCGGGACAATCATTCGATCGATACCGACGTCAAGATGTTCTTCGCCATGCATAACGCGTCGTTCGATGCGGGAATCGTGGCCTGGCATTTCAAGCGCAAGTTCGACGGCACGCGGCCGATCACCGCGGTACGATTTCAAAAGCAGGGGGACACAGTAGTCGCGTGGGGCGGCCCGGGTCGTCCGGTCGAACCGATTTCCGGCGCACGATGGATACCCTACAACCCCGGCAGCAACCTGACGCCCGCGTTCCCCGGATTCATCTCCGGTCATTCGACCTTCTCCAGCGCGTCCGCAACGGTGCTCAGGCTGTTCAAGGGCAGCGACTACTTCGGCTATACGACGGTGGTCCCGCCCGATTTCGGGCGGGTCGAACCCGGCGTACCGCCAATTCCCACCACGATCTCCTGCGCGACCTTCAGTGACGCCGCGATACAGGCGGGATTGTCGCGACTCTACGGCGGCATTCATTTCTCCGACGACAACAGCGTTGGTCAGAACCTGGGCGCGCAGATCGGCAGTCAAGCGTACAGCCACGCGCAAAACTACTTTCAGGGGCGGCAACCGTAGCACCCTTGCCAGGGCGACGCGCGGAACGGTGTCGCCGGCGCGCTGTTGATCTGGCGCGCACTCACAGCAAGTTCGCCTGCCTTTTCCTTTTCCACAGGGCGCACCCGCGCGCAAGCGCAGCGGTGTGGCCACCGCGATGCGGTTCAGGCGCGAGCCGGCCCGGCCGCGCCGATCGACTGGCAGCAGGGCAGCTACCGGGTTGCCGGCCAGCCCCGCTGCCGCGATGCGGTACGGGTACAAAACAAGAGCGGCGGCCGGCGGCTGTCGGTGATCGCGGTCGACGGCGTCAATGTGCCGAGCGGCGCAACCGCCGGTATCAAGCAAACTGACTACGACTTTTCATTCTGGGAGCGACACGACGTTGCAGGCTGGCGCAAGAGCCAGGCGCAGGCGGTATTCTTCTTCACACCGGTCGCCAATTCCTACGCCGCGCGCAAGGCACGCCCGACGAGGTGATCACGATCGCCTACGACTCACGCGAAAACCTGGTTGCGATGAGCGTGATTCGCGAACCGTGCGTGCCCTCGCGGCCACGGCCTTTTCCAGGGCAGCCGAAAGCAGGGTTTGTTGCGGACCCGTCGGGATGGTGGTGAAATTTTGGGTCTGGAGACTATTCGAAAATTTAGTTCGGCGACATAATGGCGCAAAGATCGTTAAAGGGAGAACCACGATGCCAACTCTCGCAGAAGGCTGGTCGATCAACGCCGCGGGAATTCACAAGGAATGGAGTATCCCCGGGCAGCGGGCGGTTACCGTCAGTCACCCGCAATACCCATTCGTGGTGGAACCAAACAAAGCGCGCATTGTTTCGGACGACCTGACGGGTGCTGTGCGGCTATACCTAAAATCTATCAGGGTCGCCCTCGGTTTGGTCGATGCCATAGGTGCTCCGATCCAACTATTCACCGCCGGTACTACGCATTTCGCGTCCAGCATCGATCGCTTCGGTTTTGACTTGCAGCGTTTCGATGATCGTGCGAACGAAGGATCCTTTGTGGTTACGCGGGCGGAGGTGACGGTAAACGCAATGACCGGAATGTATGTTCGAGCCGCAGACATAAGCGAAACCTCGTTCGTCATCTTCCTGGTCCCTACGGTTCGTATCGATTCCGG
>JANPGJ010000364.1:0-4091 GCA_031423955.1 Burkholderiales bacterium
GCAGGGTGGCGAGCACGGTGCACATCTGGGCCAGCGCGCCGGTCATGTGGCCGACCATGGCGTCGGCCAGCGCCAGCAGGCGGCGGGTGATGCCGGCCTTGTTCATGATGGCGCCGGCCAGCACGAAGAACGGGATCGCCAGCAAGGGATAGGAATCGGTCGCCGTCACCATCTTCTGCACGAAGATGTTGAGCGGCACCTCGCCGTCGATCAGGAAGAACGACAGCGCCGAGATGCCGATGGCGAAGGCGATCGGCGTTTCCAGCGCGAACAGCACCAGCATCAGGATGCCCGGCACCCAGTCAGCCCACATGGGTTTCCCGTTCGCCGTCGATCTGCCAGGCGCCGTGGCGCAGCACCTGCAGGTAGCGCATCGCCATCAGCGCGAAGCAGAATGCCACCGGACCGTACAGCCAGGTCATCGGGTAGCGCAACACCGGGCTTGGGCTGACCCAGGCATCGATCGCGAAGCGGGTGCCGAACCAGGCCATGAACAGGCAAAAGCCCAGCACCAGGCCGTGATTGAGCCAGCGCACGACCACCTGCAGTTCACGCGGCAGGCGCACCACCAGCATGTCGATCGCAGGGTGCAGGCGGTACTTGATGCAGGCGGTGGCGCCGAAAAACACCACCCAGGCGAAACACAGGGTCGCGATCTCGCTGGCCCAGGCCGCCGGCTGCGCGGTGATGTAGCGGGTGATCACTCCCCAGCTCACGGCGAACACCACACCGGCCAGCGCGAGGCACGCAACGATCTCCTCAAACTGGTCGAGCAATTGCGCGCGCGTGGGAACGGTGAGCCCGAGGGCTTTGAGCAGCGACATCATGGCGGGCGAGCGCTACGTGCAGCGGCCGCAGCGGCCGCGCGGCGGCAGTCGCCGGAGGCCTACTTGCGCAAGGCGCCCATCACGGTCTCGTGCAGGCCGGGCGTCCACTTCGGGAACGCCTTGTAGACACCGGCGGTGGACTTCTGGAACGCCGCCACATCAACATCCGACACGAAGGTCACGCCGGCGGACTTGAACTTGGCGACATAGTCGTTCTGCAGTTCCAGGGTCAGGCGGGTCATTTCATCGCCGGCCTTCTTGCCCTCCTCCAGCAATACCCGCTGCACATCGGCCGGCAGCTTGTTGAAGTAGCGCTCGTTGATCGGCCACATCACGAACGCGGTGAAGTGCCCGGTCATCGAGATCACCTTGCGCGTTTCATGCAGCTTCGAGCCCCACAGCGACCCGAGTGGCGCTTCGGCGCCGGTCACCACGTTTTGCTGCAAGGCGTTGTAGACCTCGGACCATTGCACCGTGGTCGGGCGCGCGCCCATCGACTTGAAGGTCTCGACCCACATGGTGTTCGGCGGCACCCGTACGGTCATGCCGGCCATGTCCTCGGGCTTGCGTACCGCCTTGTCGGCGATCAGGTGACGCTGGCCGAAAAATCCATTGGCCATGATCAGCTTGAAACCGGCGGCCTCGAGTTTTTTCTCGGTGCCCTTGTACCAGTCGGAGGCCAGGAGCTTGGTGTAATCCTTCGGATCCTTGATCAGATAGGGACCGTTGAGCACGCCGATATCGGGGACGAAATCGGACAGGTAACCGGGGTCGGTGATGTTCATCACGTTGGCGCCCTGGCGGATCATTTCATTGACTTCCTTGCCCGGTCCCAGCTGCTCGCTCGGGAATATCTGGATCTGCACGCGGTTGTTGGTGCGCTGCGCCACGTTTTTGGCGAAATACTCGGCTGCCAGATGCGCCGGTTCGGTGGTCGACAAGGAGTGCGCGAAGCGGATGCGGATGTTGTCCTGTGCGACCACGGACGCCGCGGGCAGCAGCCCGATTGCCAGGCCGGCCAACAGCAGGGAACGCTTGTGCATGATGTCTCCTTGAAGGATTGTCGATTTGTCGGTGATTCGCTGCGAGCGACTGCCTGGCGGCTATGGCGCGGCCACGATGCCCGAGCCCAGCTTGCCGGGTTTGGTGGCGCCGGCGTACAGCACCTTGAGCTGGCGCTCGACGATCGCGGCATGCCGCGCCACGGCGTCGGGATGCATGTCGGATTCCGGCGGCAGTTCATGGTCGAAATGATTGTTGCGATCGACGCCGCGCACCAGGGTGGCGGATTCACGCACGCCCGAGGTCTGGTACACATTGGCCGACACGTAGCGGATGGCGAAGCCGATGCGCCGGTGGCCGGCGCGATTGGGTTCCGAGCCATGCACCAGCAGCACGTGATGCAATGACATTTCACCGGGCGCAAGAATCACGTCGATCGCCTGATCCTGCCTTACTTCAACGGCGATCTCCTGCCCGCGCGAGAGCAGGTTGCGCTCGGCGAAAGTGTCGGTATGCGCCACCTGCCGGTGCTGCGTGCCGGGTACCACCCGCATGCAGCCGCTCTCGACCGTCGACGGCGTGAAGGCGACCCAGGCGGTCACCACATCCGGCGACGACAAGCCCCAGTAGGTGCCGTCCTGGTGCCACGAAACATAGCTGGGGTCGTGGCCGTTCTTGGTGAAAAACTGCGCGCTCCAGCACAGGATGTCGGGGCCCAGTACATCCTCAACCGCATCGAGGATGCGCCGGTCGTGGATCAATTGGCTGATCCATGGAAACAACAAATGCGGCTTCTGGTTGATGCGCGCCGGCAGGCGGCCGCCGTGCGCCGCCTCGATGGCTTCAAGACGCCCGACCATGGCGGCGGCTTCGCTGGCGGCAAGAACGCGCAGCGGAAAGGCAATGCCATCGCGTCGGTAGGCGGCGACGGCGGCGGCATCGAGGACGGCCGGCATTTGAATGAGATTGTCTCTAGTATTTATTGGTGAATTTGCATTTCAAATATAAAATCAAAGCGCCACGCAAGTCAAGCTGCAGCGCAACCTGGATACACCCGATGCCCGCCCTGACACCCGACTCCGCCGCGGATACAAGCAATCGGAATGGTCAATACAGCGCGCCGGCCCTGGAAAAGGGCCTCGACGTGCTGGAGCTGCTGGCCGGCGCGCCCGGCCTGACGCAGAACCAGATCGCCAACCGCCTCGGGCGTTCGGCCAGCGAGCTGTTCCGCATGATCGACGTGCTGGAGCGGCGCGGCTACCTGCGGCGCAATCCGGCCGACGGCACCTACGGTCTGACGCTGCGCCTGTTTGAGTTGGCGCACCGCCAGCGCGGCACCCGGCAACTGCTGGACGCGGCCCTGCCGCGCATGCGCGAACTGGCGCACCTCACCGGCCAGTCCAATCACCTGGTGGTGCTGCATGCAGGGCGGATCCTGGTGCTGGCGCAAACCGACAGTCCGGGAGCGATGGGATTCTCGGTACGCCTGGGCGCCCATTTCGCGTTTCGTGCGGATCGCGTGTCGGCGCGGGTGCTGACGGCATTCCAACCCGCGGCACGGACCAGCGCGATGATCGCCGACCTGCGGCGCGACGACCCGCACCCACCCGCAGCGTCCCTGTTGACGCGCCGCATCGCGCAGATCGCCAGGCGCGGCTACGAGGAACGCGTAAGCGACACCTTCCCCGGCATCACCGACATCTGCTTTCCGGTCATCGACGCCACCGGCAGCGCCGTGGCGACGCTGACCCAACCCTACCTCAGGCAACGCGATGTACAGATGCCGATCGCCACCGCCCGCAGCGCTCATGCCAAGGCGGCGGCAGCCATCTCCGCGGCGATCGGCGCGGTGACGACTGCGGCGCCGTCGCCAACGGCAACGGCGGTGGCGACATCGACGAGGCGGCGCGCATCATCACGCACCGGCTGACCCTGCGTCAGCAAGGATTGGCCAGTCTCAGCCCGCCATCACCAGGGCGCTCAGCTTCTCCGGATCGGCCAGCAATTGCGCACTCGACCCCGAGTAGGCGATGCGCCCGCGATTGAGCACCAGTGCGGTTTGCGTGACTTCAAGCGCCAGCTTGGCCGACTGCTCGACCAGGATCACCGTGAGCGCCTCTTCGCGGATCAGGCGCTCGATGCTTTGCAGCAGAGATTGCACGATGATCGGCGCCAGGCCTTCGAGCGGTTCATCGAGCAGCAATAGCGCCGGGTCGCCCATCAGCGCACGGCCGATCGAGAGCATTTGCTGCTCGCCGCCCG
>JANPGJ010000365.1:0-1987 GCA_031423955.1 Burkholderiales bacterium
GCCCGAAGTCCGCCAGCCACGCCACCATGCAGGCGGCGGTGCGCCTGGTGCTGGCCGGCGAGATCTACGTGCCGCCGCTGATGGTCGGGGCGGCGCCGGCCGCCCCGCGCAGCGACGCCGGCCTGACCGCGCGCCAGCGCGAAGTGCTGCGCCTGGTCTGCGACGGCCAACCGAACAAGCAGATCGCGCACGCGCTCGGCATGCAGGAAAAGACTGTCAAGACCCACGTCACGGCGATCTTCCGCGCGCTCAAGGTGATCAACCGCGCGCAGGCCGTGATCGCCGCGCGCAAGGCCGGGCTCATCGACTGACGGGCGGCGCGCGCGCAAGCAGGCGCCGCCCGCCGCGACCTCAGGCGGCCGCCGGGGTGCTCGCCAGCACCCGCGCCATCGCCTCGCGCAGCGCCTGCGGCGCCACCGGCTTGTGCAGCAGCGCATGGCCGCATTGCGCGAGTTCGCGCTGGTGCGCCGGCGCCGTGTCGCCAGTGATGACGATGGCGGGAATGTCCTCGTTGTATTCCGAGCGCACGCGCTCGATCACCGCCAGCCCGGTCTCCTCGCCGCGCAGGCGGAAGTCGCTGATCACCAGGTGTGGCACGCCCTCAAGCGCCACCAATTGCGGCAGCAGGTCCGCGCTGCCGCCCGCGGTCACCACCTCGCAGCCCCAGCCGGACAGGAGCGATCGCATCGCGGCGCAGATCTCGGCATCGTCGTCGATCACCAGCACCAGGAGGCCCGGACCGAGCACGGCCTCCTCCGGCTGCAAGGCAGGCGCCGGCGCGGGCGCCACCAGCGCGCGCGCCAGCGGCATGCGCAACGTGAACGCGGTGCCGCGCCCGGGACGCGAACGCATTTGCAGCGGCACGCCCAGGAGGTCGGTGAGACGGCGCACGATCGCCAGCCCCAGCCCCAGGCCCTGGTTGCGGTCGCGCTCCGGGTTGTGCAGCTGCACGAATTCGCGGAACACCTCGGCCTGGCGCTCCGGCGCGATGCCGATGCCGGTGTCGACGACGCGGATCACCGCTTCCTGGCCGCGCCGGCGCGCGCTGATGAGGACGCCGCCGCGGTCGGTGTAGCGCACCGCGTTGGCCGCCAGGTTGGTGAGGATGCGCTCGACCTGCACCGGGTCGCTCGCCACCACCAGCGGCTGCGCGTTGAGGCGCAACACGAGCCCCTTGGCCTGCGCCAGCGCGCCCTCGTCGGCGGCGATGCGCACAAGCAGCGGCATGAGCTCGAAGGCCTGCACCTCGGGCCGCACCATGCCCGCGTCCAGGCGCGACATGTCGAGCAGCGCGTTGAACATGCCGCCCATGGCGTCGGTGGCGCCGCGCGCGTGCGCCACCAGGCGCCGCGTCTCGGCATCCAGCGGCCGGCGCTCCAGCGCCCCGACGAAGAGCGTCAGCGCGTGCACCGGCTGGCGCAAGTCGTGGCTGGCGGCGGCGAGGAAGCGGCTCTTGGCGAGATTGGCCTCCTCGGCGCGCGCCTTCTGTACCGCCAGGGCGGCGGCCAGATCGTCGGCCTCGTGGCGCGTGCGCATCGATGCCATGAGCGTGCGCGACAGCGACTGCGACAGGCGCAGGTTGAACACCGCATACCCGGCCACTGCCGCGGCAATCGCCAGGTCGAGCGTGCTGCCCTCGAGGAGAAGCCTCGCGATCACGGCGACGACTATCGGCCCGGCGAAGCGCACGAAGGCCGGCGGATGCGCCACGCACCCATGCAGCGCCCCGGAGATTTCGCCCGCCGCCAGGAGTATCAGGAAAAGCTGCAGCTCCGGGCGCTCCGGCGGCCACAGGAAGACGATCCCCGCAACCCAGCACAGCCCGCCGCCGAGCGCGCCGTTGGCAAAGCCCTGCAGGCGCCGCGCCGCGTTGCGCGTGTTGGGCGGACGCCCGCGCAGGCGCCGCGCCTGCCACAGGCCCAGCGCCACCCGCGCCATCTGCAGCGCCACCCAGGCACCGACCACCACGCGCGAGACCGCCGTCTGC
>JANPGJ010000366.1:0-7787 GCA_031423955.1 Burkholderiales bacterium
TTGGCGGTCAGAGCGCGCGCGACCACTTCGAGTTGGAAACCGAAGTCAATATCGCGCTTGCGCACAAGTACTGGAACGAGTCGCTCGCCGGCGGCGATGCGCGGCAACTGCGGGCCAGGTTCATGAACGAACGGGTGCCGCACTACAAGACCGACCGCGCCTTGAATGAGGAATATGCCGCGAGGCTGGCCGCGGGAACCCTGCCGGTGATGCCAGGCATGCCGCAGGTGGTGCCGGCACGCTGACTTTCGGTGCGGCCGCGATGCTGACTGCACGGGCGGCAGACAAGCCGATCTCATCTGCGGCCCGGCCTGCGCCGCGTGTGCGTCGCGCGCGGCGTCAATCCACCGGTGGCGCGCCGGTGCCGCGCCAATAGGCGCGTGGCGCGCAGCAGGCATCGCCGCGCGCCAGCAAGGCCCAATCGGCGATCTTGATGCTGGCGACCAGGATCGGTGGTTTGTCGCCTGCGGCAGGAAGGAACACAAAGGTCTCGCTTTCAATGCTGTCGTAGTCGGTGGCGTTCCACAGGATGCCGCCGTGCGCGAACATGAAGGTATTGGTGCCGGGCGCAGGCGCGGTGTTGAGCATCTTGCGCAGGACCAGGCCTTTTTCGGCGCTGCGTGAAGGCGTCAGTACATCGAGGAATTCGATGCCACCGGCCACCCGTTCGGCGTGAATGCGGGCGCGGCAGGCACTGCTCGCGTATACCTTGCCAAACGGAATGCCGAGCCGGGCCACCCAGTCGCGCTGGTCATTGGCCTCGTTGAGGCCGGCCTCGCTCAGGTTGCGCTGGGTTGCGCAGTCGTCCGCCCGCCATTTGCCTTCGCGCATCATTCTTGACTCGTGCTCATGTTCCGGCCGGGTCTTGGTGTGGCGAAAGTAGACGACGTAGCCGCCCTTGCGCAGGTTGTCCAGCAGGGTCTTGCCGGATACGTCGATGCCGGGTTCGGCGGCGTGGGCCAAACCGGCCAGGCCCGCCAGCAACGCCGCGGCAACGCGAATCGAAAGCTTCATGCTGTTTCCTTGCGGCACAAGATGGGAGCGGAAGTCGCCCGGATAGCAGCGCCAGTCTATCCCCGATCAATCGCTGCCTGATTCACGCGGCAAGCCGGCTCGCCCGGATCCGGGGCGAGCCTGCGCCGCCGGCAGCCGACCTTTCGCAGGACCCTGCCGCGCGGCAGTCGGCGGTACCGACACCGGACTTAACGACCGAAGCTACGCTGCGCGCGCCGGTCCGGATGCCAAATCCGCGCCACAATGCGCCGGCCGCACCTGGCGAGGAGCAAACCATGGCAACGCGCAGATGAACCAACAGCTTTCCCGACGCGCCGCACTCGCGCTGTTTGCGATCGTCGTCGTCGGATGGGGATTGAACTGGACGGTCGGCAAGCTGATCCTGGCAAGCGTTCCTCCGCTGTGGATGACCGCGATTCGTTCGGGCGTTGCCCTGGTGGTGCTGGCGGGGCTGATGCTGGCCACCGGCAATTTGCGCCCGCCGCGCCGCGGCGACATGCCGGTGGTGCTCAGCATCACGCTGCTGCACATGGTCGGCTTTGCCGCCTTCATGGCGATCGGCCTGCAGTCGGTGCCGGCCGGCCGCTCGATTGTGCTGGGCTACACCACGCCGCTGTGGGTGATTCCCGGTGCGTTGTTGTTTCTGGGCGAGCGCATTACGCCGCTGCGCGCGCTTGGCGTGGCACTGGGAATGGGGGGGTTGGTAGTGATGTTCAATCCGCTGACCTTCGACTGGACCGATCGCCGCGCCCTGATCGGCAACTGCCTGATCCTGCTATCGGCGTTTTGCTGGGCGCTGAGCATCATCCACACCCGTGCCCACCGCTGGGTGTCGACGCCGTTTCAACTGGTGTTCTGGGAAGTGCTGCTGGCGACGGTGGTGCTGACCGGATTGGCACGCGCTTTCGAAGGGGTGCCGCGGATCGACTGGACCGCGCGCCTGGTGCTGCTGTTTCTCTATGCCGGGGTGATCGGCGTGGCGCTCGGCTACTGGGCGATGGCGATGGTCAACCGCAGCCTGCCGGCGATCACCACGTCGCTCGGCATCCTGGCGACGCCGGTGGTGGGTGTGCTGGCATCGCTTGTGGTGCTGGGCGAGCCGCTGAGCCTTGTGTTGCTGCTGGCGCTGGTGATGATCATTGGCGGGATCGCGCTGGGGACTTTGGGTGGGAAGCAGGTGCCTGCCAGGTAAGGCGGGCCGATTGTTACCGCGTCAGTGTGTAGCGCGCGCCGCGCGCCTGCAAATGGGTAAATGGTTTCAATCCACAGTTGCTCAATGCGACGCGGACTACGCCGTTTGCAGAGCCACAGCACTGAGCGCGGCGCTGAATCGGATGTGCGCATTCCTTGGGCCAATGCCGTTTCGTCTACAGACCTGTTGCGTGTTCACTGTTTGGCCGTCGCGCGCTTTCTTGCCTTGTAAGGCGCTGCTTTCGGCTCAGCCGCCATCAGCATTGGCGCGCGCTCACTGACAGGATATTTTTCCATCGGCTTGAACTTGAACGAGACATCAACCCGCGACCCCAGCTTGTTGACGATACCTATCAAGCGGTCGAGGGTAAAGCGTTTCAGATCGGCGTTGCGGATGCGCGAAAAATCGGCGGCGGCAATGCCGGTGCGCTCGTGCGCCTGGCGCACGGTGAGCTGCTGCTTATCCAGTGTTTTGATGATCTCGGATGCCAGCAGATCTTTCAGCAGCAGCGCATCGGCGTTGTCATGGCCGAAATCACGATACAGATTATCGCTGCCATGGACGACTTCGAGTGGTTCGGGTTTGATCACTTTGACTCCCTAAGGGATTTGAGCCGCTGCTTGATCAAGTCGATCTCGTGCTTCGGCGTTTTGATTCCCTGCGTGGATTTTTTCTGGAACGCGTGTACCACCCAGAGCCTCGCACCGATCTGCACTGCATACACCACACGAAACGCATTGCCAGTATGGCGCAACGCGATCTCGAACACACCCGAACCCATGCCGCTCATCGGTTTGGCGCTATCGGCCTTGCCGCCGTCAGCCGCGATATGCAGGGCTGAGAAGAAGGCCTTCTGCGCGTCAGCCGGAAAGGCGTCAAACGATTTGCGAGCAGCACCAATCCATGAAATGGGGCGGGTGTTGTGGAACATCGACGGCCATTGACTTGGTTGTAGTCATATTTGACAACATCGAGGCTGGAATTGCAAGCATGGTCGAAACAGCCTGGTCGAAACAGGGTTTACGCAAATTCCACATTTGAAACAGAGTTGTTTTAAACTGAAGTTCCTCGCAGCGGAGAGCGAGTTTAGTGTTTGCCAGCAAGGACTTGGCGCGAGATTGGGGCTCCGGTTACTGCCTACAAACGGATCGCCTCGATCAATCCGAGAGCGCGAATCTGTGCCGGGTTCGGGGTAGTCGTGATCTCGAAGGTGGGCGCGGCAGACCCGGCACCTGAGGTTCTGCAGGTGTTGCGCACGATTGTGAGCATGTATTCCATCAAGGTCGAGAAGCTATTGACGGGAGTGCCGTCATCAAGCGTATGACGTGTCGCCTTGAGCAAGGCCGCTTTGGAGCGCTTGGCGGGTGCCACCGGGTCGCGCGTGGCCTTTGCCTCAATCTCGGTATCAGCGAACGTCAATTCGCGCCAAGCCTCGCGCATGTGCCACTCAACGTAATAGGCCAGCATGCACAGGAAGATATGAGCGCGCACCCGGTCAGCGGTACGGTGGTGAATCGGACGCACCTTCAGATCGACGGTCTTGATGGTGCGGAACGCCCGCTCCACGCTGGTCAGCGACTTGTAGCCGCGCACGCACTCAGGGCCATCCATCTGCTGCGCCGGCACTGACGTGCGAATGATGTAAAGACCGTCCAGCGCAGCCTCAGCGGCAATGCTGTCCGGCTTGCGCGTATAGGTGAACACAGCGGCGCCGATCAGCAGATCGAAATGCTTGGCCACCTTGTACTGGTTGATGATTTTCCCGACAGCCAGGCCAATCACATCCGCCCCGCCCAGCTTGCCTGCATCCACCCGCGCCTTGATCTTCGCCAGATTGACTTCGGTCGCCACCAGCAGATCCTCGCGCGTATGCGCACGCTTCTTCGCCAACTGCGGATTACGGCACGCCACCAGACGCTCACCCGGATAGTCCGGCGAGGTCATCTCGAGCAGATTGGTTTCATCGAACAGATCGAGTTGGAGATGTCCTTGCTCGACCAGCACGCGGATCGACACGCTCTTGAGGGCGGTGATCCAGCCGACGCCCTCAATCCCACGCAACTCCTCAATCGCTTTGCTTGAGATCATGCCGCGGTCACCGACCATCACCATCCGCTCAATCCCGAAATCATCGCGCAACTTCTGAACCGCAGGCATGAAAGTACGACTGTCGGAGGTATTGCCTTCATGCACCGATACTGCCACCGGACAGCCGCGTGGATCGGTCAACAAGCCGTAGTTGACCTGGAGCATCCCGCGCCTGCCGTCGCGGCTGTAGCCGAGCTTGGCCAGCGGGCAGCAGTGGCCCTCGAAGTAGCTCGACGACAGGTCGTACAGCACCAGACCGTCCGCGCGCAGGTGGCGTGTCGCCAGCTTCTTCTGAATCGCGTCCTGGCGCGCCAGAAGCCAGTCCATGGCGGCGTACAGATCATCCTCGTTGGCATCGACCACACCGAACTGCTCCGCGAGTGTCGTGGTCTGCCACCAGCGCGAGGTGGCAAGCTTGGTTTGCGGCGCGACGATGCGTGCTGCCACCATCGAAGTCACCAGATCACGCTCACGGGATGGCTTGCTGCCGACCAACGCGGCAAAGCCCAGTCGCTGCATGCACAGTGCAACAGCTTGCACGTGACCATGGGGACGCGATGCGATGATCTCGAAAGATTTGCCCGGCGGCTGCAACACCTCGCCGCGTAGAACCGCGCGCATCGATTCGATCTGCGCTGCCGATAAATCGGACAGGTTGGCGAGCGTGCG
Organism: Burkholderiales bacterium; assembly: GCA_031423955.1. Lineage (GTDB taxonomy): Bacteria > Pseudomonadota > Gammaproteobacteria > Burkholderiales > JAEUOS01 > JAEUOS01. Next base: position 4,964 of record JANPGJ010000366.1, read on the forward strand.
CTTGCGCACCTTGCCGCCCTCGCGATAGGACTCACGCAGCAGTACGGTGGGCGGAGAGCCGCGATTCGGCACGCTGTGGATATGCATGCCTACAAATATAAACTATTACATCCTATACGTCAAACAATAACATGCCTACATATTAAAACCCGCCACTTGTTCTATCCTGTTGATTTCAGAGCAATATCGCGTGAAAACCTGCCGCGTCTGCGGGGAACTTCAGTTTAAAACAATTCTGTTTCAACCTTTTTGGGCCTGCCGTGGTGGCTGCGGTGCTTCACACAAGCCGGATAGGGCTCAGCTCAAGCGCTTTTGCGCACCGCATCCTTCACGAACCGAATCGGTACTTCCCGCACCGGCTGCGGCGCGATACCGTGCTTGCCCAACGCGCGGTCGAGATTCTTGCCCTCCGGGTCCGCCAGCGCCGCCTCACGCGCGGCGAATATCGCGTCTGCCTTCGCTTGATCGCCACTAACAGCCTTGCCGTCAACCAGGTTGTCGAAGATGCGCCCAAAGTTGGCCTTGCCGCGCTTGTTGGTGTCGCCATAGCCCTTGATCAGGCGCGCGGTCAGCGCGATCTCGTAGGCCAGGCGCGGGCTGCTTTGCGCGGCCTTGACAATCGCCGCTAGCCAGCGCTCGATCAATTGCTGCTCTTCGGCATAGCGCGCGGTGCGACGGCGCCAGAAGCGCATGCCCGCTACTGTGCGCAGCATGGCGAATCCCAGGACGGAGTTGGTCTTGATGTGCATGCCGATCGAGAGCTTGTGCTCCCAGCCGCGTTTCACTGCCCAGGCGTGAACGCTTTTGGCCATGGCCGGCGGCAGCATGCCGGTGATTTCGTCTAAGCCCGGTTTGAGGAATTCGATGATGTGGATTGGTTCTTCGGGCCTGGCGCGGACTTCGTCGCGCACGCGGGCGAAGCGGCTTTTGCGGGTTTTGAGGTCGGCCACGCGGATCAGGTCTTCGAAGCTCATCCATAGCGCCAGGTAACGCGCGGTCTCGGCGGTGAGCTTGCCGATCTGTGCGTCGTGGTGGGCGATAGGCTTCAAGCGTTCGAGGTAGAGCTTGACGTAGGCGGCGTCCTGATAATCGGTGAGGCGCTTGATGCCCTCGGTGATCAGGTAGTGGGCATGTTCGGGAAAGCCTTGTGCGCCCAGGCTGTGTTCTGGTGCGGTGTTCGCGGGGATTGCCGTGGCGCCAGGTGCTGCGCTTGACTCGCCAGCCGATGCGGCCTTGTAGCCGAGGTTGAAACCGCGAAGGCTCGCTTCGACGCCCTTGCCCGAGGACTTGATCGCCTCTTCGCACATGGCGCGCGACAGCGGCAGCTTGCCCGAGCCGGCCATGGCGCCGAACATCACCGCCGAGATCACCGTGCCGGTTTGTTGCGCGGCTTCGGCCATGTCGAACAGCACGGCGCGGCCGGCGAGTTGCGGTGCCGCGTCGAGGATCTTCTGCGCATCGAAGCGGCCGTCGGCCATCGGCATTTTCTCGATGGTGGCGTAGATGCGGTGGCTGGAGGCGATCAGCGTGGTGCGCCCGGTGACCCAGCCGTTTTGCAATGCGCGGCCGGCCTCGACCAGTTCGGAGGCGACCATCAGGTCGACGTTGCCGGGCGTGGGGGTCAAGGCCAGCACCGGACGCCGGCCACCCAGTTGCGCCCACGGCGTAGGGAAAATCTCGAGGTAGTAGGTGGTGGCGCCGGTGCGCTGCGCGACGCCGGGAATCGAGGTGCTCTGCACCGGCAGGCCGGCTGCGGTGCCGGCGTCGCGTAGCCAGTCGGCCAGCACGCCGCCGCCTTCGCCGCCCAGGGCGGCGATCAGGATGGTGATGGGCTTTTCGTTCATGCGGGTTGCAGCGCGCCGATCACCGCGCCGCGCAGTTTGGCCTTGACGCGGTCCCACCAGCCGGCGTTCTGCACGATCTCGGCGCGGAAAAACGAGGGGCACAACACCGCCGCGTGCGCCACTTCGCCGCACAGGCCGCAGCCGACGCAGTTGTTGTTGACATGCGCCACCGGGTCCACCTTCAACGGGTCGGTCGAATCCTTGATCGTGAGCGAGGGGCAGCCGGAGAGGCGGATGCACGAATGGTCGCCGGTGCAGGTATCTTCATCGACACCATAGCGCACCCGCACCACGCGCTCGCCGCGTTTCATCTTTTCCGCGTTGATCGGTTTGATGCGGCGCTGCTGCTCCAGCATGCATTCGCCCTCGGCGATGATCACCTTGAGCCCCTTGAACGGGCTGGTCATCGCCTCGCGCAGCACCGTGAGCGTGTTGGCGACCTTGTAGTTGTCGACCGTCTTCATCCACTTCACGCCCATGCCGCCGAGTACGCGCTCGATGCCCATGTCGGTGGCGCGGTGCTCCTGGCTTTGGTGCGGCGAGGAGGGCAGCTCCTGCGTGCCGGTGGCCGAGGAGTAGCCGTTTTTCATGATCACCAAAATGCCGTCGTCGTTGTTGAACACCGCGTTCGATACGCCGGAAGACAGGCCGTTGTGCCAGAAGCCGCCGTCGCCCATCACGGTGATGCTGCGCTTGGCGAACAAGGGACCGATCGCCGAGTTGCTGGCCAGCCCCAGGCCGTAGCCCAGCACCGTGTTGCCGATGTTGAAGGGCGGCAGGCTGGCGAACAGGTGGCAGCCGATGTCGGCCGAGACGTGGTAACTGCCGGCTTCGCGTTCCAGCAGCTTCATTGCCGAGAACACCGGCCGTTCCGGGCAGCCGATGCAAAAGCCCGGCGGGCGGGCCGGTACCGGCATGCCCAGCAGATCGGCCGCGCGTTTCCTGGTGGCGGCGATGCGGTCCACCTCGGCGTGCAGGCC
>JANPGJ010000367.1:0-11838 GCA_031423955.1 Burkholderiales bacterium
TTAAAAGCGACTTACGCCGACGCTCTGCCGCTGCTGATTGACGAAGACGGGCGCATTCACGGAAATCTGAATCAAACGGTAGCGACGACCGGACGACTTTCTTCGACCGATCCGAATTTGCAAAACATTCCGATACGCACCGCCGAAGGCCGGCGCATTCGCGAGGCCTTCATCGCGGCGCCGGGTTGCGTGCTGATGTCAGCCGACTATTCGCAGATCGAATTGCGCATCATGGCGCATATATCGAAAGACCCGGCGCTGCTGGCCGCGTTCGCCGCCGGCGAGGACGTGCATCGCGCCACCGCCTCCGAAATCTTCGGCACGCCGCGGCCGGAGGTGTCGTCCGAGCAGCGGCGCTACGCCAAGGTGATCAATTTCGGCCTGATCTACGGCATGAGCGCGTTCGGTCTTGCCGCCAACCTTGGCATCGAACGCGATGCAGCGAAGAACTACATCGACCGCTATTTCGACCGCTTTGCCGGCGTCAAGCGCTACATGGACGAAACCCGCATCGCGGCCAAGGCGCAGGGCTATGTGGAAACCGTGTTCGGCAGGCGCCTGTGGTTGCCGGAGATCAACAGCCCGAACGGCCCGCGCCGCCAGGGTGCCGAACGGGCGGCGATCAATGCGCCGATGCAGGGCACGGCCGCGGACCTGATCAAGCTGTCGATGATCGCGGTGCAGCGGCGGATCGAGGAAGATGCGCTTGGTTCGCGCCTGATCATGCAGGTTCACGACGAACTGGTGATCGAAGTGCCGCTGGCGGAAGTTGACACCATGCGTACCCTGGTACCGGCATTGATGGCCGCGGTCGCCAGCCTCGATGTGCCTCTGCTGGCTGAAGTCGGGGTCGGGCCGAATTGGGACCAGGCGCACTGAGGCGTTGATCAGACGGCGCTGTTGAGGTGCTTCCTGCATGGTGGCCGGATGGGCCCGGCGCAGATTGTTGATTTTTGCAAACTCGGCAGAAGAACTGCGCCTGCCATCGGTTTGCCAGTATGCGGGCACGTCGACATCGTCTTGGCGGTGTTAAAGTTATGCTCTTGTCGTAGCAAGGGTGCGCGACGTGATGCGCGGCAGGCGTTCCATCGAAATCGACTCGCCGGAAGGCGACCCCGCGCCGGCCCTGGCGGCCGCGGCGGCTGCGCCGCGTGCCGCCGCCGGCGGTGCGCCAAATGAACTGCCGCGCATTCTGGTGATCGACGACGACGAAGTCGTCGGCAAGCACATTGCGCTGCATTTGCGGCGCTTCAAGTACCGCGTCACGCGCGCGGTCGATGGCGCCCAGGCGCTGGCAAGCCTGAAGAATGACCCGCCGGATGTGATCCTGCTTGATCACTACCTTCCCGATACCACCGGCGAAGAATTGCTCGAGATCATTCGCCAGGACCCGGCCACCTGCACCATTCCCGTCATCTATCTTACGGTCGACGGGTCGCATCGACGTTTCCGCAAGAGCATGACCGCAGGCGCCGACGATTTCCTGGCCAAGCCGTTCGAGGCACAGGAACTGGTCGATGCGGTCAAGGCGCAATTGCGCAAGGCGTACGCCCGCATGTTCGCCCACGCAGACGCCGCACCGACGACGAGTCGGGATGAGGCGGCGCATCTGGCGGGGGAGTTGAAGAATCTCGAGTCGCGGCTGGCCCTGGCCTATGAAGAGCAGCAACGCACGCAGATCGAACTCAGCGTCGTCAACGCCACGATCGATCATCGGGTGGCGCAGAAAACCCGTGTTCTGTCGCGGCAAAACGCGATTCTGCAAGCCTACGGTCATACCATCGCGCACGAATTGCGCAAGCCCTTGCGCGGCATTCTCGGTTTTACCGGCTTGCTGATGGAAAGCCGCGCTGGCGAAGCTGACAAGGAGTCCGCCGCTTTGCTCGAACGCATCGAACGAAGCGGGCGTCGCATGAACGAATTCATCGAAGGCCTGCTGACCCTGGCGCAGGCCGAACGCGGCAGCCTCAAGCGGGTAGCGGTGGATTTGAGCGCCATGGCCCGCGATGTGGTGGCCGCGCAGCCGCGGGTTGCCGCTGCACCAGCGGTTGAAGTGCGGATTGCCGACGGCTTGAGCGCCAATGCCGACCCCGTGTTGTCGCGCATCGTTCTGGAAAACCTGCTGTCGAATGCCCTGAAGTACACGGCGAAAAGTGTGCATCCGGTGACTGAATTCGATGCCTGCGAAATCAATGGTGAAACCGTGTTGTTCGTGCGCGACAATGGCGCCGGATTCAACATGCAGGACGCCGAACGCCTGTTTCAACCGTTCAACCGGCTGCATTCAGCGGCCGACTATGAAGGCCTCGGGATCGGCCTGGCGACGGTGCAGCAGATTGTCGAACGCCACGAAGGGCGCATCTGGGCCAAGGGTTGCGCCGGCGAAGGCGCGACCTTCTTCTTTACCCTGCAACCCGGGGCGGTCAGCTGAACCGGTTGGCCCGGTATGGCGCCAGGTCGAAGGCCGCGCGACGCCCGGCGATCAGGTCGGCGACGATGCGCCCGCTGATCGGCCCGCACGCAAGACCCACGTGCCCATGGCCAAAGGCATGAATCACGTCAGTCGAGGCACTGGCCGGACCAAGGATCGGCAGGCCATCCGGCGTTGAGGGGCGGTGGCCCAACCAGCGCCTGATCGGCGCCGAGTTCGCGCCAATGCGCAATTGCGGATAGGCGCGTTGCGCATGGGCCAACAGGAGCTCGGTGCGCCGCCAGTCAGGCGGCGCGCCGACAGTGGCCAGTTCCACCTGGCCGGCCAGGCGCAGGCCATGGTTGGTCGGCGTGTTGGCCATCTTGCCGTCCGCCGGCATCACCGGCAGCGGCAATTCGAAGCCGGGCGCGGTGATGACTGCGTGATAGCCGCGCTCGCTTTCGAGAAAAATGCGGTCACCGGCCGACTTCGCCAGGTTCTTCGACCCGATGCCGGCGGCAATCACGGCTCGCTCGCAGGCAATCGCGCCATTGCCGGTGGTCACCGCCCGCAGCTGGCCGTGTTCGATGATCATTCCGCTGGCGCGGGTGGCGCTCAATCGCACGCCCTGCGTCAGGGCGTGGCGCACCAGCGCGGCAACGTAGGCGCCGGGGTCGCGGCAATGCGCTCCGGTCCCGACCAATACCCCGAATGTGTAACGGCTATCGAGCATCGGCAGCAATGCCTTAAGCGCCGTGGCGTCGAGTTCCTGCCAATTCACGCCATTCTCACGGCGCAGGCGCCAGGCCAGCGCTTCGCCCAGGAACGCGGACCGGTCGGCGTAGGCGTACATCAGGCCGCGGCTTTCGATCAGGTGCGAAACCCCGGCTTCGGCGGCCAGCGTGCGATGTCGTGCTGGCGCATCGCCGAGCAGGCGGGCGAGGGCACGCGCCGTCGCTTCGACCCGCGGCACCGAGCATCCGGCCAGCAGGAAGCGGATCAGCCACGGCGCCAGTGCGGGCAGGGCGCTCAGGCGCAGTGTCAGCGGCCCGTCGCGATCGAGCAAATAGCCGGGAATTTTCTTCCACAGGCCGGGCATCGACATCGGCACCACTGAAGCGGGGCTGATCCAGGCGCCATTGCCATAGCTTGCGGCTTGCTCACCGCCCGGTTCGCCGGGGTCGATCAGGGTGACCGCATGGCCATCGCGCACCAGTTCAAGCGCGCAGCAGGCGCCGAGGATGCCGGCACCGATCACCGCCACCTGCATTACTTCGACTCTCCCATGACGAAATCGGGAAACCACATCACGGTTTGCGGAAACACCGTGATGATCGCGATGCAAATCACCAGGCAGGCGAAGAACGGAATAGCGGCACGCGCGATGGTGTTCGAATCCTTGCCGGTCATGTTTTGCAGCACGAACAGATTGAACCCGACTGGCGGAGTCACTTCGGCGATTTCCACCAGCAGCACCACGAAGATGCCGAACCACACCTTGTCGAATCCAGCCTTCAGGATCATCGGCAGCACCACCGCCGAGGTCAATACGATCATCGAGATGCCGTCGAGCGCGGTGCCGAGCAGGATATAGACCACTGCAAGTACGCCGATCAGCGCGAACGGCGCCAGTTGCAGGCTGGCAACCCACTCGGCCAGTTCGCGCGGAATCCCGGTGAAGGCCATGGTCAGCGACAGGTACTTGGCGCCGGCCAGGATGAACATGATCATGCACGACACCCGCGTCGCACTCATCAGGCTTTCGCTGAAATTCTTCCAGGTGAGCATCCGCGACTGCCAGGCGATGGCAAGCGAACCCAGCACGCCGTAAGCCGCGCACTCGGTGGCTGTGGCCCAGCCTTTGACCAGCACGACGACGATGAAGACAATCAGCGCGGCGCACGGCAACAGATTGCCCGACTTGCGGATCTTCTCCATCAAAGTCGTCGGCGGCTCGGGCGGCGGGACCTTGTCCTTGTTGCGGATCGACCACCAGGCGATGTAACCGGAAAACAGCAGCATCAGGATGAAGCCGGGGATGAAGCCGGCAAGAAAGATGCGGATGATCGACGCTTCGGCGGCCACCGCGTAGACCACCATGGTGATCGAGGGTGGTATCAGGATGCCCAGGGTTCCCGCGGTTGCCAGTGACCCGAGTGCGATTTTCTCGTCGTAACCGCGCTTGATCAATTCGGGCAGGGCCACCTTGGCGATGGTTGCGCAGGTCGCAGCCGACGAGCCGGATACCGATCCGAAAATGCCGCAACCCAGAATGGTGGTGTGCATCAGCCGGCCGGGAATGCGGTTGAGCCAGGGCGCCAGGCCCTCGAACATCTGCTCCGACAATTTGGTGCGAAACAGGATTTCGCCCATCCAGATGAACATTGGCAACGCCGCCAGTTCCCAGGATGCGTTGGCGCCCCAAAACGCGGTGAACAGGCTTTTGCCCGCCGGGGTGCCGGAAAACACCGTCAGGCCCAACAGGCCAACCAGCGCCAGGGTGATGGCGATCCATACACCCCCCATCAGCAGCACCATCATGACCGCCAGCAGTACTGCCGAAATCTCGATGATATTCATGGCCGCGGTCAGATATCTTCGGAGAAATCGCCGCGCGCGTGGCGCTCCTCGACCGCCACCACATAGCCCGGGCGGCGGCCGCCGAGGACACCGATGAATTCGTCAAGAACGGCGATGAAGAAAAGTGCAGATCCGAGCACAAAACTCAGTTGCGGAATCCAGATCGGCAGCACCAGGAGGCCATCCGACATGACATTGAACTCATAGCTCTCATAGGTCATGCGCGCGGCCCAGAATGCCAGGTAGCCGGCGAATGCGGCGCCGATGGCCAGCGCCAGGATCTCGAAGCCGCGGCGCGGTCCGGGCGCCGCCTTGCCGATCAAAAGTTCCATCCGCACAAAATCGCCATGCTTGAATGAATGCGCCATCGCGAAAAACGCCGATGCCGCGCACAACCAGGCCACCAGATCCTCGGCACCGCCGGTCTTGATCGACAACTCGCGCATCACCGATGTCGCGATCATGACCGCGAACACGGCGAAAACAAAAAACGCCGCGAGGTATCCCGCGGCGTCGTAGAGGCGGTCAAGGATGCGGCGCATTACATCTTCTTGAAACTGTCGACAATCGCCTGTCCTTCAGCCCCCGCTTTCTTGAGCCAGTCGCCAACCATCACCTCGCCCACTTTCTTCATGTCGTTGACCAACTGCGCCGACGGCACTGCGATGTTCATGCCTTTTTCCTTCAATTGCGCCTTGTACCAGTCGTTCTTTTCCTGCGAGACTTTCCAGCCGCGCACCTCGGCATCGGCCGCCGCTTTTTGCACCGCATCCTGGGTGGCGCGGTCCAGCGCATCGAAGGCTTTCTGGTTGACCAGCACTGCGTCCTTCGGCAACCAGGCCTGGGTGTCATACCAGTTCTTGATGTGCTCATAGGTCTTGGTGTCGAAACCGGTCGAGCCGGACGACATGTAGCTGTCAACGCCGCCGGTGGCCAGCGCCTGCGACAGCTCCGCGGCTTCGATCCGTACCGGCGTGGCGCCCACCAGTTCAGCCACCCGCGCGGTCGCCGGGCTGTAGGCGCGCCATTTGCTGCCCTTCAGGTCGGCCGCGCTCGCCAGCGGCTTCTTCGAGTAGATGCCCTGCGGCGGCCACGGCACTGCGAACAGTATTTTCAGGCCTTGCTTGCCGAACCAATCATCAAGCGCCTTGCGCGAGGCCTTGTAGAGCTTCATCGAATCGCCGTATCCGGTGGCCAGGAACGGTACGCCATCGAGTTCGAGCAGGGGGCTTTCATTTGAATACGCGGTCAGGAGGATTTCTCCAATCTGCACCTGGCCGGACTGGATGCCGCGCTTGATCTCGTTCATCTTGAGAAGCGATGCATTTGCGTGCACCTGGATTTTCAGTTTGCCGCCGGTTGCCTTTTCCACCTCATTGGCGAATTGCTGGATGTTTTCGGTATGGAAGTTGGTGGCCGCGTACGGTGTGGGCATGTCCCATTTTGTCTGCGCCTGGGCCGGGCTGATGGTTCCGAGGGCAAACGCCAGAATGACGGCGAAAAGTCGCATGCTTACTCCTTCAAGTGTTGAACAAAAGACAGGTTGGACTGCGACCATGCTGCAAGCTCGACCAAGCATTTATCGCGCCGGACCATGGAATTGTAGCTGGCTGCCGAAACTGATGGACGGGTCAATCCCGATGCAGTCACCGACCTGCTCGAACGCGATCGCCTGTTGGCAGAGCCTGCCGCGCAACGCTGCGAGCGAACGGACCGCAAAGCTTAGTCCGGTCATTCGGCTGCTGCCGGGCATTTCGCGCATGCGAAGTTCGGCAGTCCCCAGCGAGAAGATCACTTGACCAGCAGGGTCGATCGGCGCAGCCGCAGCAGCGGTGCAACTCGCGAACAATGGCGCAGCCACCGCGAGCGCCGGCACATCGATGGCAATCGCCGCCATACCAACGGCGCCATTTGCATGACCTTGCCATTCGCGGCGCCAGACCAGGTCCGGATTCAAATGCTGGCAGAAATAGAACCAGGTGCCCGGGACGGCATCGGGTTCTAGGCGGGTGACGCGAAACGCCACCTCGGCATGCCTGCCGCCCTTAAGCTCGACCGGGCGCGAAAATGCCTGCACCGGACGCGGCACAAGCCCGGCATTGTTGAGCTCGCGGTACGTGGCATCGGCATTTTCGCTGCGCAACACGGTGGCCATCAGGCCGATCGGGCGCGCCTCCAGTTCCGGGCGCTTTGCCGGCGGTGCGCCCGCGGGATAGCCAAGAAGCTCCAGGTAATCGCTCTCGAAAACCACGGTATGGTTGATCGAGCCCAGCGAATGGTGGCCTCGGGCGGTGACGAAAAACCCGAGCCGTTCGAACAAATCGACGACTTCGTCCATCTGGTCGCGGGTGTTGAATACCACGTGATCCAAGGGTCGCATGGCGTCATCTTAACCCGGCCGTGCGCGCCGGTCGCGGCCATCGGCAGGCGATAATGCGGTTTCTGCGATGCAATGGAAGCGCGATGAATCCCCTGAACGGAGCCGAAGCCGCCGTCCGCATGCTGCAACTGCACGGCGTCACCCATGTGTTCGGCCTGTGTGGCGACACCAGCCTGCCGTTTTACGACGCGCTCGCGAGACTCGACCACGGCATCAATCATATCCTGACCCGCGACGAGCGCTCGGCCGCTTACATGGCTGATGGCTACGCGCGCATCGCGCGGCGACCCGGTGTCTGCGAAGGGCCATCAGGCGGTGGCGCTACTTACATCCTGCCTGGCGTGGTCGAAGCCAACGAATCATCGGTGCCGGTGCTGGCCATCACCAGCGACATCGCCACCAGTTCGCGCGGGCGCTATACCTTGACCGAGCTCGATCAGGCGGCGCTATTCCGGCCGCTGACCAAATGGAACGGCGTGGCCAATGCCGCCAGCGATATTCCGCGCCTGTTGCGCGCGGCGTTCTCGGCGATGAACAGTGGGCGCAGCGGGGCTGCCCATCTCTGCCTGCCGTTCGACGCACAGAAGGGGCCGGTCGAGGCGGCGGAATTATGGAGTGATCCGGCGGTGGCGACCTATCCGGCGCGGCGCAGCGGGGCCGATCCACAGGAGGTCGAACGCGCGGCGGCCCTGCTGACATCAATGGCCAACACACTGGTGATCGTCGGCGGCGGTGTCGTGCTCTCGGGGGCCGAGGCGGAACTTGCCGAGTTCGCGCGCAGTACCGGTGCGATGGTCGCCACCACGATTTCCGGACAGGGCAGCCTCGCTGAAACCGACGCTGCCTGCGTCGGCGTGGTCGGCAGCAACGGCGGCACCCCCGAGACCCGCGAACTGGTCGATCTGGCCGACCTGATCATCTTCGTTGGCTGCCGCGCCGGCAGCGTGACCACCGAGCGCAGGCGCCATCCGGCGCCGGGACGGGCGCGGGTGATTCATATCGATGTCGACCCGGCAGTGATCGGCGCGAACTATGCGGTCGACGTCGGCCTCGCGGGCGACGCCAGACTGGTGCTGCGCCAGTTGATCAACGCCCTGGCCGGCCAAACCGCGTTTGCGCTGCCTGCGCGGCTGAACCGCGCGGCGGTCGCCGACGCCAAGGCGCGCAAGCATGCGGCTTTCATGCAATTGGCCGGATCGGAAGAACGGCCGATCCGGCCCGAACGGCTGGTGCACGCGTTGCGCGAGGCGCTACCTGACAATGCCATCGTGGTGGCAGACCCCGGCACGCCATGCCCCTACTTTTCGGCGTACTTCGAAATCCGCGCCACAGGCCGGCGCTTTTTTTCCAACCGTGCCCATGGCGCGCTGGGCTACAGCATGTCGGCCGCGGTCGGGGCGCATTTCGCCGATCCGCGGGTGCCGATTGTCGCGGTGATGGGAGACGGCAGCTTCGGCTTCACCGTCGGCGAACTGGAGACCATTGTGCGCCTCAAGGTCCCGCTGGTGATGGTGGTGATTTCAAACGCGACCTATGGCTGGATCAAGGCTGGCCAGAAAACCGGATTCGAGGGGCGTTATTTTTCGGTGGACTTCAATCGCACCGATCATGCCGCCGTCGCGGCTGCCTATGGCGTCAGGAGCTGGCGGGTCGATGATCCCGCGCTGCTCGCCAGCACTTTGCGCCGGGCGATCGATGCTGGCGGCCCGGCACTGGTCGATGTGCTGTGCCAGCCTCTGCACGAGGCGCGTGCCCCGGTCAGCGAATGGGTGGCGTGACCGGCAAATCTCGAAACGATCTTTTCACGCAAGCTGCTGGCCGCACGCTTGGTGTGATCATGCTGGAGACGCGCTTTCCACGGTTTCCCGGTGATATCGGAAATCCCCGCAGCTTGCCGTGGCCGGTGCGTTATCAGGTCGTCAAAGGAGCCTCGCCGCGACGCGTGATTCACCAGGGCGCGAGCGGATTGCTCGCGCCGTTCGTGCAGGCGGCGCAGTGGCTGGCAGCCGAGGGTTGCAGCGCGCTGACCACCAGTTGCGGCTTCCTGGCCAAGTATCAGGACGAACTGGCGGCAGCAGTCGATGTTCCGCTGGCTAGCTCCAGTCTTTGTCAGATCAGGGCGATTGAAGCCGGGCTTGCCGAGGGGCGTTGCGGTGTGATCACGATTGCGGCAGACGCCTTGACGGCAGGGCACTTCCATGCGGTTGGCGCCCGCCCCGACACGCCGGTGATCGGGGTGGCGCCGGATGGCGAATTCGCCCGCGCCATCCTTGGCGATCAGCCGTCGATGGACGCGAACTTGTTGTGCGCCGAGGTGGTCAGCGCCGGTCGTGAATTATTGCGACTGCATCCGGAGGTGGCGGCGATCGTCCTGGAATGCACCAATATGCCACCCTATGCCAACGCCCTGCGCGCGGCGACCGGGCTGCCTGTATATGACGCCCTTACACTGGCCGCCGGTTTGATGGCGCAATCACCTGATTGACCTGGCTGGTCGGCTCGCCGCTCGCGTCAAAGCTTTGCTCGACAAAACGGATCGAGCCATCGTTGCGCACCAGCAGCACGCTGCCGCTGCGCGTACCGTAGACCGGCGCCACGATCATCCGTGCAGCCAGCATGCGCTCGCGCTCGATCCCGACACCGGTGCCGGGAAGTTCGGCGTCAGTTGGCACGCTGGTATCTGACAAGGCACTGAGCAGTTGCCTGACCAGTTCGTCTTCCGTCGCTGTGGCGTCGACCGCTGATCGCATCGCGGCACTGAGCCCGAGCGCTTTCGGCCATGGCGTATTCAGGCGCGCATTGCTGAGGGCGTGAAAGCCGGGCGCGACCGGTTCGGCCGGCGCACCATGGTTGCCGGCATACCAGAGCGAGTCGGTGTCGGCGGCCAGCAAATTGAAACCGTTGTACTGTGCGCCGGCAGCGGCAACCGAACCCGCGTATGCGCCCGCAGCCTGCCCGTCTTGTACGTATTCGGCGACCAGATGGCCGCGCGAACGCGCGCCGCTGCGCGGCGGCCTTGCATCACGAAAATTGGTCAGCGCTGCGAATCGACCATCGCGGTGTACCGCCATCCAGCTGCCGCCGTCCTGCAGGTCGCGCCCGCCGAACACCTGGTCTGAAGGTGGCCAGAATCCGGCCGGCGCGGTCGGGCGCGCGTGGTATTCGTCGCGATTGGCAGCAACGATCAAGGGATAGCCAGGTGCCGCGTGCCAGGCCAGCGCGATCAGACACATGTCAATCGGGCTTCAGGCAAGTGGATCGTGGAAGATTTCGTCATGGCGCGACGCGCCAGGTTCCAGATGGGCGGCGATGCCAAAGCGGGCCACGCAGTCGGCCAAGGCGGCATCGAACAGGAGGCGTTGGTGGACACCTTCATAAATTTCCATCCAGGTAACAGCATCGGACGACTTTTTCTTGAGCCGACCCCGAATTCCGGTCAAGCGATAAATGTCCGACTGCATGGCGACGGCAACCGGGATGAATTCGGCCGTGGCGTCAACCGGCACCTTGTAGTAAACGAAGTAGTCGTACAGCGGACTCACTGCAGCGGCCCTGACTGGTGCAGGTGGCGCCACAGCCAGGCGCTTGCAGCGGAAGCTAGCGGCAGATTCATGCAGCCTCGGGAAACGCGTAAGGCAGATCCTTGAAGCTCAATACCGGCCCATCCGGCGCTCCCAGGCGGATCTCCGACTCCAGCCTGGTTTGAATCGGCACCACCGCCAGCACTTCATGGCCCACCCCTCCCGAATCGGCGACGGCGTTGGCGATCAGGCCGCACTCCTGCGACTCGGGCCCGGAGGAAAACAGGGCTTGACCCGCAGCGGCGGGCGCATTGACGGTTGCGCGATACATCCGCCGCTTGACTGCGCCGCGGTAATGCGCACGCGCCACCACTTCCTGGCCAGGATAACAACCCTTCTTGAAATTGATGCCGCCAATCGCATCGAAATTGACCATTTGCGGAACGAACTGGTCTTGCGTCGCGGGCATCAGCCAAACCTCGCCCATCCGGATCATCAGGCGCAGCCATTCGTTCTGGTCGCCGACCTCCGCGTGCGGCGCGACTTGTGTGCTCGCCACCAGAGTACGGGGCACTCCGTCGGCGGGCGGCAGGCCAATCAGGCAAGCTTCGCCATCGCGACTGACCGCAAAGGGCGCCGGGCCTGCCATCGCACCAATGTGACCAGCCAGATTCAGCCGTGTGCTCGCATCCTCGATGCTGACCTTTGCGCGCAGCACAAACATGCGCAAGCGCTTGACCAGGGAGCCGACCAGGCCGCGCTCACAGGCGAGGCAAATGGTGTCGGGCGAAGGCGTCCAGGCCAGAAAGCCGGCCAGCATCCGCCCCTTGGCGGAGCAGTAGGCGGTCCATTGCGCGCCGTCTGGTGGCAAATGGAGAATGTCATTGCTCAATTGGCCGTGCAAGAAGCTGCGGGCGTCGGCACCGGTGACTTCGATCACGCCAAAT
>JANPGJ010000368.1:0-13748 GCA_031423955.1 Burkholderiales bacterium
GACCAGCGGCTTTCCGGCTTCGGGCGCCAGGCGCACTTCGGGCAGCGAATTTCCGGCTCTTTTTTCACGGCGAGGATTTTAGTCCCGTGAACCGATCTTCGTACCGCAGTGACGCACGCCGGCCGGCGCCCGACCCGACGCATCAGGGCGACGCCGCAGCGCAGTGCTCAAAACGGAATATCGAAAATCGCCTTCACCGTCAGGCGGTCGGTGGCGTCATTGAGTCCGCGCCCGATGCCGAGATGAAACGGCAGCAGCTTGCTGTCCACTTCCACAATGAAAAACAGGCTCTTGCCCTGCTCGTTGCCGGGGTCGAAGCGGCGCCAGGTACCGCGCGAGTTGTAGTACTCGACCCCCAGCAAGACCCGTTCAGTGACCCGCCGGGTGACCCGTGTATTGAGGCTGAATTGCGGATTCTGCGGCGCCGGCACTTCCTGGCTTGACGACACCGCCCAGGTGAATATCGGGTTGATGCCGACCAGCCAGTCGCGGCCACGATCGCCCAACAGGATGCGCAACTCCGCGTTGTGGCGCGACGGATTGAATTTGCCCTGGGTGTTGGAAAGTTCGAGATTGGCACCCGCATAGATGCCGCCGTTGGCAGCGTCGCCCTTGACCGGCAACCATTTCAGGCGCGACTTGACGCCGGCTGCCGACCAGTTGCCGCCGGAGAGCACCAGCGGCAGGTACAGCCCGGCTTCGACGGTGGGCGTGATGCCATAGGAAAACTCCGGCGTGATGCGCAGGCCCCGATGGGTCACCACCTCGCCCGGATAGCCCGGCGTGCGGATGCCGCGCGGCGTGGTGTTCACATGCAGTTCGAGGCCGAACTCGCCGGGCGCGTTGATATCGTCGGTGTAGACCTGGATTTCGTCGGGTAGCGCGCTGTGTGCAGCAGGCAACAGCAGTGCACAGGAAACAGCCAGAATTGCGCAGCGCAGGGTGCGGATCGGCATTGAGGATCGTCGGGGCTGGTGGCAGGTGCGGTTGGCAGATGACAGGGCAGATGCAAGTATGGACGGCAGCCCCCGATTGGCGCGAATGCCGGCGCTTCGCATCAGGGAGCAGCCATTATGTCGCGCCCGCATGCGGATGATGGAAAACGGGGCCGGCGCACGCGAAAAACATCGGACGCGGCATGGCAAACCTGACTGCGTATACCTGCGCCCCTGACCTTGGTTCCGTGAGGTCCGCGCCCTTCAGGGTTTACCCCGAAACGCGCTGCGCATCCCGGTTTTATCCAAGAAAACATCATCCGGCTCCATGCCGACGCACCATACCGCCCCTACACTGCGCGATTGCGTTTATGCCGCCACTGCGACGGCATGGAATAATCCCCATCGCCGCCTGTTGTGCGTTTGTACAGTGATGCCCCGCTTGCTGTTGTGCCCCGATACCGTTGCGCCCCGATTGTTGTACGCCGATTGTTGTACCCCGATTGTTGTACCCCGAACTCCCGCTGTCGTATCCCACCCCTTGGAGACTCCAATGCTTGAAGACAAGAACACCTTCGCCGACCCGCACCTGGAAAGCCTGCTGCCGAAGGTGAAGTTCAGCCGCCGCGGCTTCCTCGCCTCTTCCGCATCGGTGGCCGGCTTCGCGCTATCCGCCGGCCCGGTCAACGCGCAAACCGCGATCATCACTCCGGCTGATGGCCTGGACGTCAAGGACATCAAGGTGCCGGTCGCCGGCGGCGAGATGCCCGGCTACATGGCGGCGCCCAAGGCTGCGGGCAAGCGCGCCACCGTGATTGTGATCCCGGAAATCTTCGGCATGCACGAGTACCAGAAAGACATCTGCCGCCGCCTGGCCAAGGCCGGCTATGTGGGCGTCACCATCGACCCGTTCTTCCGCTCCGGCGACCTGGCCAAGATCGCCGACATCAAGCAGGTGCTGTCGGCCGCCAACTCGCTCAAGGATGAAGTGATGCTGGCCGACCTCGATGCGCTGGTGGCGATGCTGGAGAAACAGCCCAAGGTCAATGCCAGGAAGCTGGGCATCACCGGCATGTGCCGCGGCGGCCGCACCGTGTGGATGTATGTCGCCCACAGCAAGAAAATCAAGGCTGGCGTGTCGTGGTACGGCGGGCTCAACCCGATGCCGCCGGCCATGCCGCTGTCACCGATCGACGTTACCGACAAGTTGAACGCCCCGGTGCTCGGCCTGTACGCCGGTGCCGACGCCGGCATTCCGGAAAACATGGTCATGCGCCTGCGCGCCGGCCTGGTGGCTTTCGGCAAGGACAAGGAGTCGCCGATCCACGTGTATCCGGATGTGCCGCATGCGTTCCACGCCGACTACCGCCCCAGCTATCGCAAGCCCGAAGCCGAAGACGGCTGGAAGCGCATGATGGCCTGGTTCAAGAAACACGGCGTCGCCTGACCACGCGCAATCGCACACCCTCTGCCGCACTGCTTGCGGCGGGGGGCGCAAAAAAGGCCCGCGCGGGCCTTTTTGTTTACCGGTGCCAGCCGAGCTCTGCCCGCTGTAAGCCGAGCCGTGCCCGCCAATCAAGGAGGATCGCCAGCGCCGGCAGGCTGGTCGGCCCCAGCATCATGCAATGCGGCGCGCCGGCCAGATGCACGAACTCGCCGCCGAGGAAATCGGCGATCGCCTGATCCTGGCCGGCCGGATGGCGCTCCCCGCAATCCAGGCCGGCTTCGATCACCAGCGCCGGCGCGGCGATGCGCGCGGCGTCGATTGGCACACTGAG
The DNA here is from genome assembly GCA_031423955.1 of Burkholderiales bacterium. GTDB lineage: Bacteria > Pseudomonadota > Gammaproteobacteria > Burkholderiales > JAEUOS01 > JAEUOS01. Next base: position 2,714 of record JANPGJ010000368.1, read on the forward strand.
CCGATATCGCTGGTTGAGTGCCCGCGGGCTCTCGGGGCACAGGCGGGCCATGCAGGCGTCGACGTGCGGTCCGTCATGGCCGCCCAAAAAACGTTCCAGCACTTCCGCGCGCGCGGGTACCGGCCGCAGTTGCGATTCGTCCACCGCCGGCAGGGCGCGCGCGCCAGCCAGGTTGCCGGGCGGTGACGGCGCCACCAGCACCAGGCCTGCAAGCGGCGTGCGCATCGCCGCCGCCATTGCCACCAGACCACCAAGGCTGTGGCCGACCAGCACTGGCGATGCGCTGAAGCTTCGTGCCGCCGCCACCACGTCGTCTGCATAAGCTTCAACGCCGGTATCGGGCGCGAGGCCACGGCACGCCAGGCTTCCGTGACCACGATAGTCGAGCGCCGCACAAGGGATGCCCGCAGCGCGGCAGGCCTTGAGCCAGCCTGCATAGCACCATGCGCCGTGGTAGGCGCCGGGAATGAACAGCAGGGTCGGCCCGTGCGCCGCATCGCGTGCTTGCAGCCCGATGCGCAGTTGGGCCGCCCCGGCAGGCACCACCGGCAACCCGTCGACAAACGCGTAATCGAACCCTTCTTCGGCGGCAACCACGGTCATCATGCCGCCTATTGCGGCGCGATCTTCGCCAGCCGCACCCACTCGGCCCAGCGCTTCTGGTCGGCAACCATGAAACCCTTAAGTTCATCGGCACGCATGGCACGCGGGCTCATGCCCTGCTTCTCCAGCGCCACCTTGACGGCAGGGTCGGCGACCGCCGCGGCCGCAAGCGCGCTCATGCGCTCGATCACCGCGCGCGGCGTACCGGCCGGCGCAGTCAAGCCGAGCCAGCCCTCGACCTCGTAGCCGGGGATCGTTTCGGCCACCGTCGGCACTGCGGGCAGGCTCGCCAGCCGCGCCGGCGCGGTCACCGCGATCGGCGTCATGCGGCCGCTTTGCAGGGCGGGCGCGGCCGACAGCATGTCGAGAAACGCGAACTCGACCACGCCGCCGGCCAGGTCGGTGATGATCTGCGTGATGTTCTTGTACGACGCACCGGTCATCTCGATGCCGGCACGCGCCTTGAGCAATTCCGGCGGCACCTGAGAGGACGAGCTGTAGTAACCGAACGTCAGCTTGTCCGGGTTGGCGCGCGCGTACTGGACCACGTCGGCGATCGAACGCAGGGCGCTGCCCTGCCTGACCATCGCCACGGTGGCGAAAGTGCCGAACATGCCGACGGCGTCAAAGTCCTTTTGCGGGTCGTACGGCAACCTGGCAAACAGGCTGGCATTGGCGGCATGGGTCGAATTGGTCGACAGCAGGTAGGTGTAGCCGTCGGCCGGCGCGTTCTTCGCGGCCTCGGTTCCCACCACCCCGCCCGCACCCGCGCGGTTCTCGATCAGCACCGGTTGCCTGATCTGCACCTCCAGATACCGCGCGAAGGTGCGCGCGGTGAAATCGGCGGCGCCACCGGGCGCGGACGGCACGATGATGCGTAGCGGCCTGGACGGCCAGTCGGACTGCGCGTATGCGATGCCGTGATGGAGCGTCGCCATTACCGCCATCGCGAGCGCAAGCGTACGCGCGAGCGCCATCAGAATTCGCTTTGATTGCACCATCCGGCACTCCCGATTGATTTGCAGTGACAGGCAGCGCCGCGCAACCCGCGTAGCCCGCCAGCCCGCGCAGCCCACGCAGCCCACGCCACAATGAACGGGACCCTGACAGCTTGCAAGATTGGGTGGAACGGCGCAGCGGTGGATCGCGAATCACCTGCGCCGGCGACCGCGATCATTGCTCGCGCTCCCAGGTCTGCGAGCGGCCAAACAGCGAGACGCCAACGAAGCCGCGCACCGACAACTTGCGCCCCTCGTCTTCGAGCTTCATCTTCGAGCGGTACACCGAGCCGTTGTCCGGGTCCAGAATATCGCCATCCACATACTCGTCGCCGCTCTGCTTCATGTTGCGGATGATCAACATGCCGCGCAAGGGCTGATCGCGCCGCTCATCGGTGCACAGCTTGCAGGTGCGGTCGTTCTCGCGCGGATCAAAGCCGCGCTCGATGCGCCCGAACAGCCGCCCGCCCTCCTCGTAGATCCGAACCACGCTGCGCGGCTTGCCGGTCTTGTCATCAATCGTTCGCCACAACCCCAGCGGCGAATCAGCACCCGCAGCCGCCGCCGCGCAACACCACGCGATGCCGACAAGCGACAGCAACCCCCGCGCACCGCGCAGAAATAAATGGGGTCTGACCCCAATTAAATAACTGGGGTCAGACCCCATTTTCAGCGGCCGCCGGATGCGTTGATGATGGCGGCGTTGGTGTAGGACGAGGCGTCGGAGGCGAGCCAGAGGATTGCTTCGGCCATTTCTTCCGCGGTGCCGGCGCGCAGCATCGGCAGGGCGTGCTGGTTGTCGGCAACGCGATTCGGCAGGCCGCCGCTGGCGTGGATCTCGGTGTCGATCATGCCGGGGCTGACGGCATTGACGCGGATTCCTTCGGCCGCCACTTCGCGCCCCAGGCCCACGGTGAACGCTTCGACCGCGCCTTTGGCGGCCGCGTAGTCGACGTACTGGCCGCCACCGCCCAGGCGCGCTGCGGCCGACCCGATGTTGACGATGGTGCCGCCCTTGCCGTAGCCGGCGCCGAGCGCCGGGCCTTCCTTGGTCGACATGCGCTTGACCGCCTCGCGCGCGCACAGGAACGAGCCCAGCACATTGATGTTGAACATGCGCGTGACGCGCGCCGCGCTCATCTGCGAGACGCGAGCGACAACGTCGACCACGCCGGCATTGTTGACCAGGGAAGTCAGCGGCCCGAGTTCGCGATCGACAGTGGCGAACATCGCCATCACGTCGGCCTCGATGGCGACGTCTGCCTTGATGGCGATGGCGCGGCCGCCGCCGGCCGAGATTTTGGCCACCACTTCACCCGCGGACTGCGCATCGCGTGTGTAGTTGACGGCTACCCAGTACCCGCGTTGGGCGGCCATCAGCGCGGTAGCCGCGCCAATGCCGCGACTGCCGCCAGTGACCAGCATGATTTTTTGCATGATTCAGACCCCAGGAAAAAGAACGGAATTATTCAATGAAAAGCGAAAGGGCAAGAAAAAAGATCCATCACAAACCACTCCCCACTGCCGAAAGACAACGCCGGATTGAGCGACGCAACGCGGCGCTCGAATCCGGCGAGTTGGGGCGGCACCGCAGGTGTCCGCCACCAACGTTTAATAGGATTTCGGCAAGCCCAACACCTTCTCCGCAATGAAATTGAGCACCATTTGCGAACTCACCGGCGCGATGCGCGGCAGCATCGACTCGCGCAGGTAGCGCTCGACATGGAATTCCTTGGCGTAGCCCATGCCGCCCAGGGTCAGGACAGCGGTCTCGCAGGCCTTGAAGCCGGCCTCGGCGGCGAAATACTTGGCCGCATTGGCCTCGGCGCCGCAAGGCTCGCCGCGGTCGTATTTCCATGCCGCGCGATACACCAGGAGTTCAGCGGCTTCCAGTTCGATCCAGTTCTTCGCCAGCGGATGCTGCACGCCCTGGTTCTTGCCGATCGGGCGGTCGAACACGATGCGCTCGCCTGCGTAGTGCGCCGCACGCGCCAGCGCAGCACGTCCCAGGCCCATCGCCTCGGCGGCGATCAGGATGCGCTCCGGGTTCATACCGTGCAGGATGTAGCGAAAGCCCTGCCCCTCTTCACCGATGCGGTCGGCCAGCGGTACCTCCAGCCCATCAATAAACACTTCATTGGAATCGACCGCCTTGCGCCCCAGTTTCTCGATCTCGCGCACGGTGATCTTGCTGCGATCAAGGTCGGTATAGAACAGTGTCAGGCCAAGGCCGGGCTTGGCGGTCTCCGCCGGCGCGGTGCGTGCCAGCAGCAACATCTTGTGCGCCACCTGCGCGGTGGAGATCCACACCTTCTGGCCGTTGACCACGTACTTGTCGCCGTCACGCCTGGCCATGGTTTTCAGGCGCAGGGTATTCAAGCCGGTGGTCGGCTCGGTCACCGCGAAGCAGGACTTGTGCTCGCCGCGGATCAGCGGTGGCAGCCAGCGCGCCTTCTGCTCCTCGGTGCCGAACATCACCGCCGGGTGCAGGCCGAAAATATTCATGTGCACCGCCGAGGCGCCGGAAAACCCGGCCCCCGATTGCGCCACCGTCTGCATGATCAGAGCTGCTTCGGTGATGCCGCGCCCGGCGCCGCCGTGTGCCTCGGGCATGGCGATGCCAAGCCAGCCGCCGGCGGCCAGTGCGGCGTGGAAATCGTGCGGAAAACCACCCTCGCGATCGTGCTTCAGCCAGTAATCGGCGTCGAAGCCTTCGCAGATTTTCGCCACCGCATCGCGGATGGCCAGTTGCTCGTCGTTGAATGCGAAATCCATGTTCGGGTTACCTTTGCGCTCGCTTGCGTTTCATTCTGCCTTGATGCCGGCATCCCTGATCACTTTGCCCCATTTGGCATGGTCACTCTTGAGCTTGTCCAGCGTCTGCGCCGGGTTGAGAAATTCGGCGTCGCAGCCCATCTGCAGATACTGTTCCTGCAGGTTCTTGTCTTCGCCAGCCTTCTGCAAGGCTTGCGACAGGCGCGCCACCACCTCGGCGGGCAATCCCGCCGGGCCCATCAGTTCGAACCAGCCGGTGGAGTCGAAACCCTTGAGCCCCGCCTCGTTCATCGTCGGCACCTCCGGAAAGGCGCCGGAGCGTCGCGGCGAGGTCACCGCGAGCGCGCGCAGCTTGCCACTCTTGAGCGGCCCGACCACCGGCGCCAGCGAGGAAAACAGCATCGGCACCTGGCCGCCCATCAGGTCGGTCATCGCCGGCGCGCCACCCTTGTAGGGAATGTGCAGCAGGTTGACCCCGGTGACGCTCTTGAAATACTCGCCCGACAGATGGTGCGGCCCGGCGATGCCCGAGGTGCCGTAGCTCCATTTGTCGGGCTCCTTGCGGGCTGCCGCGATCACATCAGCCACGCTCCTGAACGGTGTGGCGGGATGCACCACCAGCATGCTGCCGGTGCTGCACACATGGCCGACATGGGTGAACGAATTCAGGTGGTGATAGCCCACCTTGGTCAGGTGCGGGGCGGTGGTGAACGGCCCGTTGTCGGCGAAATAGAGGGTGTAGCCGTCGGGCGCGGTCTTGCTGATGAATTCCGCGGCGACGCCACCAGCCGCGCCAGGCCGTGGCTCGATGATGATCGCCTGGCCAAGCAGGGGTTCGAGGACACGCGCCAATGGCCGCATGGCGGAATCAGCCGCCCCGCCGGGGGTGTATCCAAGCACGATACGGATCGGCTTGGCCGGATAGGTTTGCGCGGCGACCAGCGGCCCCCACGCGGCCGTGGCAGCCAGGGTCGCGGCGACGATCAGTTTCAACATGCGTGGATTCTCCAGGTAGTGCAGGTGGCCAGCGCAGTCGCGCCACCCATTGTCGCCGGCCGCTTGGCGCGACTTCAATCGATCTTGATGTTGGCGTCCTTGACAACCTTGCCCCATTTGGCCGAATCCACCTTCACCTTCTCCAGGGTCTGCGCCGGATTGAGGAATTCGGCGTCGCAGCCGGTGGCGTTGAGTTGTTCCTGCAGCACCTTGTCCTCACCCGCCTTCTGCATCGCCAGGGCGATACGCGCGACGACCTCGGCCGGCAGGCCGGCCGGCCCGACCAGTCCGTACCAGGCGTTGGAATCAAAGCCTTTCAACCCCAGCTCATCCATGGTCGGCACCTCCGGGAAGGCGGCCGAGCGTTTCAGCGAGGTCACCGCGAGCGGCCGCACGCGACCCGCCTTGGCCGCGCTGACCACCGGGCCGAGCGAGGAAAACAGCATCGGTACCTGCCCGCCCATCAGGTCGGTCATTGCCGGGCCACCGCCCTTGTAGGGAATGTGCAGAAGCGACGCGCCGGTGACGTTCTTGAAATACTCGCCGGAAAGGTGATGCGGGCCGCCGACCCCGGAGGTGCCATAGCTCCACTTGGCGGGCTCCTTTTTCGATGCCGCGATCACCTCCGCCATGCTCTTGAACGGTGTCGCCGGATGCACCACCAGCATGCTGCCGCTGCCGCACACATGGCCCAGATGGGTGAATGAGGTGATGATGTTGTAGCCCACCTTGGCCAGATGCGGCGCCACCGTGAGCGGCCCGCTGTCGGCGTAGTGCAGGGTGTAGCCGTCGGTCGGTGCCTTGGCGATGAATTCCATTGCCACCCCGCCGGCGTTGCCCGGCTTGTATTCAATGATGACCGGTTGCCCGAGCAGGGATTCGAGCACCCGGGCCACCGGGCGAATGCCGGCATCAGCCGAGCCGCCCGGGGTGTAGCCGACGATCACGCGGATCGGCTTCACCGGATAGGCCTGGCCGTGGGCCTGGGGCAACAAGGTGGCGGCGGCGAGCAGGGCGGCGGTTGCAAGTTTGCGAATCATGTGCATGTCTCGATCAGTTTTTATTGTTTACCGGCTTGCGCTCAGGATGGCAGGTCCAGCACCTGGCGCGCCAGGATGTTGCGCTGGATTTCATTGCTGCCACCGTAAATCGTGGGCACGCGCGATTTGTAGAACAGGGTCAGCACATCGATGCTGGTGTCGCCGATGGCCAGATCGCCGGCCATGCCGCCGAAGTCGCCGGCCACTTCGAGCCCGAGTTCGGCAATCCGTTGAAAAGTCTCGGTGGCCCAGATCTTGAGCATCGAGATGTCGGGCCCGAGCGGCTCGCCGCGCACCAATGTGGCGGCGAAGCGCGCGTACAGGTCGCCCAGGTGCACGACATCAAGCTTGACCGCCGCGAAGCGGTCGCGGAACAGCGGGTCATTGAACACCCCGCGCGCGCGCGCCAGATTTTCCAGCACCGCGAGGCCGTATTCCGGCAGCTTCGGGCTGCCGATGAAAATGCGCTCGAAGGTAAGCAAGGACTTGGCAATGGTCCAGCCGCGGTTCTCCTCGCCCACCAGGTTCGCCACCGGGGTACGCACACCGTCGAAAAACACTTCGCAGAACTCCTCGTGGCCGGCCATGTCGCGAATCGGCCGCACGGTGATGCCGGGCGCCTTGATGTCGACTAAGAGAAAGCTGATGCCGTCCTGCTTCTTGGCATCCGGATCGGTGCGCACCAGCACGAACATGTGGGTGCCGTCCTGCGCGAGGGTGGTCCAGATCTTGTGGCCGTCGATGATGTACTGGTCGCCTTCGCGCCGGGCGCGGGTCGAGAGGCCGGCAAGGTCGGAACCGGCGCCCGGTTCGGAATAGCCCTGGCACCAGATGTGCTCGCAAGTCAGGATCGACGGCAGGAAACGGCGCCGCTGCTCCTCGGTGCCGAAGCGCTGCAGCACGGGACCTACCATCAGCACGCCGTGGTCCTGGAAGCGCGCGATGCCGAAGCGCTCCTGCTCCTCGATGAAGATCAGCAGTTTGGCCGGCGACAAGCCCATGCCGCCATACTCGGCCGGCCAGTTGGGCGCGATCCATCCCTTGTCGGCCATCCGCAGATACCACTCGCGAATCTCGTGCCAGCGCAGGCGGCGCGGTGCATAGCGCAAGGCCTGCGGATAATTGCCTTCGAAATCGGCGCGCACCAGGGTGCGGAAATCCTCGTCGGCCAGCGCGTTCCAGTCGCGCTCCTGCGTCACGCCGTAGGTCATGGGATCGCCTTCCTGTCACTGCGTGACTTCTTTGCCGAAGCAGTATGGGAGCTCATGCCGATGCTCCGGTGGTAGCCGCCGACAGACTCAAGGCATCGTAGCGGCGGCGATGGGTGGTGCCGTTGCCAAGCCAGGCCGCGAGTACCAGCGCGCGATTGAAATACAGGCTGAGGTCATATTCGTCGGTGAAGCCGATCGCGCCGTGCAGTTGCACCGCCTGCTTGCACACCAGCAAGGCGGCGTCGGCCGCGCGCGACTTGGCGCTCGATGCCGCCAGCGAGCGCTGCAGAGGGGTTGCGTCAGGCGCGTCGAAGCGCAGCAGCGCGGCTTCAAGCGCGGCCTTCGACAATTCCTTCTGGATCCAGATATCGACCGCGCGATGCTGCAGCGCCTGGAAGCTGCCGATCGGCTTGCCGAACTGCTTGCGCGTACGCAGATACTCGAACGTGAGTTCGAGCACTCGTTCCATGCTGCCGGTGAGTTCGGCGGCGGTGCACAACACGGCAGCGTCAATCGCATACGCCAATGCCTGCGCGGCGGTGGCCGGCCCGGCCAGGCGGTCAGCATCACTCACCGCTACCGCGCGCAGCACCAGGCGCGCTGCGCTGCTGCCGTCGGCCGCGGCTTCGGTCAGGATATCGAGACCGGCACGACCGCGTTCGACCGCATACAGTGCAAGGCCGTGCTCGCCGCGCGCAGCGACCACAAAGACGTCGGCCGCGGCGACACGCACGAAGCGGCAACTGCCCGACAGCGCGGCCGTAGCGCCGGTCTGCTGCAAGCGCACGCCGGTCGCTTCAGGCGCGAGGTCGCCGCCATCGTTTTGCCAGCCGAGCGTCACCACGCGTTCGCCGCTTGCGACCGCATCGAGCAGCCTGGCCACCAATGCCGGGTTGTCACCGCGCGCCAGCGCCGTGGTGGTCAGCACCGACGCGGCGACGAAGGGCTCGGGAAACGCCGCATAGCCGATGCGCCCGGCAATCGCCGCCGCTGCCGCCAGCCCCAATCCGAGTCCGCCCTGCGCCTCCGGCACCAGCACCGAGAACCAGCCCTGGGCGGCCATCTCGCGCCACACCGCCGCGTCGAAACCGGGTTCCGTAGCGCGCGCGGCACGCACCCGCTTCGAATCCGGTTTGGCGAACGCGGCTGCGGCGTCCGTCAGCATGACCAGCGTGTCATCACTCATGTTGATTCTCCGTTCAGGCTGCGCGCCGGCCGCCGGCGGGCGATGGAGTTAGGCCGGATCCCAGGTGAACACATCCTGCGAGCGATCGAGCGGGTAGAAGTTCGCCTTCATCGCCGGCATCGCGTGCTCGGCAATGGTTTCCGGGGTCCAGCCTTCGGAGCGGTGCACCGAGCGAATCGGCCGGTTCTGGCTGAACAGGAAAATCTCGTTGGCCCGCACGCCGAAAATCTGGCCCGACACACCTGCAGCGGCGTCGCTCGCCAGATACACCGCCAGCGGCGCGATCTTCGCGGTTTGCATGCTCTTGAGTTTTTCCACCCGTGCCTTCTGCTCCGGCGTGTCGGTCGGAATCGACCCGATCATGCGGCTCCAGGCGAATGGCGAAATACAGTTCGAGCGCACGTTGTACTTGGCCATGTCCATCGCCATCGACTTCGACAACCCGACGATGCCCAGTTTGGCAGCCGCGTAGTTCGCCTGGCCGAAATTGCCCACCAGGCCCGAGGTCGAGGTCATGTTGATGTAAGAGCCGCGCGATTCGCTCTTGAAATACGGCGCGGCGGCGCGCGCCACGTAGAACGAGCCATTGAGGTGGACGTCGATCACTGCCTTCCATTCCTCGATGCTCATGTTGAAGAAGAAGCGGTCGCGCAGGATGCCGGCGTTGTTGACCACGCAATCGATGCGACCGTAGCTGTCGATCGCGGTCTTGATGATGCGATTGGCCGCATCCCAGTCGGAGACACTGTCGGTATTGGCGACGGCGGTGCCGCCGGCAGCCTTGATCTCGTCGACCACCTTCTGCGCCGGCCCGACATCGCTGCCTTCGCCGCTGACTGACGCGCCGAGATCATTGACCACCACCCTGGCGCCCGCCCTGGCGAACGCCAGCGCGAAATCGCGGCCGATGCCGCCACCGGCGCCGGTAATCACTGCCACCTTGCCTTCGAGCATTCCGGACATTTTTCAAGCCTCCTCTGGGATTGTTTGGAACGTGCTGCGAAACGGTTCAAAGCGCAGGCATTTTCGCACGGTCGCGATGGTCGGTCAGAAACGCCCGCAGCCGAACATGGTGCGCCGGCCGCGCCGGCGCCGCCACTGCCGGCCGGCAGACGCGGATTCGGCGGGCGACCCGCGCGCGGCGCGCCTCAACCGTCCATCGTCAGGCCACCCGACACACTCAGCACCTGGCCGGTGATGAAAGCGGCCTCGTCGCCGGCAAGATCGAACAGCGCGAGCGCGGCGCCTTTCGCGGCGAAGCGCCGGCACAGCGCCGCGCCGATGCCGCCGGCGGCGCCGGTGATGATCACTACCTTGTCGGACAAACCTCGCATCGCATCCCCTTCGACCGTGCGGTCGGCATCATGAAGATGCGCTCGCATCGAGCGCATCGAGTAAAAGCTTCACCTTGAGCGGCATCAGGCGACGCCCGGGCAACAGCGCATAGATGCGCAGCGGCGTGCATGGATGGTCGGGCAGCAACGCGCGCAGGTGCCCGTGGCGCAATGCCTCCCGGCAGAAACTCGACGTCAGGCGCGCCACGCCGCGGCCGGCGATCGCCGCCTGGCGCCGCACCTCGGCGTTCGAACTGCGCATCCGCGGTTCGATCGCCACCCTGGTCAAGGCGCCGCCGCTGTCGCCAAACGACCACCTGGTTTCATCGAGCGACGCCAGGACCGGCATGGTTGCCAGGTCCTGCGGGCTGTGCAGCGGCGGGTGCCGGGCCAGCAAAGCCGGCGCCGCATAGACGCCACGCGCCAGGCTGAAGACGCGGCGCGCGATGGCGCGCTCGTCCGGCGTTTCATCGTCGTAGTAGGAGAACACGACGTCGTAGCGGCGATCCATCGGGTCGATCCTGGCGTGCTCGACCTCGATGTCGATGCGCAGGTCGGGATAGCGTTCGAGCATGGCGCTGGCCACCGGACCGACATGGTGGGCGCCGAATTCATACGGGGCAGCGATGCGCAGGGTGCCCGCCACGGTGTTGCCCAGGCCCATCGCCTCGACCTGGACTTCGCGCAAGCGCCGGAAGGCGGGCCCGACATCGTGATAGAGCGACATTCCGGCCTCGGTCGGGCTGACGCGCCGGGTGGTCCGTTGCAGCAGGCGCACGCTGATTTGCGCTTCCAGGCGGGCGATCGAAACGCTGACGCTGGACTTCGGCCGATTCATCGCCCGGGCCGCGGCACTGAACCCGCCATGCTCGATCACATGGCAGAACGCATC
>JANPGJ010000369.1:0-7514 GCA_031423955.1 Burkholderiales bacterium
GGCCCTACTAGGGACCAGTGGGACTTCACAGACGAGAAATCCTCCACGAATATCGCCAAGGAGTGGTTGGCGTCGGGGGAAGTCAAGTTCGACGGAACCATCGATAAGGCAGGGAAGCGACACACACAGTTGGCCGTTTCCATTGAGCCTAAAGACATACTTTCGCTGGTCGCCGCACTCGGTAAAAAGTACGAGCAGGAAATCGAACGGCTAAGTGCCGACCTCGCAGCAACAGAAGCTGCCCTGGAGCACAAAGGCGCCACCGAATGGCAATATCGAGACGCAATACAGCGTATGTATCGATTAATGCACTTGCATGCCGCGTCAGCTCCATCCAAGGATGCTCTGTTGCAAGCCGTCAAGGACATTGCCAATCAGTATTATTCAGAGATTCCGGAGCACGTCCCAAAATTCGGATGGATTAAGTGGCAGGAGATTTGAGCGCGGCGAGTTCACGTAACTTGGCTAATCGTGCAATTTCAAAATTCGACCATTCCCCCCTAGCACGGGCTCCGGAGCGCTAAAGACTGCGATGTCATTCACATCGGAAATTGAGGTCTCACTGGTCTCCAACAAGGGTTTTTGGCTCTTGCTGGACGACGAGGAATTGTTCGTTCCCTTCGCCGACTTTCCGTGGTTCCGGCAGGCCACGTACGATCAATTGGCGACGATCGAACGGCCGGCACCCGACCATCTTTATTGGCCGCAACTTGACGTTGACCTCGCGGTGCCGTCCATTCGCGACCCGGCGGCGTACCCGCTTGCGTCGAAAGCAACTGTGCAACACTTGAAGACAGTTTGACGATCACGAAAAGGCGAAGAATGACTCTCGGCTCAATTTGGTGCTTTACACCGGGCGATTGAATGATCGGTCCAACGAACAATTAGAGGAACGCCGGAGGAGTATATGGATGCGCAAATGCGCCGGGATCTCGAAGACATTTATCTTCGATACCAATGCACTACCCCCACTTGTTCCACGCCATTCGCATCAGCGCAGCATTGGCGGTGTGCCGATCGAATCGTTCCGGGTCAAAGTCCTCACCCGCCCATTCGAGGAATTCCTTGACCTCGTGCCCTACCGGATTGCTCTTCAGATCGCCCAAGAAATCCTGGTAGCGGAACGCACCGCCGCAATCGTCAGGTGGACAAGCCCTCTCGCCGGCTTCGATGAATCCACACCCTCTCGGTTGGTCCGGAGGCGGCGCAGTTGCTTCCACGACGACCCGATGTTGCCAGTTGTCGCCGAAGTCGTAGACGTATTCGAAATGCGGGTTTCCCTGAAGAGCTTCGCTCAGCGTGATTCGCCGTTCATCGATTTTGGGGAGCGACGGATCGTCTTCGGGATCGGGAATGGCATAGATCTTGTCGGCGATCCGGAATTCGTGAAGATGGGAATCCGACCACCCCATGGCTGCCTGAATGGTGTGATGCACTGAAATGAGCTTCGTGTCGCCCTCGACCCAGATCCGCCGCCAAATTGCCGGGACGATGCCTTTCAGTTCAACTCGAAGGCAGTAAAGTCCGACTGCGGGAGATTTTCGGGGCTTGGCCATTGGGGGATGACACCTATTCTGGAACAGACCCCAATCTGGCAGGAAAGGCGCATTACCGCAAGTGGCTTGCGCCGGTTCCGACGAAACTGCCCCACTCACAACCCCTCGAACAACTCCCCCAGCGACACCCCCAGCTTGTTCGCGATGCCGTGCAACGCGGCCACCGTGGGATTGCGCAGTCCCGACTCGATCTGCGACAGATACGTGGGGCTGATGTCCACCTCCCGACCTGGGACATGCGCCGGGCCGTTCTCCTCGCCCGGATGCGTTCCCCCAGTTCCCGATGAACCTTCGACAGACCCCTCGCCATGACCGGGAGGGTGGAGATTCGGCGCGTTTCGGTCCATCAACTGCAGTGAAGGGTATTTGGTTACATTTGCGAGGATGATGGGCGACGCCCGCTCAACTCCCCGTCACTTCCCGCATTTTTCCCGCAATCCAACTCAAGAAAGCGAGGCTCCATTGAAAAAGCCGCTTGCGATCGCACTCATCGTTCTGCTGGCGGGTGCCACCGCCGTCCTGGGGCTCCTGCACTTGCGCGATCGAGATGAGCAGCGCGACTTGGCCGAACGACTGCAGCAGGTGACCAAGATCATGGAGGAAACATTGGACACCCTGGCCGGCTACACGAAATACACCACCTATGTCAGTCAGACCAAGGCCGCCATGGTGGGTCAGTCCAAGTTCCTGGCGGCGCGGGTGGACCGCGACTACATCCTGACCCAGCACATCAAGCGGGGGGTCTGGTTCCTGTCCTCGGAAGCCACTGTGTCCGTCACTTACTCGGTGGAGTACTCCGTGGGGTTCGACCTGGGGCCGAATGACTTTGCCATCTCGGGCGACAAGAATCGCATCACCGTCACTCTGCGCAAGAATCCCGGACTGGTGTCATCGCCGTCGGTCAACATTCGGTCCCACGAAATCATCGGCAAGGGCGTTTTCACCGACGAAAAGGGCGCCATCATCGCCATTCAGCAACGGCTTCTGGAGGTGGCGCGAAAGCAGGCCGAAGCCATCGTGAAGGACCCCGCCGTGATCGCCCTGAGCGAGAAGAGGCTGGGGGCGTTCCTGCTGGATTTCATGGGCAAGCAACCGGGCGTCAAGTTCGTGCCGGCCATCGAGTTTGCGTACAAGTAGCGCATCAAGCGTTGCCGTTCGACGACTGCGGCCTGCCGAAAGTCGCCAGCCTCAGGTTCCCGTTTCGCGCGGTCCCGGCCGGTGAGGCAGGCAAAAGCCGGGATTGCGAGCGGGCTCTCGATCGATGCGCTTGGCCGCGCGCCAAGGCCGCGCGTCACTTCACCGTGAACGGCTTGTTGCCGGCCGGCTTGTCCGCAACGAAGATCTCCACCTGGTAGTCGCCCGGGGGCCATCCGTCCGGCTTGCTGACATGGAATTCCGAGCTGGCAGGCCCTGTAGGTACGATGGTCTGCGTTTCTTCCTTAACGAGCGACTCTTGCCCGTTCTTGCGATACGTCCACCTCGCCTTCAGCGTCGCGCTACCGGCACCGGTGGTGTCGACAGAAGCGTAGATCGTATCCTTCGCGCCAAAGCTTTCGGTGGCCTTTGCAATCTTCTTGTCGACAGCGATCGCGCTGCCGAGGGCAATCGTGGAAACCGTCACGCCGGACGTAATCGTGGGCGTTGGGGTTGGGGTCGGGATCGAGGTCGGGATGGGATTCGGCGCCTCGTCCTTCTTGCCGCAGGCGCTGAATGTAAGGACAGAGGCGGCCAGAATGCTCAGGGTGATATTTTTGTTCATCGGGTTCTATTCCATTGATTGCGTCGAAGAATCCTCACCCGTCAGAGCGGCGGGATGTTGAGCTTCTGGCCGGGAAAAATCTTGTCCGGATCCTTCAGGATCTCCCGGTTCGCCTCGTAGATGCGCTTCCACTCGCTTGCATTGCCGTACTCACGCCTGGCGATCTTCGACAAACTGTCGCCGGCGACGACCTCGTAGATTTTGGCCGCGGTCGAGCTGGAACCGCCTTGAACATTTGAAAAATCGGGCATTTCTTCTGTCACGGGATTTCCTTTTAATTGCGCATCCGGTTGGCGACCCCGGCCATCGCAATCGCCAGCGCCGCACTGCCCAGGGTCTTGACCAGTTGCGGGTGTTGGGCATAAAAGCCGCCTATCTTGTCGAGAACGCCGGGGTCATGCTGCTCTGCCCGTGTCGCGATCTCGTTCACTTGCTGTGGCGTCACCTGCGACGCCTGCTCGGGCGTCAACTGCGCACCTGCCGCGTTTGGCGCCGCCGTCATGCGGCCGAGAACGCCGCCGCCGAGCGCGGCCAATACGCCCGGCCCGATGGAGCGCAACAGCTGATTGAGAACGCCCGCCTGCTGCTGCGGGTTTGATTGGCCGAACATCTGACCCACCATCTCTCCGAAAGGCGGCGTGCTGTCAGCGCGGAACGCATCCCCGACACCCTGACCCACTATTTCGGCCGGAGCAGCGCCCCAAACCTGGTCGAAATGCTCGTGCGCGATGTCGGTGTTGGCCGATGCGCCGGTGTATTGCCGCAGAATGTCCATCAGTCCCATCGCCATCTCCTCGCGGTTGGGGTCATCAAAGTAGATTCAAAAATCGCTTGCCGGAACCCAAAACTAGTTCATCGAGCCGCGCCGGACAAGGTGATAGATGACGAGGAGCACGATCGCGCCGATCAGCGATCCGATAAAGCCGGCCGTCGCGCCTGCGTGATACCAACCCAACGCCCGTCCGCCATAGGTGGCGAGCATCGATCCGGCAATGCCGATGACCGCGGTAACGAAAAACCCCGACGGATCACGTCCAGGCGTCAGCATCTTGGCCAGGAGCCCGACGATGAATCCGATGAGTATGGTCCAGATGATGTCCACGGCAGTAACCTCTTATGGTTTTGCAAACCCTGGTGAACCGGGTTCGCTAAATGAAATGCGAAGCCCGCAATATGCCTTTCAAACCACGGCCGGTCGGTGCGACAGCACACGTATCGTGGCCGTCGGTGGAAACCGCGACCTGCGGCTCTTGGGCGCCGATATTGGTGCGCAGCAGGTAATGGCCAGTAACTCGCCCACTACGGCCTCATGGCGACGTCAAGGCCACAACGAGTCGCGCAACGCGGCCACCGTGGGATTGCGCCGACCCGTCTCGATCTGCGACAGATGCGTGGGGCTGATGTCCACGTTCCGACCTGGGATATGCGCCGGGCCGTTCTCCGCGATCGAAAGAGTATGCAATTTTTCGATGATTTCTTTGATTGCTCTCTAAACGTGAAACAATAATGGTGGAGGATGGTAGTAATTTTGCATTGGAAATATCATGGCAACAAAGAAGCAGTCTCGCATTCGTTGGACCCAGGAAGAAATGGGCGCGGTAGTTGAAGCAGCGAAGCAACTGGTCGCGAGAGGCCGAAAACTGACCAGCGAACAACGCTTCGCGAAAGCACAATCGGTGCTTCCCAAGAATCGACGTAGGCCCTACAACGCAAACGTAGGTAGCTGGCTCTCCAAGGTTGTCAAAGGTGAAGCTGCGCCTGTGAGTGGCAAGGCAGCCGCGAGCAAGCCTGCTAAAGCGTTGATTGTGAACAGCGGTTCGATCTCCCCTTCCATCACACAATCTTTGATTGACGCCGGTGTGGCGCTCTTGAAGCACGTGTTGGCGGATGAGGGGGTGCGGAGAGCACTGAGGAATGCAGTGAAATAAGCGTTGCAGTGATTCGCCGCTAAGTTCGGCATCGCATCGACTCCGCATCTGAGCGTTGCCTCTTCGCTGGTGCGCGATTATTCCGCGCGCGACGCAAGCATTCGCCTCGTGGCGTCACCACCGGCATTTACTGAAAGTGTGGGCGCCGGTTGAATATTGACCACCTTTGCCGATTGAATTTTGACCAGCATCCGACATGATCTCTTGCTCGCCATTTTGGTCAAACACCCTGGTCAACTTTCAACCGCAATTACTACGGTTTGCTGGTCAATTCTCGGCCGGCATCAACATCAAGTCGACATCTCAGGGACTGCCGCGCCTACGAAGGCCAGGGCGATTCCGGCTTTCATTGAATGCGCGACAAATTTCCTGCACGCCTGCATCGATCAAGTTGCCATGAATGGCGGAATAGCCCAAGCGAAAATGTGCTTGGTTCCTGGTCGAAGATTTGCTGAAGAAAATATCACCAGGTTCAATCAGTACGCCACGCGCTGCGCAGCGCTCTGCCAACAGCCGGCAATTGAGTCCGTCAGGCCCCTTGACCCAGGCGCCCGAGCCACCTTGTGACGGCGCGACGTGAAACTGTGGCAAATATCTCGACATAGCGCTGTTCAGCATTTCGCGCCGCTCACGGTACGTAACGTTCAATCTGCGAATAAACGCATCATGGTGCCCCTGTGCAATGAACAGGCTCGCAGTGTGCAGGTTGTTGGCTGGCACATGGCGCATGATCAAGCGCCGTAGTGCCCGCAATTCACGGATGAGCGCGGCTGGTGCCACGATATAGCCAATCCGCAAACCATGTGCCAAGGTTTTAGACAAGCTACCGATGTAAAGGACGCGGCCATCGGTGTCCAGACTTTTCAGCGCGGGCAGTGGCCGGCCCGAAAAATTCAGTTCACTCTCGTGGTCGTCCTCCAGCAGCACCACATCACGCTTTTTGGCCAGCTCCAGAATCTCCTGGCGCCGTTGCAGTGACATCGTGACGGTTGTCGGGCACTGGTGGCTCGGCGTCACGTAGACATAGGCGCATTGACCCATGGCGCGCGAAGCGATCAGGCCGTCTGCATCAATCGGCAGTGCCTTGACGTGGTCACTGCGCAGCAAAAAATTATTGCGGGCATCCGGGTAGCCGGGGTTCTCGATGCCGACAACGGTTTTGCTATCCATCAGCACATTGGCCAACAGGTAGACCGCCATTTGCGCGCCCGCAGTGACCAGAATTTCATCGCGCCCTGCCATGATGCCGCGCGCAGGCAGTAGTCGATGCTGGATTTGATCCACCAGCGCTTCGAGGTCGCGGTCAATATGGTCTTGCGACCACTTCTTGACCGCCGGCACGGATAGCGCCTGATGAGAGCAGGCGCGCCAGTCCTTGAGCGGCACCAGGCTGGCATCAAACTGGCCATAGATGAAGGCGTAGGCATAGTCTTGCCAATTGGCCGGCTTCACGATGTTGCGCTGACGACCCAGGCGCGATACAAGCCTCGAATCCCAGTGCAAGCCGGATTCCACCACAGCAAGAGGCGTTGCCTGATTGGCCCGGCCCAGCAGAATGTCGCCATTGACGACCAAGCCGCTGCGCGAAGACGAGATCAGGAAGCCCTTGTCGACCAGCACCTGCAAGGCCAGCGACACGGTGTTGCGCGACAGGCCGAGCGCAGCAGCCATCGAACGGCTGGGCGGCACCTTGGCACCCGCAGGCACCAAGCCCGTCAGGATGGAGTGCACCATCATCTCCCTGACGCGCCCTTGCAGCGTTGCACTGCTGGCAGAGAACTTGGGAAACAGCTTGGCCCATACATCCGTGATCTCCTGCTTTTGCCTCATGCCTTCAGTCCTCTTGTGGCGAAAGATCAACCGCACCCGGATGGTGCCTTGCACTCAACAAGGGTCTTCCCTAGGTTTTCAACGCTTGCCTGGTGCCTACACTCAAAGCGGGATGAAAAATCCAGGGAGCTTAATTTTGGCACCAAACAAAAAACAATCTGGCACTATTTTAAAAAAATGGATTTACCTATTATTCGGTCAGTTCACGAGCGAGTCAGCAAGTGAGCCCACTCGAACTCGCCAATTCATTTGCAACCTTTCTTTCCGAATGGAGAATGGACGTCATGAAACATCTGCTTAAAGCACTACTCGTTGGCTCGGCCTTCGCACTTTCCCCGGTTTCACCGGCTGTAGCCCAAACCAAAGTGGTGATTGGCCACTTTGGCGACCCGGCACCCTACAAAGCAATCGTGGCCGACGGCTCGCTTGAAAAAGCGACCG
>JANPGJ010000370.1:0-7063 GCA_031423955.1 Burkholderiales bacterium
GAAGAAATCGCAAGCGCCGAAGAAAAGGCGCGCGACTGGCGCCCCGCGGGTGCCGCGCAATGAACACCAGTGCGAGGCACCCATGAGCATCAAAGCCGACAAATGGATTCGCCGCATGGCCGCCGAGCACGCCATGATCGAACCCTTCGAACCGGGCCAGATCCGCATGGTCGACGGCCGCCGCATCGTCTCCTATGGCACCTCCAGCTATGGCTATGACATTCGTTGCTCCGATGAATTCAAAATCTTCACCAACATCAACTCGACCATTGTCGACCCCAAGAATTTCGACGAGAAATCGTTTGTCGATTTCAAGGGCGAGGTGTGCATCATTCCGCCCAATTCCTTCGCCCTGGCGCGCACGGTCGAGTATTTCCGCATCCCGCGCAGTGTGCTGACCATCTGCCTGGGCAAGAGCACCTACGCGCGCTGCGGCATCATCGTCAACGTCACGCCGTTCGAGCCCGAGTGGGAGGGCTATGTCACTCTCGAATTCTCCAACACCACGCCGCTGCCGGCGAAAATCTACGCTGGCGAGGGCTGCGCCCAGGTGCTGTTTTTCGAAAGTGACGAGGTGTGCGAAACCTCGTACAAGGACCGCGGCGGCAAGTACCAGGGTCAGCAGGGCGTGACCCTGCCGAAGATGTAAGTGCAGGCCGCGCCAGCGGTTCCGTTTTTTCAGCGCACTGGCAATACCTTTTTCATCTGGTTCTTCGGGCGCGGACCATTGCGGTCCTCGCCGGCTTGCCCGATGCCGGGACACAAGTATCGACCGCGCTGGCACGGCGCGTTGCGCCGGCCGTGCTGCGGCGCGCAGCCTCAGCCTCTTTGGACATGCGGAACGGCAACACGAACTTGTCCACCGCTGGGCGATCCTCCAAACTGCGATCAAAAGGCATCGTTTGTCATTTGACCTCTCCAGACTTGCCTGCGTATGCTTGAAGATGATTGATGTGACCACCATTAATGTGACCATTGATGGCAAGGTCGAACGTTTGCCGGCAACAAGCTGCCAGGTCCGCTTCATGCATTCGACGTGGCACCGGGTGGTGAGCGTCGAGCGGCGCAGGTGCGTAGCGGCAAGTACTGGAGACCGTAGCGTCATGCCTTTGCGCGGGCATTTCGCTGTTTGCCTGAATCGGTGTTCAAGGAACTAGTCATGCTCGTCCCGCAGAAACCCGCCAATGAGGCTGAACGAATCGACAGCCTGCGTTCGTTGAACATTCTCGATACCACGCCAGAGGAGCGCTTCGATCGCCTGACGCGGATCGCGAAACGTCTGTTCGGGGTGCCGATTGCGTTGGTCAGCCTGGTCGACACCGACCGCCAATGGTTCAAGTCGCGGGTTGGCCTTGAGTCCAGCGAAACGCCGCGTGACATCTCGTTTTGCGGGCATGCGATCCTCGGCGCCGACATCTTTCTTGTAACCGACACGCTTCGAGATCCCCGTTTTTTCGACAACCCGCTGGTCACCGGCGCGCCCGGCATCCGTTTCTATGCCGGCTGCCCCTTGCGCGGGCCCAACGGCTGCAAGATCGGTACGCTGTGCATCATCGATACCAGGCCGCGCGACTTCGACGATGATGAGCGCAGCCTGTTGCTTGATCTTGCGGCGATCGCCCAGCAGGAAATCGCATCGCTCGAACTGGTGACCCTGGATGAACTGACGATGCTGTCGAACCGGCGCGGGTTCGAGGCACTGGCCGGACATGCGCTGAGTGTCTGCAAGCGCCTGCGCAAGCCGGCTTCGCTGTTGTTTTTCGATCTCAATGGCTTCAAGTCGATCAATGACACCTACGGTCATGCGGAAGGTGACCGCGCCCTGATGACGTTCGCTGAAGTGCTGCGCAAGGAATTGCGTGACAGCGACGTCATCGGCCGCATCGGTGGCGACGAGTTCGTGGCCGTGCTCACCGATTCGACCGGCGCGCAAAGCATGGCGATCACGCAACGCCTGCGGCAGACCCTGGGGATGCTCAATCAGGCGGCAGAGCGACGCTATGACATTCGCTGCAGCGTCGGTCAGGTCGAGTACGACGCCGAGCGCCATGCCTCGGTGGCCAGCCTGCTGGCGGAAGCCGATTCGGCAATGTACGTCGACAAGAAGGCATCGAAGGCGGTCGCAGGCGGTCGCGCCTGAGCGGACGGTCCGGTGCGTCGCTGCGTGCGACCGGGCGCGGCCCCGGCGGCGGCCAGCTTGCTGCCAGAATTGACTGCGGCGGTGCCAGATTGCAGGCATTGCGCAGCTACCGTGACCCGATCAAATGGGGGCTCCTCAATTTGCAAGGGAGTCACACATGCCGCAAACGCCATTGTTCTGGAAGGCGCTGGTCATCGCCATGCTCGGCATTGTGCTGCTGGTGCCGCTGATGATGGTGCAGGGACTGATCGCCGAACGGGCCGGCCTGAAGGAACGCGTGGTGCGCGGAATGGCGCAGTCGGCGGCCGATGTCCAGCGCATCACGCTGCCGGTGATCGTGGTGCCGTATACCCGCACCTGGATCGAGACCACCGAACGCACCGATGAAAACGGTGCGAGCAAGACCACCCGCACCGAGCGCAGCGAAACGGCGGCCTTGCCGTTCCTGCCCGAAGCGGTGAGCGTCAACGCCCGCCCGGTCATCGATTACAAGTATCGGGGCCTGTACCGGGTATTGACCTACGCGACGCCGGTCAAAATCAGCGGCAGGTTCGCGCTGCCGGCGTATGCAGCGCAGGCGCCGGGCGAAGGCCGTATCGCCTGGGGAGTGCCAACCCTGGCGCTTGGCATCAGCGACCCGCGCGGCATCAGGAATAGTCCCTGGTTGACATGGAATGGCGCGCAATCGCCGTTCGAGCCCGGCGCCTCCGACCGCAGCCGCCTAGGCAACGGCATTACGGCGCGTCTGGACGCGATTGACGGCCGCGCACCGGTGGCTGCCGAATTTTCATTGACGCTGGAGTTGAATGGCATGGAGCGCCTGAGCTTCATTCCCACCGGACGCGAGACCAGCGTCGATCTGGCCGCGCCCTGGGGGCATCCAAGCTTCTTCGGCAAGTTCTCTCCCAGCGCGCAAATCAACCCCGGCGACTTCGCGGCGCAATGGAAAACCTCGTTCTACTCGACCAACGCGCGCGAAGCCTATGCCGAGTGTGTGGCCGGCGGCAAATGCACGCGCTTCGAGGCCAACGAGTTCGGCGCCGCCTTCATCACCCCGTTCGACCTGTATCAACAGCTTGAGCGGGCCGCCAAATACGGCCTGCTTTTCGTGGCGCTCACCTTCGGCACATTCTTCATGTTCGAGGTACTGGGCGCGCGGGCGGTGCATCCGGTGCAGTACGGTCTGGTCGGTCTGGCGCTGGCCCTGTTCTTCGTGTTGCTGGTGTCCTTGTCGGAACACATCGGGTTCACCCCCGCCTATGGCCTGGCCGCCAGCGCCTGTATCGCCCTGATCGTCGCCTATACCAGCATGGCACTGGCCAGCCGGCGGCGCGCGGCCGGACTTGGCGCAGGACTGGCGGCGCTGTATGGAATCCTCTTTCTGCTGCTCAGAAGCGAGGACTATGCCTTGCTGATGGGTTCGGTTTTCCTGTTCGTGCTGTTGGCGGCGCTGATGCTCGGGACGCGGCGGGTCGACTGGTACGCACTGGCGCCGGGCTTCGGCAAGTCGCGGACGGTCACCGGATCATAGGAGCACCCGGAGGCAACGATCGTGCCGCTACAATCCGGCGCATGCCCGCAGTACAACAAGCCGCGCCGCGCGCGTCGGAGGACCGCATCCCGCGCAGGGCGTTGATCTTGCTGGTGCTGCTGACCCTGATCTGGGGCACCAACTGGGCCCTGTTCCCGATCGCATTGCGCGAAATTTCGGTCTGGACCTTTCGCGCGGTCGGTTTGCCTGTATCGGGCCTGGCGATGCTCGCCATCGCGCATGTGCGCGGCATGCCGCTGCAGGTGCCGCGTGCCGATCGTTCGCGCCTGCTCGCGATGACTGTGGCTTACATGCTGGTGTGGAATATCGCCAGTACCTACGCGGCGATCCTGATTCCGTCCGGGCAGGGTGCGGTATTGGGCTTCACCATGCCGTTATGGGCGGCAGTCATTTCGCGTGTGCTGTTCGGCGAGAAACTGTCGCGGCGCCTGATCGTGGCCCTGATGCTGGGTGTGCTGGCGATCGGTCTGATGATGGCGCCTGGCTACGCCGCCTATGCCCACGCGCCCTGGGGTCTGGCGGCCGGCCTGCTGGCGGCCATCGCGTGGGCGATCGGCACCCTGATCATCAAGCGCCATCAATGGAGCACGCCGGCCCTGGTGTTGACCGGTTGGCAAATGCTGCTGACTGCCTTGCCGATCAGCGCAGGCGCCGTTGTCCTCGGTGATCTCGCCTGGTTCATGCCCAGTTGGCAGACCATTCTCGTCGGTGCGTATATCGTGCTCATCCCGATGAGTATCGGCAGTGTCAGTTGGTTCGCGATTGTCGGGTTGCTGCCGCCGAATGTTGCGGGCCTGTCGGTGGTGATGGTACCGGTGGTGGCGATGATTACCGGCGCGCTGCTGCATGGCGAGCCGCTCGGGCCATCGCAGGTGCTTGCCTTGCTGCTGTGCATCGGCGCGCTGTCGCTGACCTTGCTGAAGCCGGCAACGCGACCGCCATGAGATGCGTGAGTGCAATCAAGGAATCCACGGGGCAGCGTCCAATTGAGGACGTGGCTGCCAATGCCTGGGCGACGGTGGCGCTTTACCCTGCCTCCTGATTCATTTCAGTATCCGGACCGGCGCTTGCGGCAAAATATGCAGATGCGCATCATCGAAGCTGAAGCCACTCGTCACCATCTGCAATTTGTGCCGCTGATCGCAGCCATTGAGCGGATGTTTGTCCAGGGTTGCGAGGTACCGCAGCGCCACCGCCATGACGTCGCTGGCGCGGCCTCTCCCGGCGGCACCGTGTTGCTGATGCCGGCTTGGCGGCCCGGCGCGTTCCTGGGCATCAAGACCGTCTCGATCTTTGCCGGCAATCGCGAGCGCGGACTGCCCGGCCTGCATTCGGCATACCTGCTGATGGATGCCGCTACCGGCGTGCCGCTGGCGATGATCGATGGCAACGAAATCACCTCGCGCCGCACAGCGGCGGCGTCGGCACTGGCGGCACGGTATCTGGCGCGTCCGGACGCCGGCCGCTTGCTGGTGGTCGGCGCCGGGCGGGTAGCTCGGCTACTGCCGGAAGCCTATGGCGCGGTGCGGCCGATTCGCGAGGTGCAGGTTTGGGCGCGCAGAGAGGAGGCCGCACAGGCTCTGGTCACAGGATTGCGCGCCGTCGGATGGGCCGCAACTGTGGCGCCTGACCTGCAGGCGGCGGTTGGGCAGGCCGATATCGTCAGTTGCGCCACCTTGTCGGAGGCGCCACTGGTACATGGTGCCTGGCTCAAATCCGGTACCCACCTCGACCTGATTGGCGGCTTTGCGCCCGCCATGCGCGAGACCGACGATGCCTGCGTCGCCTTGAGCCGGGTGTTCATCGACACCGAGGAGGCGTTGCTGAAGGCTGGCGATCTGCTCGCGCCGATCGCCAGCGGTGTATTCTGCTCCGCCGACGTGTGCGCGACACTGGCGCAACTGTGCCGTGGCGAGCATCCGGGCCGCACGCATGATGCCGACATCACGCTGTTCAAGTCGGTCGGCACGGCGCTCGAAGATCTGGCTGCGGCGACCCTGGTGTATCAGGCCGATGGCGGCCGGGAAGCGCAGACCGCGGGCTGAGAGCGTCGGTTCGCAGCCACGCAAGCACCAGCCGCGCACACCAACTAATTCGGAAATTCATGCAGATGTTCACAACACGTCCCGAAATCATTGGCACCAATGGCGTGGTTGCCTCGACCCACTGGCTGGCTTCGCAAACCGCGATGAGCGTGCTCGAGCGCGGCGGCAATGCGTTTGACGCGGCGGTTGCCGGCGCCTTCGTGCTGCAGATGGTGGAGCCGCACCTGAACGGGCCAGGTGGCGAGGTGCCGATCCTGATCTGGAGCGAACGCGAGCGGCGGATGATTTCGATCTGCGGTCAGGGCACCGCCCCGGCGGCAGCCAGTGCGCAGGCGTTCCGCGCCATGGGCCTCGAGCAGGTGCCGGGCATCGGCCTGTTGCCGGCAACCGTGCCGGGCGCGTTTGGCGCCTGGCTGACCCTGTTGCGCGATCACGGCACCTGGTCGCTGGCCGACGTGCTGGCGCCGGCGATTGACTATGCGCGACGCGGCTACCCGTTGGTGGCGCGCGCGGTGCAGGCGATTCTGGCGGTGCGTGCGCTGTTCGTGAAGGAATGGCCGTCGTCGGCGCAGGTCTGGTTGCCGGACGGCAAGTTGCCGTTGCCGGGCGCCCTGTTTTGCCAGCCGGCGGCCGCGGCCACCTACGAGCGCGTGCTGGCCGAGGCCAACCGGCAGGGTGGCAGCCGGGTGGCGGTGATCGAGGCCGCGCTGCGCATCTGGTATCAGGGTTTCGTTGCGCGCGAGATCGATGAGTATTATCGCAACACCGCACTGTTCGACTGCAGCGGCGAACGGCACACCGGCCTGTTGCGCCATGAAGACATGGCGAACTGGACTGCGACCGTCGGCGCGCCGTTGACACTCGATTTCGGCCGCTATACGGTGGCCAAGTGCGGCTTCTGGAGCCAGGGGCCGCTGTGCCTGCAGCAGCTTGGCATGCTGCGCCATGCGGAACTCGAATCCCATGCGCCGGGGTCGGCGCAATTCGTGCATCGCATCGTCGAGGCGGCAAAGCTGGCGCTGGCCGACCGCATGGCCTGGTATGGCAGCGCGCCAGGCGCCTCGGCGGTGGCGCAGCAAGCCTTGTTGTCAGCGGACTATCTGCGCGAACGCTGGGGCGGCGTTGATGCGCGCGCCTCGCGCGAAATGCGCCCGGGCCGGCCGGCCGGTGCCGCCTTGCATTTGCCGGACCTTGATGTGACCCGGCGCACCCTGTTGGCGGCCGATACCCGCTACGGCGTCGGCGAGCCGACCTTCGCCGAATTGCCGCCGATCGGGCTATGGGCCGAGCGTGAAGTGTTCGTCGGCGATACCTGCCATATCGACG
>JANPGJ010000371.1:0-5820 GCA_031423955.1 Burkholderiales bacterium
TCGAGGATCGACGGCCCGCGCTGACACTGCGCGCTAGGTGTTTTTGCGTCAGGTGCCCGAGTTCATGTGCGACCACGCTGGCGAATTCCGATTCGCTTTGCGCCGCCTGCAACAGGCCGGTATTGATGCCGATGAAGCCGCCCAGCATGGCGAATGCATTGATGCTCGGATCCTTCATCACGAAGAACTCGACGTCGAGTCCCGGGTCCGGCCCGGCCGCGATCAGCTGGGTGCCCAGTTCCTCGACATAAGCCTTGAGTTCGGGATCGTCGAGATAGGCGAAGTCGCGCCTGAGTTCGCGGTAATACGATTCCCCGATGCGCCGCTCGATCTGGGGCGACAAGACGCCTTCCGATTCGTCGCCGAGATTGGGCAGGTTCTGCGCCAGTCCTGGTGTCAGGCCGGCCGGGCTGATCGACAATGCCAGGCAAAGTCCTGCCGCGATGGCGCGTCGGGCCGGGAAATAGCGGAAATTCATGGGTGGTATGATACCCATTGGACAGGCTCGCATCCGTTCGATTTCCGTCGCCAACCCCATAAATTTGTATCAAGGCGCAACCTCATGAGTGCTTCGGCCTTGGCAACCCCGGCGACACCCTTGACGCATTTCGATGCGCAGGGCCAGGCGCACATGGTCGACGTCGGTGCGAAGTCCGAAACCCGGCGCAGCGCGACCGCCACCGGCATGATCGTCATGCTGCCGGCGACCCTCGCGCTGATCGAGGCCGGCTCGGTCAAGAAGGGCGACGTGCTGGGAATCGCCCGCATCGCGGCGATCCAGGCCGCGAAGCGCACCTCTGACCTGATTCCCCTGTGTCACCCCTTGCCGCTGACGCGGGTTGCGGTGGATTTTCGCGTCGATCGCGACACCTTCGCGGTGCATTGCACAGCAACGGTCGAAACCCTTGGCCGCACCGGCGTCGAGATGGAGGCATTGACTGCCGTACAGATCGGACTGCTGACGATCTATGACATGTGCAAGGCGGCCGACCGCGCCATGCGCATGACCGATGTGCGCCTGCTCGAGAAGCATGGCGGCAAGTCTGGCAGCTATTCGGCGGCCTGAGACGCGTCGACTTGAATGAACGGTCGGCGACGCGACTTCTTTCCCGGCCAGACGCGGAACTTGTCCGCGCAACTGGATCGTCCGTACCCGGAGGCTGCAACCGGCAGCGTCGATCCACGGATTTTCGGCTGCTTCCGCGCCGAAATCGATTTACTCGCCAGGCAGTCCGGCGGTACAAGGCGGTGTGGCCGAAACCCGCCCCAGGTCCGGCCTGGCGTTGCGGAAGCATCCACCAAACCGCCCGCTGCGGAACTCTAAAGGCGCAATGACCTCTTCACGGATTCCCCTTCTGGTACCGGACATGCCCGTGGCGGAAGAACTTCTGCCTTGGCTGAAGCGTATCGACGCGACGCGCTGGTATTCGAACTTCGGTCCGCTGGTGCGCGAGCTGGAGGGCGCACTGATCGGCATGTTCGCGGCCCGCAGCGACAAGGCATTGCACCTGACGACAGTCAGCAATTGCACCGCCGGCCTTGAACTCGCCTTGCTCGCGCTCAACCTGAAGCCGGGTTCGCGTGTGCTGGTGCCGGCGCTGACCTTCGTGGCGACGGCGACCGCGGTGATGCGTGCCGGCCATCTACCGGTGATTGCCGACATCGACCCGCATACCTGGCTGCTGACCCCGGCGATCGCGCGCGCGGCGCTGGCACGCGACGGCCTCGACGCTGTCCTGCCAGTGGCCACCTTCAGTTGCCCGCACGAGATCGATGGCTGGAACGCCTTCATCGCCGAGACCGGCCTGCCGGTGATCATTGATGCCGCCGCCGCGTTCGGCAATCAATGGGACTGCGGCCGGACCACCCTGGTGTTCAGCCTGCACGCCACAAAATCCCTGGCCGCCGGCGAAGGGGGCATGGTGGTCAGCCGCGATTTCGACCTGGTCGCGCGAATCCGCAAACTGTCGAACTTCGGCATCAACCTCGACCCGCACGAAGTCACGCCGGTCGGGCAGGTGGAGAGGGCCGGCATCAACGCTAAAATGTCGGAGTATCACGCGGCGATCGGCCTGGCGAACCTGGCCAAATGGCCGGCGCTGGCGGCCACCAGGGTCGAGTTGCACGCACGCTACGCCGCCAGGCTCGGCGAAGTGGCAGGCCTGAACCCGCGCTGGCAGCGGGTGCCGGCAGGAACGGTGCGCACCCTGATGTGCTTTCGCGTGCGCTCCGGCGGCCTGCGTGAAGCGATCGAAGTGGCGTGTGCGGCGGCAGGAATCGAAACGCGCCGCTGGTACCTGCCACCGCTCAACCGCCACTTCGCCTTCGCCACGCTGCCGGTTTCAGGTTCGGTACCGGAGGCGGACCGCTTGTTCGACGAACTGGTCGGATTGCCTTTCCACTCCGGGCTGTCGGCGGCAAACCTTGATGCCATCATCAGGGCGGTCAGTCGTGCGGTGGGGCCGACGACGGTCTGAACGAAACGCGTGCAGCGGCTACTGATGCACGCTCAGTGAGGCGACATCAACAAACCGACCGCGGCCGGTTCACCCATGATCACGCGGAGCGTCCCGGACGATTCGATCGGAGAGCCGCCTTGTCGCATCTCAGATTTCAATCGAGAAACCGATCCATAGGTGCCTGACGGGCCCGCGGCGGACCTTGGCCAGGTAACTCAGGGACCAGTCGAACCCTGAACCGACCGGCCTGGCCACTGTTCGACGCCCAGTTCGCAGCATGCCTGGTGATCGATGGCTGTGTACCGGACCAAGCAAGCGCTAAGCCAAATTGCGCGACCCTGCCTGCGACGAAGAGCCATTCAACCCCAGGCAGGTTCCAGGCGATTCTGGCGATCGGGGCATTTGCAACATGACGAGCGCTTGCGAAACATCCGGTCAGGAATAGCAATACATCACTGTGGCATCTGGAACCAAGGGATTGTGCTGCCTGAGGGCGTATCGGTAACCTAGATCCAGCCCGTTGACAAAGTCCGGAATCGTATGCAGGTCCTCGGGCTTGTGATAAATCGACAGGGCCATCCGCGGTCGCGAAGAGGTTATCGTTTTCGACGCCCCCTTAAGCGCCTCAAGTTCCGATCCTTCAATTTCGAGCTTGATCAGGCTCGCGCGCCCCCCGGTTGCCACGTCTATCGTAGTGACCGGCAATGTCTGCAGCACCGCATCTTCCGCGATGTAATCGTGCATATGGTCAAGGATGCCTCCCTCCACAAAATGCGCGGACTGCGGCGTCAAGAACTGTTGCGGATCCGCCTGTGAAACGGACTGTCCGCGGTAGTAATGCAACGTTGTTTCGGAACTCCAAACCCCTTTTTGCGCAATATTGATCTTCTTCAGGTCGATCCCGTGAAGGAATTCATTTGATAATGCGGCAAGCCGTGCACGGATGCTGGCAACATTGCTTTCCGATGGTTCGAAGGAAAATATTTCGGAGAATTTCCCGTTGCTGGCGCGAATAAAACCCTCGATTGTCTGCCCTATAAAGGAGCCGCAGTCGACGTAAACCTCATCGTCGCCGAACTGAAAAAATTCCTGATTGAATACATATGCGTTGGCGCAATACGGCGCTATGCCATGCCCAACCCCGACGCCGCGAAGGTAGTTCGGATTCAGAGTCAATCTATAGAGCAGCAAGCTGTAGAAGGTTGCGCGCGAAAATTCGTCAGCAAATAGCGGCGCGATACGGTCGAGCGTCGCAATGTCATTTACGACCCCGTCAAAGAATTCAAGGCCATAGACAAAGAACGGGCCGACATATCCACTCCTGGACACACCGGCGTCTCTGAGCAGGAGCAGCAATTGCACAGCGTCAATGGTTCGAAATCCGAATTGAAACGCCCTTCTCACGAAGAAGTTGTAGCCGGTGTCCCCTGGCAAAAGCAATGCCGAAACAATTTTGGCGTCTGCCCGGACGCGACGTATCCACTCGGCGCTGGTGATTACCGGGATTCCAAATATTTGAGCGTCACGACAAAAATCGTCCACGATTGCCGCGACCTTGGCGTTTCGTGCGAGGAGACGAATCTCCTCGCGACATACGCTGCCGCAAACGATCAGCGTAGTCGTGCTCAGGAAAGATGCGGCGTCGACGTCAAGCCAGCGCGGCAACGCATTGCGGGTGGCGGTGGAGTAAGCGTCGCAACGGCGCAACACTTCTGACCGCAACCCGTCAGCCTGCAATGCTCCGATCGGAAATAGCGCTTCATTCATGGTGTGTCGTTCCCTGGTTGATGCTCGATCGCCAGCCAGAATCAGATATCACTGGTCGACGAATCCGTCAGCCACCGAATACCCTGATTGGTTGATCATACAGATGATGAAAGGTCGTTTTTGCTGCAACATTATCGCGATATACGCCCGGCAATCCGATCTCGCAACATCGCCCAAAAACTGCCTCTTCTCCTACGATGACCCCGGTGCGCAGGATCGAGTTGGCCCCGATCTCGGCGCCATGTTTGACGACAACCCCGGATTCAATCCAGCACGACGACTTTATGCGAACGTTTGCACCGACCACGGCACCAGCGTGAATCACGCAGTTGTGTTCGATGACGGCTCCTGCGCCAATCACGGCACCGTCGCCAATGAAAGTGTTCGGCCCGATCTTTGCACCGGACGCAAGCAATGCGCGGTTGCTGATGCACTTCGACATCCGAAATCCGCGCTCGATGCCCGCCTGGAAAAGTTCGAGTCTGCTGAAATTTCCGAATCGCTCGTCAAATGCAATGAAGGCGTCCGCATCGCGATGCAGCGCGTCAAGCGGTGAAAGGTCAAAGGCATAATCGGGCCCCTGGCCGATCTCGATGCGCACGATGCCGGAATCAGGGTGGGCCATGCCCATTGCGTCGACGACCACATCGAGCATGGCGCCGCCACCTATCACGAATCTAGATTTCAAAACCGCGCTCCATCAGATCGATATACCAGCGTTCGATCAGGCGGTTCGCCGACTCATAGGCACCCTGATTCGCGCGCGGCGCCGCCTCATGCAAACCCGACTGCACCGCTTCCATTACTCGCACATCCTCACCGACTACCAATTTGCTTCCATGCATGAGGGAAAGCAGAACCGTGCTGGAAAAAGGATAGGGCCTGCGCTTCGTCGCAGTCATCCAGTAAATCTCCAGGTCCGTGCGGTCAGGTGCCACCGGTACATGATGTTCAATCGTGAAGGAGTACCCGCCGTCACCTGAAGCGATGTGCAAATTTGGGTAAACAAGCCAATTGAAATACGAGTTCTCCGAGCCCCAGCGTGTGATCATGCTGCGCCATCCGTACGGAATTATTGTGCCAAGCGGCGCATCCGGCCCGCCGGAACTGAATCGTCGCAGCAGCTCACGTCGTGCGGCTTGCGTTTGGGCACCATCAAGTTCTGCGTCGGCCTCGGCAGCCAGCGCCATGTCGACACGTGGGACGAAATCCACGGTCTTTGCCAGGCTTTGCGGGTGTACAAATCGCGGATGGTTGGCATCGCGCAGGTTTTCGTAGGCGAGTTTCCAGTTGAATCGCCCGGCCCAGGTGGTTGTCATCACCTCGCCGTCGAATGACGCCGAGCTTGATGCGAGCGAATCGATGAACGCCTGACCGAACTGTTGTTCGAAAGGCAGCGGGTCGGCACTCATGTTTATGAACAATAGATTGCCAACTACGCGCAGAGGGAACTCGCGCAATCGCATGCCTTCAAGCTCGGCCTGCGCAAAGCGGTAGAGCTCCTTTTCGAACGGAATGTTCGCCGGGGCGCCCGTCAGGTCGTAACCCCAGCCATGGTAGCGGCACAAAAGCGGCCTGCGGCCGGCGCTCTCCC
>JANPGJ010000372.1:0-3770 GCA_031423955.1 Burkholderiales bacterium
CGCGATGATGGGTTTTTCCAGCATGCTCGTCGAGATCAACCAGGGCAGGCTCAATGCGCAGTCGACCGACTATCTGCAGCGCATCCATGTCGGCGCCCAGCGCATGACCAGCCTGATCGACGACCTGCTCGAACTGGCGCGGATTTCACGCGCGGTCGTCTCAAGCACCGACTTCGACTTCAGCGCCCTGGCGCTGGAAGCGGCAACGCCGCTGTTTCGTCTGTACCCCGCGCAGCGCGTGGAACTGAACGTGGCCCCCGGCATGCGGGCGCACGGCGACCCAGGCCTGGTCCGCGTCCTGCTCGACAACCTGTTGGCGAACGCCTGGAAGTTCAGCCGCCATGTCGCGCATGCACGCATCGCCGTCGGCCACCAGACAGGTGCCACCGGAACCGTCTACTTCGTGCGCGACAACGGCGCCGGCTTCGACATGAAGTATGTCAACAAACTGTTTGAACCCTTCCAGCGCCTGCATGGCCAGCACGAATTCGAAGGCACCGGCATCGGCTTGAGCATCGTGCAGCGGATCGTTTCTCGGCACGACGGCAGTATCTGGGCCGATGGCGTGGTCGGTCAAGGCGCCACCATTTTTTTCACCCTGCACGGCGCGGCTTCGCCAATGGCCACCAGCGCTTGAGCAAGCAGCAACGCGGCGCGCCGCGTGCCGGTAGCGCAGGTCCCCGACCGCGCAGCTGTCACGCAATCACATCCGGCTCGAAGAATATCCAGCGCACCTGCGGAAACGCCGCCCGCAACGCCCGCTCGCAGTCGTTGATCGCTGCGATCAGGGCCGGCGCGGCGACCTGCTCGGCCATGCGCGCCTTGATCGCGACGACCACATCGTCGCCTTGCTGCAGCGTGATCAGATTGAGCACCTCGGCAATCTCCGTGCGCGCGGACAGGAAATCGCCGATGTCCCGCCGCAGGGCCGGTGCAGCGCTCTGGCCGACCAGGAGCGCCTTGGTTTCGACGCCGACGCCGAAGGCGACGATCAGCAGCAAGACGCCGATGACGATGCTGCCGAGCGCGTCGTAGACCGGGTTTCCGCTCGCCATCGCGACGGCGATGGCGAGCAATGCCAGGCCCAGGCCGAGGGTTGCGGCGATGTCCTCGCCCAGCACCACCAGCAACTCGCTCTGCCGGGTCTGGCGAAACCAGCGCCACAATGACTGGCCGCCGCGCGCGGCATTGACCTGGTCCAGGCATTTGGCGAGCGAAACCGATTCGGCGACCAGGCTCAGCAGCAGTACCGCCACCGCAATCCAGGGATCCTTGAGCGGCGTGTTCGCCGCCAGCTTGTGCATCCCCTCGTAGATCGAGAACATGCCACCCATGGAAAACAGCATCAAGGCCACGATGAACGACCAGAAATAGATTTCGCGCCCATGGCCGAGGGGGTAGTCGCCGTCGGCCGGGCGCCTCGAACGCGCCAGCCCAAGCAGCAACAGGCCCTGATTGCTGCAATCGGCCAGCGAGTGCACGGCTTCGGCCAGCATTGCGGTGGAGCCGGTGAACCATGCCGCGAGGCCCTTGGCAAGCGCGATCACCGCATTGGCAATGAGCGCGAAGTAAATCGTCGCGCTCGAATCGTGGTGCGCGGACATTGCGGGCGCGGGCTGCCGGATGGCGCCTGGCGACGCGTTCATGCGGCCCGGATCCATTGCCAGTGGCGGATTTCCGGCATGTCCTCACCGAATTCACGGATGTGCTGCTGGTGCCGGATCAGCTTGCCCTTGAGTTCGCGCACCAATTCGGCGCCTGCCGCACCGGTCCGCGGCAATCGCGCAACGGCATCCATCGCCAGATGAAAGCGGTCAAGGTCGTTCAACACCGTCATGTCGAACGCGGTGGTGATGGTGCCCTCCTCCTTGTAGCCGCGCACATGGATGTTGTGATGGTTGGTGCGGCGATAGGTCAGGCGGTGAATCAGCCACGGATAGCCGTGGAATGCGAATACCACCGGCTTGTCGTGCGTGAACAGGGCATCGAAGGCGATGTCGCCCAGACCGTGCGGATGCTCCTCGGCAGGCGCCAGCCGCATCAGGTCGACCACGTTGATCACGCGGATCTTCAGGTCCGGAAAATGCTCGCGCAGGATCGCCACCGCGGCCAGGGTCTCCAGGGTCGGCACATCGCCGGCGCAGGCCATCACCAGATCGGGTTCGACGCCCGCGGCGCAGCCGGCCCAGTCCCAGCTGCCGATGCCGGCCGCGCAGTGCGCGACCGCGGCGGGCATCGCCAGCCACTGCGGCGCCGGATGCTTGCCGGCGATCACCACGTTGACGCAGTGGCGACTGCCGAGGCACTGGTCGATCACCGTCAGCAGGCAATTGGCATCCGGCGGCAGATACACGTGGACGAACCCGGCCTTCTTGCTGACCACGTGATCGATGAATCCGGGATCCTGATGGGTGAAGCCGTTGTGATCCTGGCGCCACACGTGGGAAGCCAGCAGGTAGTTGAGCGAGGCGATCGGCGGCCGCCACGGCAGTTGCGCGCTGACCTTGAGCCACTTGGCATGCTGGCTGAACATCGAGTCGACAATGTGGATGAAGGCTTCGTAGCAATTGAACAGGCCGTGGCGCCCGGTCAAAAGGTAGCCTTCGAGCCAGCCTTCGCACTGGTGCTCGCTCAGCATTTCCATCACCCGCCCGGCCGGCGCCTGGAATTCGTCATCCGGCCGGATCTCCGCGTTCCACTGCCGATCGGTCACTTCGAACAGGGCGGCCAGGCCGTTGGAGGTGGTCTCGTCGGGTCCGAATACGCGGAAGTTTCGCGCGCCGCTGTTGGCCTGGGTCACCGCGCGCAGGTAGCGCGCGAGCACCCGGGTGTCACCCTCGCCGCGCACGCCGGGGGCGGCCACCTCAATCGCATGTTCGCGGAAGTCCGGCAACAGCAGGTCGTGCAGCAGCAGGCCGCCATTGGCATGCGGATTGGCGCCCATGCGTCGGGTGCCGAGCGGCGCCAACTGCGCGAGGTCGGCGTTCAGGCGCCCGCCCTGGTCGAACAATTCCTCCGGCCGATAGCTCTTCAGCCATTGTTCAAGCAGGACCAGATGGCCGGGGTTGGCGGCCGGGTCCGACAGCGGTACCTGATGGGAGCGGAAGCTGCCTTCGTTAAGCTTGCCATCGACCACTTTCGGCCCGGTCCAGCCCTTGGGTGAACCGAGCACGATCATCGGCCAGCGCGGCCGCACCGGGTTGCCGCCGATGCGCGCATCATGCTGGAATTTGCGGATCGCCACGATCGCCAGGTCGAGCGCGGTGGCCATTGCCTCGTGCATCAGCGCCGGGTCGCTGCCTTCGACGAAATACGGGGTCCAGCCGTAGCCGCGGAACAGCTGGTCGAGTTCTTCATGGCTGATGCGTGCCAGGATGGTCGGGTTGGCGATCTTGTAGCCGTTCAAATGCAGGATCGGCAGCACCGCGCCGTCGCTGGCGGGATTGAGAAACTTGTTGGAATGCCAGGCGGTGGCCAGCGGCCCGGTCTCGGCCTCGCCGTCGCCGACCACGCAGGCCACGATCAGCTCCGGGTTGTCGAAGGCGGCGCCGAACGCATGGCTCAGCGAGTAGCCCAGTTCGCCGCCCTCGTGGATCGAGCCCGGGCACTCCGGCGAGACGTGGCTCGGAATGCCGCCGGGAAACGAGAACTGCCGGAACAGCTTTCGCATTCCCTGTTCATCCATTGTTATATCCGGATTGATCTCGGTGTAGGTGCCCTCCAGGTAGGTGTTCGCCACCATTGCCGGGCCGCCATGGCCGGGACCGCAG
>JANPGJ010000373.1:0-3703 GCA_031423955.1 Burkholderiales bacterium
CGTGAACTCGTTGCAGGACCGGCTCTGACCATAGATCGGGTCCTGGAAGTCGCCCTGATGGCAAAACGGGAAGCCGAAATGCTGGCCCTTGACCTTGACCACATTGAGCTCATCATGCGGCAGGTCGGTGCCCAGCCAGTCGCGCCCATGGTCGGTGAACCACAGTTGCTTGGTCTTCGGGTGGAAGTCCATGCCGACGCTGTTGCGCACGCCCTGCGCGTAGTTTTCGAGCACGCCGGTTTTCGGATCCACCCGCAAGATCGACGCTTCGTTGTAGGTCGGCATGGTGATGTTCTGCGGCGAGCCGATGTTGAAATACAGCTTGCCGTCCGGGCCCATGGCCAGGTACTTCCAGAAGTGCCCCGGCTGGTTGTTCGGATCGAGGTTGTCGATCACCACCTTGGCTTCCGGCGGATTGTCGAGCCGGTCTTCGATGCCGTCATAGCGGGTGATGCGATGACGTTCGGCGATGAACAAGGTGCCCTTGTTGAACACGATGCCGTTGGGCGACTTCATGCCCTTGAAGATGGTCTTGATCTCGCGCTTGCCGCCGTTGTCTGTGATCGCATACACGTTCGACAGGTTGCGGTTGCTGACAAACACCGTGCCCTTGTCGCCCAGCGCCAGCGAGCGGGCTTCCGGTACGCCATCGGTCCACACCTCGATCTTGAAACCGGGCGGGACCTTGAGCTTGTTGACCGGCAATTCGCTGGCCGGGCGACCGGTCAGGTGCGGCGCGAACGGGTGCAGGGTGGCGCCGGGCGGCATGCCTTGTTGCCAGGCCGGCGGCGCGGCGGGAGCAGCGGCCGGTGCCGCTTGCTGCGCGATGGCAGTGCCGCCGAAGCCGAGCATCATCGCGATGCAGGTTGTCTTGAATACGAATTTCATTGTGCCGCCTCCATTTGTTGACAACGCGCAGCGGAATCGTTGCGCGCCCTGGTCTTGC
The DNA here is from genome assembly GCA_031423955.1 of Burkholderiales bacterium. Lineage (GTDB taxonomy): Bacteria > Pseudomonadota > Gammaproteobacteria > Burkholderiales > JAEUOS01 > JAEUOS01. The sequence goes on from JANPGJ010000373.1 coordinate 947, forward strand.
TGTTCGCAGTCGCTGTGGCGCCATTCCCTGCGCCCCACATCATCGGGGCTCGAGGCAGCGGCCAAAATCTGCGCGAAGGATTTTGTTTAATTTATCGTTTGATCTTTACCAGATCAGCCTGCGATTGTTACCCGATTTGCGGCGCAGCGCAATCCTTTCAGCAGCTGATTCTTGACGCGTGGCCCGGCCGGGCCTGCAGGTGCGAGCCCCGGGGTCGGATCCCGCAGCGCAGCAATTGTCGTTTGGTCATGCGTCGCGACAGTGCGCAACTAAGGCGACGCCGGAGCCGATGCTGATCGGCCAGACCGTGTTGCGACCGATCAGCGGGATCGTGTTGTCCCTGCTGCCTTGCGGGTGTTTCGAGTTTGCTCCGGCCCGGCCGCCGCGCACCAATGAATTTACGCATGGAGCAGCGCGGCGGCCGATATACACTTGCAGCCGCGCAAACACCGCCCTCGCCACGCCGGGCACCACACCTCCAAGGAACACGAATGCACCCCGAAAAGCTCGCCATCATCGAAGTGGTCAACAATTGGGCAGTCTGGCGCGATGCCGGCGACTGGGAACGTTTTCGCACTGTCTGGCATGACAACGGCTGGATGAGCGCCACCTGGTTCCAGGGGCCGGCGGCGGCGTTCATCGAAGTCAGCCGTGCCGGCTTCGACAAGGGCGTGTCGATCCTGCATTTCCTGGGCGGCTCGAGCGTCGATCTGAACGGAGCGCGCGCGATCGCCCAGACCAAGATGACGATCAACCAGCGGGCCGAAGTTGACGGCGTGATGGTGGATGTGGTGTGTACCGGGCGGTTCTACGATTTCTTCGAGAAGCGCCAGGGTACATGGGGCATCGTGCGGCGCCAGCCGATCTATGAAAAAGACCGCATGGACGTGCTCGACCCCGGCGCCAGCCTCAAACTCGACGCGCAGTTGCTGGCGCAGTTTCCCGAGGGCTATCGGCATCTTGCCTACCTGCAAAGCCGGATCGGTTTCAAGATCAAGACCGACATGCCGGGCCTGAAGGGCGAGGTGGTGCAGGCGTTGTACGCGCGTGGCGCCAGATGGCTTGCCGGCGAAACCGCATGGGATACGCCGCCGGTGCGTAGCGGCATCTGAATACGGCAGCGGGCCGGGCGGGCGCCCCCAACCGGCGCCTGACAACGCGGCCAAAAAAATTCGAGGAGCAAGCATGAGGTCCATCAATTTCCGGGCTCGCGCCCGCCTGGCGTGTGCCGCCATGCTGTTGCTCGCTTTCGCAGACGCGGTATTGGCGCAAGCCTGGCCGTCGCGGCCGGTGACCATCATCGTTCCCTATTCACCGGGGACCGGCATCGACATCGTTGCGCGCACCCTGAGCCCGCGGCTCGCCGAGCGCCTGGGTCAGGGTTTCGTGGTCGAGAACAAGCCCGGCGCCAGCGGCAATCTTGGCGCCGAACTGATCGCCCGTGCGCAGCCCAATGGCTACACCCTGATGATCACGGTCAACACCTTCGTCATCACCCCGGCCTTGTTCAAGACGCTGCCATACGATCCTGTCAACGATTTCGCGGTGGCCGGCAAGTTGGCGACCGGCAACATCGCGCTGGTGGTCAACCCGGCGGTACTGCCGGTCAGGACGCTCGACGAACTCACCGCCTACGTGCGGGCGCGGCCGGGCAAGATCAATTACGGCTCGCCCGGCAACGGCACGCCGCAGCACCTGGCGGTGGAGTTGCTCAAGCAACGCCTGAAGCTCGACATCCTGCATGTGCCCTACAAAAGCGCCGCCGCGGCCAATACCGATCTGCTCGGCGGGCAGATCCAGATGATGGTGCTGCCGGTGCATACCGCGCTGCCGTTCGCCCGCGCCGGCAAGCTCAATGTGATCGCGGTCTCCGGCGAGAGTCGCTCGGTGCTGGCGCCGGATTCGCCTTCATTCGCCGAACTGGGTCTGAAGAACCTCGACATCGACCTGTATTTCTGGATCGCCGGGCCGGCCGGCATGCCGCGTGACGTCATCGCGCGCATCAATCGCGAGACAGCAGCCATTCTGCAGTTGCCCGAGGTCCGCGAGACCCTGCAGAAGCAGGGCCTGATTCCATCAGCCAGCACCCCCGAGGAAATGGCGGCGGTTATCAAGTCGGATATCGAGCGCTGGAAGAAATTCATCGCCGAGACCAGGATCGCCGCCGATTGATGCAGGGCCCGCAGGTTTCGCCTGCGCTGGTCGCGCGTGGCAACCCCTGACCTGGCGGCAACGGCGTTTGGCCTCAAGCCCACATGGCAAGCGAGCAATCAGGCATGCGCCCGAGAAACGAACCGATCGAGATGCGGTCGCGACCTGCTTCGAGCGTGCCGCCGGCGACTTCGTGCGGATTGCGTGAATTGAAGATCACCACATCGCCGGCGGTGGGACGATAGCTGAAGGTCGGCGCGCCGGCGACCAGCGCGCGCGGCAGATCGTAGCTTTGCGGGATCTCGCCCGGCGTGACCACCGGTGTCCACGGCGCGTTGTGCAAGGTGGTGTCGCCGCCCTGGCTCAAGTCTTCGGCGAAAAAATTCCACGCCAGCTGGGCGTCGATCGCGCCGATCGCGTAGGACGGCGAATTGAACGGCGCGAAATCCGCATGCAGCTTGATGCCCTGCGAGGCGATGCGAACGATGCCGGCGTAGTAGTCGCCAAATCCCGGTTCGTGGCCGATACCGACCGGAAAATCGTACACCGCCGCCAGCCGCCCGATCAGCCTGGCGATCGGGTCGAACGCGGCCGCGGTGACAGGTG
>JANPGJ010000374.1:0-1610 GCA_031423955.1 Burkholderiales bacterium
CGGTCGATGCGGTGCGCAAGCACGTGGAAGCGCTCGGCGGCAAGCTGCCGCCCGAGGTGGCGCGTGCCGCGGACGAAGCCGCGCGCCGCGGCAGCACGCCGCTGGCGGTGTGCGAAGGATCGGTGGTGCTGGGCATCGTCGAACTCAAGGACATCGTCAAGACCGGCATCAAGGAACGCTTTGCCGAGTTGCGTCGCATGGGCATCAAGACCGTGATGATCACCGGCGACAACAAGCTTACCGCCGCCGCCATCGCGGCCGAGGCCGGCGTCGACGATTTCCTGGCCGAGGCCACGCCGGAGGAGAAGCTGCGTCTGATCCGCCAGTACCAGGCGGACGGCCGGCTCGTCGCGATGACGGGTGACGGCACCAACGACGCGCCTGCCCTTGCGCAGGCCGACGTCGCGGTCGCCATGAACAGCGGCACGCAGGCGGCCAAGGAGGCTGGCAACATGGTCGACCTGGATTCCAACCCGACCAAACTGCTGGAAATCGTCGAGACCGGCAAGGCGCTGCTGATGACGCGGGGTTCGCTGACGACCTTCTCGATCGCCAACGACGTGGCGAAATATTTCGCCATCCTCCCGGCGATCTTCGTGACGACCTACCCGCAGCTGGCTGCGTTGAACGTGATGGGGCTGGCGACGCCTTCGTCGGCCATCCTGTCGGCGGTCATCTTCAACGCGATCATCATCGTGTTCCTGATCCCGCTCGCGCTCAGGGGCGTGCGGTACCGCGCCGTCGGCGCCGCCGCCCTGCTGCGGCGCAACCTGCTGATCTACGGCGTCGGAGGCCTGACCGTGCCGTTCGTCGGCATCAAGCTGATCGACCTCGCGCTTGCGGCGCTCGGCATTTTCTAGGAGCAAGTCCATGGACCGCATTCTTCGTCCCGCAGTGGTCATCTTCGCCGCGCTCACCGGGTTGACCGGCATCGTGTATCCGCTGGTGGTCACCGGCGCAGCGCAGGCTGCTTTCGCGCCCCAGGCCGCCGGCAGCCTGATCCTGCGCGACGGCAAGGTGGTCGGGTCCGTGCTGATCGGTCAGAACTTCTCGCACCCTGGGAACTTCTGGGGTCGCCCCTCCGCCACCGCACCCATGCCTTACAACGCGGCCGCGTCCGGCGGGTCCAATCTGGGGCCGCTCAATCCGGCACTGACCGATGCAGTCAAGGCCCGTGTGCAGGCGCTGCGTGCGGCCGACCCCGGCAACAGTGCTCCTGTCCCGGTCGACCTCGTCACCACGTCGGCCAGCGGCCTCGACCCGCACATCAGCCCGGCTGCGGCGCTTTACCAGGTGGCGCGGATTGCCAGGGTGCGCGGGTTGCCGGTGCAGCGGGTGGAGTCGCTGGTGCAGCAGCACACGCAGGGCCCGCTGTGGCGCGTGCCGGGCGAGGCGCGTGTCAACGTGCTCGACCTGAACCTGGCGCTGGCCGCCATGCAGTAACCTCCGGTGATGGGATCCTCCGACGGCCAGCGCCCTGACCCCGACGTGCTGCTGCAGCGCCTGCAGCAGCAGGAGGAACAACGTGCGCGCGGCCGGCTGCGCATCTATTTCGGCGCCAGTGCCGGGGTCGGCAAGACCTACGCCATGCTCAGCGCGGCGCAGCGTGA
>JANPGJ010000375.1:0-12873 GCA_031423955.1 Burkholderiales bacterium
CTCGATGCGGCAAAGGACGCCGGCATGAGTGCGCTGGTGTCGGCGCGCTCGGGCGAAACCGAGGATGTGACGATCGCCCATCTGGCGGTCGGCTGGAATGCCGGGCAGTTGAAGGTAGGGTCTTTTGCGCGATCCGAGCGAATGGCGAAATGGAACGAAGCCCTGCGGATTGAGGAAGCGACCGCCGCGCCGTTCGTCGGGGCGCGCGCCCTGGCGTGTCTGGCCTGAATTGGTGCGCTGCAGCTTGTTCGGTTTCCGCATCGCAGCGAAAATGCGGGCTGTATAACAACAACTGGCGACAGCCGTGCCATCCGGCTGTAGCGTCATTGCAAAGGAGACTCCATGGCGTCAGTCACCATCGGTCAGGTGCAGAAGTACTTCGGCCAGACCCACATCATCAAGGGCGTGTCGGTCGACATCGCCGACGGCGAATTCTGCGTTCTGGTCGGCCCGTCTGGTTGCGGCAAGTCGACCCTGTTGCGCATGATCGCCGGGCTCGAGGAGATTTCGGGAGGCGAGGTCAGCATCGGCGGCCGGGTGGTCAACGACATGCCGCCGAAGGAGCGCGACATCGCGATGGTGTTCCAGAACTACGCCCTGTACCCGCACATGACCGTGCGCGACAACATGGCGTTTTCATTGATGCTTGCCAAGCAAAGCCGCGCGGTGATCGATGAGCGGGTGGGCAAGGCGGCCGGCATCCTCGGCCTCAATGCATTGCTCGATCGCTATCCGCGCCAGCTCTCTGGCGGCCAGCGCCAGCGGGTGGCGATGGGCCGCGCGATCGTGCGCGATCCGCAGGTGTTCCTGTTTGACGAGCCCCTGTCGAACCTCGACGCCAAATTGCGGGTGGCGATGCGCACCGAGATCAAGGAATTGCACCAGCGTCTCAAGACCACCTCGATCTATGTGACGCATGACCAGATCGAGGCGATGACCATGGCCGACAAGATCGTCGTCATGCGCGACGGCATCGTCGAGCAGACCGGCACCCCGCTGCAACTCTATGATCATCCGGCCAACCTGTTTGTTGCCGGCTTCATCGGCTCGCCCTCGATGAACTTCCTGCCCGGCGTTCTCAAGCGTTCCGGCAGCGCGCCGCGGGTCGAGTTTGAAGGTGGAGTCTGGCTGCCGGCGCCGACCAATGCCAGCGGCAGCGATGGCCAGAAGGTGGTCTACGGAACCCGGCCGGAACACGTCGATCTGGTGGGCGGCGATGAAGGGGTGGCTGCCGAAGTGGTGGTGGTCGAGCCGACCGGTGCCGATACCCAGGTGTTTTCCAAGATTGCGGGTGTAGAAGTGACCTGCGTGTTTCGCGAGCGCCACGAGTTTCGCCCGGGCTTGACCATCCGACTGAAGCCCGACGCCACGCGTGCGCATTTGTTCGACGCCGCCAGCGGCATGCGTCTGCTGGCGTGAGGTGAGCCGCAGCGCTCAAACCCGACATCCATTCCCACAGTTCAGCCATCATCGTGGCATAGTGGCTCCGGACTATCGCAATAACCTTTATCAGTGCTCTAAAGAACGTCAACGATCAACGGAGAGACAACATGGTGCATTTCACGCGTCGCAAATTCTTGCAATCTTCCACCACCGCGGCCGCGGTGACCGCCGGTACCGGCCCGCTGATCTGGGTCAAGGATGCCCATGCCCAGTGGAACAACACGGTCGAGAAGGGCGCCAAGCTGCGCGTGCTGCGCTGGAAGCGTTTCGTGCAGGGCGATGAAGATGCCTACATGGCGAACGTGAAGAAGTTCTCCGAGCAATTCAAGGTCGAGGTGCGGGTCGACCATGAAGGCTGGGAAGACGTGCGGCCGAAGGCGGCGGTGGCGGCCAACGTTGGCAGCGGCCCCGACATCATCCTGGGCACCAACGATGATGCCAACCTGTATCCGGACAAACTGGTCGATGTCAGCGACCTCGCCAATTACCTGGGCAAAAAATACGGCGGCTGGTTTCCGATTTGCGAACAGTATCTGAAACCGGACGGCAAGAAGTGGATCGGCATCCCGTTCGGCGCCGCCGGCAATGCGCTGGTCTACCGGGAAAATCAGGTCAAGGCCGCCGGTTTCAGCAGCTTCCCCAAGGATACCGACGGCTTTCTCAAGTTGATGCAGGCCTTGAAAGCCAAGAACACCCCGGGCGGCTTCGCGCTCGGCAACGCCACCGGCGACGGCAACTCATGGACGCACTGGCTGGTGTGGGCATTTGGCGGCAAACTGGTCGACAACAACAACAAGGTGGTGATCGACAGCCCGGAAACCATCAAGGCGCTGGAATACGGCAAGGAGTTGTATGCCACCTTCGTGCCGGGCACGCTGTCGTGGCTCGACCCGAGCAACAACAAGGCCTTCATCGACGGCCAACTGTCGCTTACCGCCAACGGCATCTCGGTCTATTACGCGGCCAAGAATTCGAACGATCCGAAGATCAAGGAAATGGCGGCCGACATCCAGCACGCCAACATGCCGATCGGGCCGGCCGGCGTACCCACTGAATTCAACCTGTTCTTCAACCAGATGGTATTCAAGTACAGCAAGTATCCCAAGGCAGCCAAGGAGTTCATCCGTTTCATGATGGAACAGGAGCAATATGGCCCGTGGATGCAGGCGGCAATCGGCTATGTGGCGCATCCGCTCAAGGCCTATGACTCGAACCCGATCTGGACGGTCGATCCCAAGCACACGCCGTATCGCGATGCGATGAAGATCATGCGCCCGGCCGGATATTCGGGGAAACTGGGTTACGCGTCGGCTGGTGCGACGGCTGATTTCATCGTGGTCAACATGGTGGCTGAGGCGGTGTCCGGGCAGAAGACGCCCAAGGAAGCCGCGGCGCGGGCGCAGCAGCGGGCGGAGCGTTACTACAAAGTCTGATATTCCGGGCGCTTTGCGCCGGAATATCTCGCCGCGTTGGACCGCTCGCCTGCGGCGACGGTCAACGCGGCGGGTACTGGTTCTTGCTGCTTTCTGGCCCGCTTTTGCGGGTCCGGTCGGGATAGTGGTTGCACGGGGGCGACTGTTGGTTGCGGCGCGGTCTTGATTGATTTGGGTGATTTACGGGATGGTTGCGGAGTTGTTGGTGTTGATGTTCGTGTCGCACCTTGCTGGCTGGTTGTTGTTGGTGTCCGCTTGTTTTTTTCAAGGAGTTCCGGTTGTCGCAAGCTTCTAGCCTGACCCTGCTGGGCCGCATCAACAACAGCGCCAACGCGCTGGGGTTCATTTTCATGTTGCCGGCGGCGGCGATCCTGCTGGTATTCCTGACCTACCCGCTGGGCCTGGGCATGTGGCTCGGGCTGACCGATACCAAGATCGGTCGCGACGGCGTGTTCATCGGCCTGGATAACTACGTGTCGCTGTTCAACGACAGCGTTTTCTGGCTGTCGGTGTTCAACACTGTGTTCTACACCGCGGTCGCGAGCTTTTTCAAGTTCTTCCTGGGCCTGTGGCTGGCGCTCCTGCTTAACGAAAACATCCGCTTCAAGTCCTTCATGCGCGCGATCCTGCTGCTGCCATGGATCGTGCCGACCACCTTGTCGGCGATCGCATTCTGGTGGATCTACGACAGCCAGTTCTCGATCGTTTCATGGGTGCTGGTGAAATTCGGGGTGATCGACAAGTACATCAATTTCCTCGGTGACGGCTGGAACGCACGTTTCTCGGTGATCGCCGCCAACATCTGGCGCGGCATCCCGTTTGTCGCCATTTCGCTGCTGGCCGGCCTGCAGACGATATCGCCGTCGCTCTACGAGGCGGCAACCATCGACGGCGCTTCGCCCTGGCAACGGTTTCGCCACATCACCTATCCGCTGTTGACTCCGATCATCGCGATCGTGATGACTTTTTCGGTGTTGTTCACCTTTACCGATTTCCAGCTGATTTACGTGATCACCCGCGGCGGGCCGGTCAACGCCACCCACCTGATGGCCACCCTGTCGTTCCAGCGCGCGATTCCTGGCGGCCAATTGGCCGAGGGTGCGGCGATCGCGATGGCGATGGTGCCTTTCCTGATCGGCGCGATCCTGATCAGCTTTTTCGGCCTGCAGCGGCGCGCCTGGCAACAGGGCAGCAAGGATTGACATGAGCGAAGCAACGCAAAACGCCGGCAGTCCTGCCGGGCAGGTGTATTCCGAGGGCGGGATGGACTTTCTGGTCACCCGCAAGCGTCGGCTGGTCACCGTCTACGCGCCGCTGGCGGTGTTCTCGTTCGTCCTGCTGTTCCCGTTCTACTGGATGACGATCACCACCTTCAAGGGCAACGACGACCTCTACAACTACGAGAAATCGAGCCCGTTCTGGGTGTCGAACCCGACGCTCGCCAACGTCAAGAAACTGTTGTTCGACACCGCTTATCCGGAGTGGCTGTTCAACACCATGTTGGTGGCGGTGTCGTCGACCTTCATCGCCCTGTTCGCCAGCGTGCTGGCGGCCTATGCGATCGAGCGCCTGCGCTTCAAGGGCAGCAAATGGGTCGGGCTGGGGGTCTACGCGGCTTATCTTGTACCGCCGTCGATCCTTTTCATCCCCTTGGCCACGATGGTGTTCAAGCTGCAATTGTTCGACACCCGTTGGGCGTTGATCCTGACCTATCCGACCTTCCTGATCCCGTTCTGCACCTGGCTCCTGATGGGTTATTTCAAGTCGATTCCGTACGAACTCGAGGAATGCGCCCTGATTGACGGCGCCACGCGGATGGAAATCCTGATCAAGATCGTGCTGCCTTTAGCCGTGCCGGGCCTGATCTCGGCCGGGATTTTCGCCTTCACCTTGTCGTGGAACGAGTTCATCTACGCGCTGACCTTCATTTCCTCCTCGGAGGTGAAGACCGTGCCGGTGGGGGTCATCACCGAACTGGTCGACGGCGACGTCTACCACTGGGGTTCGCTGATGGCCGGTGCCTTGTTCGGCTCGATCCCGGTGGCGATCCTCTACTCGTTTTTTGTCGAGTATTACGTCGCAGGCATGACCGGTGCGGTGAAGGAGTAGGGCGTGCGACGATTCCTGGGCCTTGCTGAATCAGGAGTTGATGATGGGTGGGCGCATACCGGACGGAGTGGCTGACACAGCGGCGCGCGAGAGCATGATCGCGGTATGGGAGGGTCTTTGCGCAGACTCGCGATTCGCCGGCTTGCCGTTCAAGGTCGAGACTACTTTCGAGGGGAAGATCATCATGAGTCCCGCGAATTTGGGGCGTTCATCGTTGCAGGCTGAAGTCGTGGGCCTACTGCACGCGCTGTTGCGTCAGTCCTGGGCCGGCGGAAGAGTGATGTCTGAATGTCCGGTGGTGACAGCGGACGGAGTGAAGGTGCCGGACGTGGCCTGGCTATCCAAAGCGCAGGCTGAGGCCTTCGCCGGCAAGGCTGCCGCCCCCGCAGCGCCTGATGTGTGCGTCGAGATCAAGTCGCCGTCCAACTCGAAACGGGAGATGGACAACAAGCGCGCGCTGTACTTCGCCGCTGGTGCGAAGGAAGTCTGGATTTGCGACGAGCAGGGCGCGCTGACGTTCTGGAACCTCACCGGCAGGATCAGGCGTTCCAAAGTATTTTCAGCATTCCCGGCGCTGGTGGAATTCTCGTAGCCTGCGCTGTTTTCCGCTCAAAGCGTCGACGTCCGGTGAGTGATACTCATCGTCCACAAGGCACTCAGGAAGGCGAACAGCTTGCCTAAAAAAAAGCGGCCATCGGCCGCTTTTTTGTTGCGTGCGCCGAAATCAGCGGCGACGACGCAGGCCAGCCGCCAGCGCGGCCGCGCCCAGCAGGGCAAGGGTGCCCGGTTCCGGCACATTGTTGCCGCCCTGTGAAGGAATGCCGCAGTTCGCCACCGACCCGCCGTTGCCGACGCATTGTGCCTGCGTGCGGTCGAGCGCTCCATCGTAGATGCGGATGTAGTCGGCGAAACCGCCGGACGCTTCGCCCTGGCCCGTCGCGAAGTCGTCCTTGAAGAACTGGACGATATCGTTGGCGCCGCTGAACACCGCCAATGAACTGGTGTCAACAAACGACCACGTGCCGACTCCGTTGAGGTAGCCGGTCACCACATTGGTGCCGCTGTCCCGAGTCAGTACGACATCAACATTGACGTTGTTTGCGAACGCCGAGCCAATGCTGCCAGTCAGGTTATAGAAGTTCAATCCACTACCGAGGGCATACAAGCCAATGTCCGAGCTGCGGTCCTTGAAGTCGAGAATTTTCCGGTAGCCGCCGATGGTGCTGAACGAAAAACTCATCTCGATCGAGTAGTTGCCGTTGCCAGCCAGGCCATTGCTCAGCGACAAGCCTTGATTCGGCGCGAAGGTGTATCCGCTGCCGCCAAGCGTGCCGCCAGCGGCGACCAGCGCCGGGCCACCCAAGGCATCGGCCAGCGTGCCGTTGAGTTGGTAGTCATGAATCAGGGTCGGCACGCCGTGCGCGGCACTGACGAGGGTCGCCATCGTGATAGCGCCTAGCAACTTTGAAATTCGCATGAGTTCTCCGGGAGAGGTTGTCAGTGAGATTGCATGCACGTGGACGCACAAATCAAGCCATGTTAAGAAAATCCCCTAACTCAATGATTTTAAGAGAAAAAATATGTGTGAACAAAGGTCAATTTGGATTAGTGTAAAAAATATCGACAGTTCAATCACGCGAGCCGGGCGGGTCGAAATATCAACGCGGCTCATGCGCTCTGGCGTTCCACCACCGAAAATCCGAGGTCCAGCACCGTTTCGCCAATACTCTCTCCAGCGAGGCGCTGCATCAGCAAACGTGCGGCCTCTTCGCCGATACGTCGCGTGCCCACATGCACGGTGGTCAGCGTCGGTGCCGATTCAGCGGCGATGTCGAGGTCTGCGAACCCGGCGATGGCGATGTCTTCCGGGACTCGCAAACCACGGCGGTGGCACTCCATCAGGCCACCCACAGCCAGCGCATCATTGCTGAAGAACACCGCGCGTGGCGGTGCTTTTGCGGCGAGCAGAAGCGTCAATGCGTCCCTGCCACCGGAAAAAGCGGTACCGGCCTCGTGTTCCACCCGCACCAGTGAGGCACCAGGCGTGGCCTTGACCGCGGCTTCGAAGCCGCTGAAACGTGCGCGGGTACGATCTTCGGCGCCACCCACAAAACCCAGGCGCAAGTAGCCCTTCCCAAGCAGATAGGTGGCGATGGCGCGGCCGGCGGCCCGATTGGAAAAGCCCGCCAGCATGTCGATCGGGCTGGGAGTCAGATCCCAGGTCTCGACCACCGGGATGGCGGCGGCCTTCAAGCGCTTGACCGTGGCCGCGGAATGCTTGACGCCGGTCAGCACCATGCCGTCGACCCGGCGACCGAGAAATGCGGTGACCAGTGCTTCCTCCGCGTTTTCGCGGTAAGCGGTCTGGCCAAGCAACAACTGGTAGCCGGCGGGCTCGAGCAAGGAGGAGAGGCCGCGCACGGTTTCGGCAAAAATCGAGTTGTCGATGGTCGGCACGATCGCGCCGATGATCCGGCTGCGATTCGACGCCAGGCTTCCGGCGGTGAGATTGGGCACATATCCCAGCTTCCGGATCGCCTCATCCACCCGCATCCGGGTGGCGACGGCGACCTTGGCCGGTTCGCGGATGGCGCGCGACACGGTCATCATCGACACGCCGGCCAGGCGCGCCACGGCAGCCATCTGGATGGGGGCGGTTGGCGTGGCAGAGCGTTGAACGGTCGGCGCCGGGCGCTTGTTTGACAATTTGGTCACGTTTGGATACGATGCGATAGTTGAAAATGTTAGCGCTAACAGTTTGCGTGAGGCGGCGAGCGATGTCCAGTAGTTCCGGCGTGTTTCGTGATTACCCTGGCGACGTCGCAGGTAGGGCGAGTCGCGCCTTGCGATTGATGGTGCTGGCGACCACCTTTCTTGCGTCAGCGCTGGTCGGTGCGCAATCCTTTCCAACGAAGCCGATCAAACTGATCGTGCCGATGCCGCCGGCCGGCACCACCGACAACATGGGGCGCCTGGCCGGCCAGAAGCTGGCCGAGATCCTGGGACAACCAGTGATCGTGGAAAATCGGGCCGGGGCGAACGGCAATATTGGTTCCGACTTTGTGTCGAAGGCGCCGCCCGACGGTTACACCTTGCTGGTGTCGGGGGTGGGCAGCCAGGGCATCAATGCCACTCTTTACGGCAACATGCCCTACGACGTGGTGGATGGCCTGACCCATATCGCGATGATCTCCAAGGGCCCGAATGCGCTGGTGGTCAACCCCGCGTTCCCGCCGACAAACCTGCGCGAACTGCTGGCGCTGGCCAAGGCGCAACCCGGGCGACTCAACTACGCCTCCACCGGTAGCGGTGCCTCGAACCACCTGTCGATGGAAATGCTGAAGGCTGCAGCCGGCGTCTACATCACCCACATTCCCTATCGCGGCGGCGCGCCGGCGATGCTCGACCTGATGTCGGGCCAGGTGCCGATGATGTTCGTCAATTTCGATTCGGCCCTGCCGCATGTGAAGGCCGGCAAGATGCGCGCGCTGGCGGTCACCAGCCTGACGCGTCGCATTGCCTTGCCGGACGTGCCGACGGTGGCCGAATCCGGATTTCCCGGATTCGAGGCCGAGTCCTGGACCGGCATCAGCGGCCCGCCCAACATGCCCGCCGATGTGGTGGCGAAGATCAACGCGGCGATGTTGCGGGCGGTGCAGTTGCCGGATGTGCGTGAGCGCTTTGCCAGCCTCGGACTCGATGCGGCGCCCGGCACGCCGGAGCAGATGAAGGCCTTCGTGAAGAACGAGGTCGCGAAGTGGGGCAAGGCGGTGCGCGCCTCCGGCGCGAAAGTGGATTGAGCCGCGCCGCAGCCCGGATGATTTCCATATACCTTGATCAAGGAGAATGAAATGCCCCATGTTCTGTCGCAACAGCAGATCGATCGTTACCACCAGGACGGTTTTCTGATCGTCGAAGGCGTGCTCGATGACGTGATGCGCCAGCGGATGAAGAATTCCCTGGCCGACCTGGTCGATAAGTCGCGCGTGGTGAGCACCCACGACGACATCTACGATCTGGAGCCCGGGCACAGCAAGGACCAGCCGCGGGTGCGGCGCATCAAGAAACCGCATGAGGTCGACCCGGTGTTCAACGAGTTCATGTACACCCCGAAGCTGGTCGGTATCCTGAAAGATCTGCTGGGCGAGAGCGTGCGCCTGCACGGCTCCAAGCTCAACCTGAAGGCGCCGCACTTCGGCTCGCCGGTCGAATGGCATCAGGATTGGGCGTTTTATCCGCATACCAACGATGACATTCTTGCCGTCGGCGTGATGCTCGACGACACCACGGTGGAAAACGGCGCGATGTATGTGATCCCGGGCAGCCACAAAGGCCCCACCTATGACCACCACGGCCCCGACGGTCATTTTTGCGGCGCGATGGATCCAGATACCTGCGGCGTCGATTTTTCGAAAGCGGTGCCGTGCGAAGGCCCGGCCGGCTCGGTGTCGTTTCATCATGTGCGCACCGTTCATGGCTCGGCACAAAACACCTCGAATCGCTCGCGCGGTCTGTTGCTCTATGAAATGACGGCCGCCGATGCCTATCCGCTGATGGCGGTCGGCAAGACCGACTGGCAGGCCTACGGCAAGCGCCTGATCTGCGGCACTGAAACGATCGAACCGCGGATCACCGTCACGCCGATTCGCATGCCCTTGCCGCCGGCCAAAAACCAGGGTTCGATCTACGAAAACCAGACCGCCGGCAAGCGCTATTTCGGCTTCGTCGAAGAGGGCGGCAAGAAGACCGCCACGACCTGAACGGGACGGCGCTATCATCGCGCCTTCCCCTTAAAACAGCCTGGAGAAATGCAAATGGACGTAAGTGCCGCCGTGTCCTATGAGGCCGGCAAACCGCTGGTGATCGAAACGGTGCAGCTCGACGGCCCGCGTGCGGGCGAGGTGTTGGTCGAGATCAAGGCCACGGGTATCTGCCATACCGACGAATTCACCCGCTCCGGCGCCGATCCGGAAGGCCTGTTCCCGGCAATCTTCGGTCATGAAGGGGCGGGCGTCGTGGTCGATGTCGGTCCCGGCGTGACCTCGCTGAAAAAGGGTGATCATGTCATTCCGCTCTACACGCCCGAGTGTCGGCAGTGCAAGTCATGCCTGTCGCAAAAAACCAATCTCTGCACCGCCATTCGCGGCACCCAGGGCAAAGGCGTGATGCCCGATGGCAGCAGCCGTTTTTCGATCGGCGGCAAGAAGATTCACCACTACATGGGTTGCTCGACCTTCGCCAATTTCACCGTGCTGCCGGAGATCGCACTGGCGAAGGTGCGCGAGGATGCACCGTTCGACAAGATCTGCTACATCGGCTGCGGTGTCACCACTGGCATCGGCGCGGTGATCAATACAGCCAAGGTCGAGGCCGGCGCCAACGTGGTGATCTTCGGCCTGGGTGGCATCGGGCTCAATGTGGTGCAGGGCGCGAAGCTGGTGGGCGCCAACATGATCATCGGCGTCGACCTGAACCCGGCGCGCGAGGCATTGGCGCGCAAGTTCGGCATGACCCATTTCGTCAACCCCAAGGATCTCAAGGGCGACCTGGTCGCGCACCTGGTGGAAATGACCGGCGGCGGTGCCGACTACAGCTTCGAGTGCATCGGCAATGTCGATGTGATGCGCCAGGCGCTCGAATGCTGCCATCGCGGCTGGGGCGTGTCGGTGATCATCGGGGTCGCCGGCGCCGGTCAGGAAATCAAGACCCGGCCGTTTCAACTGGTCACCGGCCGGGTGTGGAAGGGCACCGCCTTCGGTGGCGCCCGCGGTCGCACCGACGTACCGAAAATCGTCGACTGGTACATGGATGGCAAGATCAACATCGACGACCTGATCACCCATACGTTGCCCCTGGCGGACATCAACAAGGGTTTCGACCTGATGCATTCCGGCGAATCGATCCGCAGTGTCGTGGTGTTCTAGCGGCCGCACGTGAGCCAGCGCTTTCTGGTCTATCAATCCCTGTGGGCGATGGAACGTCGTCGCCCGGACGGGCTTGAATGGACGCTGGATGAAAAGCTGGAGATGATCCGCGGCGCCGGATTCGACGGCGCCGGTGTGCGCTTTTTCGACTACCAGTACGCCAGGACCGTCACCGGCTACCTGCGCGAGCACGGCATGAGCTGGCAGGCGCAGTGCTACCCGAAGACCGTCGATGACCTGAAGCCGATCATCGCGCATGTGCAGGAACTGGGCGCCGACCACATCAACCTGCAACCTGACGTGAAGCCCTATCGGCTCGAGGACTGCATTCCGTATATCGAAGGTTGGCGCCGGCTGGCGGCCGACGCCGGCATCAAGCTGCAGATCGAGACCCATCGCGATCGCATGACCACCGATCTTTTTTTCACCCTGCACCTGCTCGACTGTTTTCCCGACCTGCGGCTGACCGGCGACCTCTCGCACTATGTGGTGGGACGCGAGTTCGCCTGGCCGATCAGCGCGGAAAACCACGCGCTGATGCGGCGCGTCCTCGACAACTGCTGGGGCTTTCATGGCCGCGTCGCCAGTCGCGAGCAGGTCCAGGTGCAGATCAGCTTCGCGCATCAAAGGGACTGGGTCGACCTGTTCATGGGCTGGTGGGAGTACGGGTTTCGGCAATGGAAGCGCCGCGCCGGCGCCGATGAAACACTGACCTTCCTGTGCGAACTGGGTCCCAAGGAATACGCGATGACCGGCGCCGATGGCTACGAGCTTTCCGATCGCTGGATGGAGTCGAAGATGTTGAAGGACATGGTGCGTGATCTCTGGCGGCGGGTTGACGCATCATGATGGCAGGGTGATGATTGCTGGACGCAGGTGGTACCAGTAGTGGAAACGGTAATTTCAAACAAAGGGAGACATGGAGATGACGAATCAGAAACGACGCACCGTGATTGGCGCGCTCGGCGCCAGCGCCGCCGGCCCGATGATCTGGGTCAAGAGCGCCCAGGCGCAAACCACCTTCAAGCCGGAGAAGGGCGCCAAGCTGCGCGTGCTGCGCTGGAAGCGTTTTGTGCAGGCCGACGAAGATGTATGGATGGCCAACACGAAGAAATTCCAGGAAAAGTACGGCATCGAGGTGCGGACCGATCATGAGGGCTGGGAAGACGTGCGGCCGAAGGCGGCGGTGGCGGCCAACGTGGGCGCCGGCCCGGACATCATCGTCGGCTGGCTCGATGATCCGCACCTGTACCCGGACAAGCTGCTCGACCTGACCGATCTGGCCGAATATCTGGGCAAGAAGTATGGTGGCTGGTTCCCGGCGGCGCGTGCTTACGGCACCACCGCCAAGGGCCGCTGGATCGGGCTGCCGCTGGGGGCGGGCGGTGCGCTGCTGAACTACCGCGTCTCGGCGGTGAAGGAGGCTGGCTTCAACGGCGTGCCGACCAATTTCGATGACTACCTGAAACTCTGCCAGGCGCTGCAGAAGATCGGCAAGCCGGCCGGCTTCGCCATCTCGCACGCCACCGGCGACTCCGAAACCTGGATGCACAACATCTTGTGGGGCTTCGGCGGCCGTCTGGTCAACGAAAAGAACCAGGTGGCGATCAACAGCCCGGAGACGGTCAAGGCCATCGAGTACATGCAGCAATTGCACAAGACCTTCATCGAGGGCACGGCCGCCTGGAGCGGGGTATCGAACAACAACGCCTTTCTTGAAGGCAAGATCAGCCTCACCTCGAACGGCATTTCGATCTACTACGCCGGCAAGAACTCGACTGACGCGGCAAAGAAGGCGGTGGTCGCCGACATGGACCATGCGCCGATGCCGATCGGGCCGATCGGCCGGCCGACCGAGTTGCACCTGCTGACCCAGGCGATGGCGTTCAAGTACAGCAAGTATCCGAACGCCGCCAAGGAGTTCCTGCGCTTCATGTGGGAGCGTGAGCAATACGAGCCGTGGC
>JANPGJ010000376.1:0-6894 GCA_031423955.1 Burkholderiales bacterium
GCCGACGACCTGTTCATCAATTACGACGACGCGCGCGCCAAGGCAGGGCTCGAAGCGCTCGGGGTGCTGGCCGAAAAAACCCAGGTGATTTTCTTGAGCCACCACGAGCACATGGTTGCGGCGGTGCGCGAGGTGTTTGGCGACACGGTGAACGTGACGGTGTTATGAGTTGATGAGCTCGCCGCGCGCGTTCACAAACGGCACAAGCATCTATACTTATCCACAGACACACCTTCAATGAACAGCGCTCTGCTCGTGGTCGAAAGTCAAGTGACACAGGTAGTCAATATTCAAGCGGCGCCAACCGGCGCGAAGCCAATTGTGAAATCCATCTGTGAAGCCTGAGAGTCATGCTGAAAAGCGAGTTGCTGCAACTCATTGCGAACGGTGAAAGTTCGGGCGTGGAGTTCAAGCGCGATGATCTGCGTCCGGAGCAACTAGCCAGGGAGATCGTGGCCCTGGCCAACCTGAAAGGCGGTTGCCTGCTGCTGGGCGTGGAAGACGATGGCGCCATCAGCGGCATCCAGCGACCGGGCCTTGAACTCTGGGTGATGGATACCGTGTTCGGTCGTTATGTGCATCCGATGATGCTGCCGTATTACGAGGAGGTGGCGCTCGACGACGGCAAGCGCGTGGCGGTGGTGTCGTTTACCGAGGGCACGGCGAAACCGTACGTCGTGCGCGATCGCGACCGCGAAGAGGTCTACGTTCGCGTCGGCAGCAGCTCACGACGCGCGACGCGCGAGCAGTTGGCGCGTTTGTTCGAAAGTGGCGGCATGCTGCACACCGAAGCGCTGCCGGTATCGGGCACGGCGCTGTCCGATCTCGACACGACGAGATTGACCGATTACCTCACCAGGATCGCGGGCGATCCTCAGGCGCCGAATTCGGATGCGGCGTGGCATCAGCGCCTCACCGGATTGGGGTTCATGGTGGCGCGCAATGACGGGCCGCCGGTGTGTTCGATCGCCGGGCTGGTGCTGTTCGGCTTGAGCCCGCGCCAGAAGATGCGCTATGCGGGCGCGCGATGGATGTCATTCGCCGGAATCGACAAGACATATGAAGCGCAGGACGATGGCGTCATCGACGGGCCCCTGGTGGCGCTTTGGACGGGTGACCACTCGCTACCCCCGGCGCAGCCGGGATTACTCGAGCGGCTGCTGGAGCGCATGAATCCTTTTTTCATTGTGCACAGCGGGAACCTCCAGGATGGCCTGCGCCGCGTGGCCTTGAACCGCTATGCGCGCGAAGCCGTTCGCGAGGCGGTGTTGAACGCGTTCGTCCACCGTGACTGGACCCGCCCCGCCGAGGTCGAGATCGTGAACTATGCGGACCGTCTGCAGATATCGAGCCCCGGCGCGCTGCAGAACTCGATGACGGTCGAGAAGATGCTGGCGGGGCAACGCGCGGCGCGCAATCCGATCATCGTCGAGGTGATGCGCGACTACGGTTATGTCGAACACCGGGGCATGGGCGTGAGGCGCAAGATCGTTCCGCTGACGCGCGATCATGCGGGCAAAGAGGCCGGATTCGAAGCCACCGACGACTTCGTGCGGGTCACGTTGCCGGCACGCGGGATGGAGCCGGCTGCGGACTCCGCTTGATGGCGACGGCGTTGGCCTCATGGAAAGGCGCCACGTTGAGTGGTCGATTCCCAAGGCAGCGATGGAGCCGGCCGCTCGTTGTGCGGCGAGCACAAACCCCACCATTGCCATCGGCGACAGGTCGCGGAAGGAATATCCGGGCCGCAAGTGGGACGAGATCGAGGGCTGAGGGCTTGGCTGACCAATGCGTGGGTCACGCTACCCCGCTAGCGCGAACAATCGTTCGATCGCCGCCGGCAGTCGCTGCGAGGCGATCAGCACCAGGCGCTGCCCGGCCCTGGTCATCGCCATGTACAGCTTGCGCGCGTTTTCTTCGCGCTCGGCTTGACCTTCCTCTTCACTGATTGACGCCTGCGACCCTTGACGAAACAGGGCTTCCACCCCCACCAGGAACACGATGCCGCCTTCGAGTCCGGTGGCGGTTTCCAGGTAGGCCATGCGCAGGTAGTCGCCGCCGTAGCCGGCCGGCGGCGCCTTTTTCTGGTTGGTTTCATTGAACCACCAGACGCGGTTCTCGCCGAATTGTTTGCAAAGCCGTTTGTAGAGCGCCGGCTTCTGGATGTTGCTGCCGTAGACCAGCAGCATCGCGCTCAAGGGGAGCGTGCCTTTCCCGGCGATCGCCGCGAGCTCGTTGACCACTCGATCCATCGAGTCCTGGGGTGAGTCGGTGTAGACCAGCAGCGGGCGCGTGCCTGCGATCATGCCGTCGAAATCGGGCTCCAGGTAGTCTTCGGCGTCGGCATCGCGCAGGGCGGCCAACATGCTGTTGGCGGACTCCAGGATCGCCCGGGTGGTGCGATAGGACTTGCGCAGTTTCCTGGTTCTGCCGCTGACGTCGAGCCCTGCGCTTTTCCAGCTCAGGCGGCTTTTCATGAAGCCCTGGTTGGGGTCGGCGCACAGGAATAGCTGCCCACCGCTTTCCATCGACAGCTTGGCCACCTCGAACCATGCGGGGGCGAAGAACTGCGCCTCGTCGATCAGGATGTGGTGGTACTTGCGCAGGCGCTGATGGCCGTTTTGATTGAGGCAGATGTCGCGCGGCACGGCGCTCCACATGCGCAGCCGCGCTTCACGCAGCGCGGCGGTGACGGCCTGGCGCAGCGCCCACACTAGGGCGCGCTCTTTCGGCTTCAAGGCAAAGCCGCGGCCGGCGCGGCTGGCGGCAAGGTAGCTGTCTTCATCGGCGATCAGCGCCTCATTGATGAAGTCGATCTCGCCTGCGAGCTGGGTGTTTGATGGCTTGAGGTCTTGCCATTGCGCGCGGTGCTGCAAGACCAGATGCGGAACCAGCCGCGGATTGTCGGGCACTTGCAAGCGGGTACGAAAGCTGCGCCGCCACTGTTGCGCGGCCCAGCCGAAGAAGGTGTTCACTTCCAGGTTGGCGGGCAAGCCGCCACGCATGCGGTGCAGGCGGTCCTTGAGGTCAGCCACGATCGGCGTGTTGTGCACCAGCACCAGCAGGCGTTGTCGCGGGAAGATCTCCGCCAGCAGCAGCGCGCGATGCAGCGCGATCAGGGTCTTGCCGCTGCCGGCCACACCGTTGACCAGACGCACCGTGAAGTCCCTGGCGGCCAGGCTCTGTTCGGCGGGCATCTCGAGATCGAGTTTCGAGGTCCACTCCTGATCGACATCGAGAAAAAAGCGGCCGAGTTTCGCGCTGTTGTCGCGCCGGAAAAACCGGCGAGTGGTGCAGACCTCTGGAATCTCCGCTTCTGGAAAATAGGTTCCAAGCAGGGCTTGCTCGACTCCTTGTGCCAGCGGCGTCAGCGACTCGCTGACCAATTGCGCGCCCGCTTCGGCGAACTGGTCCTTCGATACCAGCCGCAGGCCCGCCAGGTGCGGCAGCGTTTGCGTCAGCGAGCGCACCTCCGCGGCGTTGCAGGCCCACATCAACAGCAGCGCTGGCGGCGCCCGGCCGCCCGGTTCAGGGGCCGCTCCAAGGCCTTGCAGGGCGGCGATACGCTGCAGGAACCGGGCTCGCGCTTCCGACTCGAAAAGTTGCGCCGGCGCGAGCTGCGCATAGGTCGCCTCCACCAGGGCCAGTGCCAGCCAGCCGCGGGTCGCATGCGCGACGAACAGGTCGGCCGGACCGGCCCCGGGGCGCAGCGGGCGTCGCACCACGTGAGCGTCGTCGAGCGAATTGAGCGCGCGCTTGATGTGGAGGCGGCGCCCGGAAATCCGGATCCACTCGGGAATATAGATCGCCATGCCTACAGATCGACCCGCAACAGTTGGGCGATGAAGCCCAGATATTGCGAAATCCACAGTTGCACGGTTTCATCTTCCAAGGGAGGCACGATCGGCACCGCGGGGCCGATGACGATCAGTTTGGTCATCGCGCGGGTGATCGAAACGTTGAGCCGTTGCGGTTGAAAAAAGAACGGCGCCACGGCAGCGAGAAATACCAGGTCGCCCGTGGCCAACGACAGGATGACGAGTTCACGCTCCTGGCCCTGCATCCGTTCGACCGTGTCGGCCACCACGTTCTGCGCCCTGGCGCGGCCGAAGCGCGCGATCAGGGCATTGCGCACCGCGCGACCCTGCGCACGATACGGCGTGACGATGCCGATCGATTCGAGCGGCAAGCCACCGTTGACCGCGGCCTCGCAAAGCTCGGCCACCAGGTCGGCATCGCGAAAGTTGCGCGTGCGGGCGGCACGGTCCAGGCCGGGAATGAAGATTCCGCTGTGGGCGGGATCGAACACCGCAGCCAGGCGTGCGGGTACTTGCGACAACACCAGCCGACGCTCGCGGTTGCGGCCGCTGGCGACCAGCTGCTTGTCGTAGTAGGTGTCACTGGGCCATGCGGTCAGCCAGCGATTCATCCGGTAGGTTTGGTCCAGCATCACCGAGTGATCGGCATGTTGCGACGTCAGGGCGGCGAACACGGATGAGGATTCCTTCGACAGCACCGAGCGCGACAGCATCACCGGCGGCAACTGTTTCTGGTCGCCGATGAAGATGAAGCGCTTGCCCTTGCGCATCGCCATCAGCGCCAGCGGCACGGTGATCTGGCTCGCTTCGTCAAACACGATGGTGTCGAATTCGTAGTTCTCCAGGCGCGCATTGCAGGTGGCGAACGGCGTCGCGCCCACCACATAACCATCGGTCGGCCGCGCATCCCAGGCGCCCATGTCGGGATAACAGGGCACGCCGGCGTCGAGGCCCCTGCGCTGGGCCTGCCTGCCGATTTTCACCGTCGGCACGCCCTCTGCATGCACCATGTTGAGCGCATTGTTGATCGCCATGTGGGTGTGCGAAGTCACCAGCAGCCGCTCGCCACGCGCGACCATCAGGCGCGCGATCAGCGCGAGCACGCGGGTCTTGTCGCTGCCTGGCGGGCCCTGGATGCACGCGATCTGTTCCGCGCCTAGGCCTAAGCCGATCGCCTGCGCCTGCCGCAGGTTGAAGCCTTCGGCGCCGGCGATGTGCTCGGCCTCGCTCACGTCGCGCTCGTCGAAGCTGATCTCGAGTTGGCCGGCCAACAGCGGCAACACCACGGTTCGGCCGATTTGCGAGGTCGCGATTTCTTCCAGCGCGCGCTCGTAGTAATGGGTGAGGTCGATGGTATCCGGGTCCGCGTAGCAGGGACCGCCCGCGTAAAGTTGCAGGGCGGAGGTGACGCGAATGCCGGACAGCAGCCAGCGGCCATCTTCCTCCGACTCCAGCGACAAGCCGCGACCAAGCGGGTCGTGCAGCGGGCTGCCGCCGTGCAGGACCAGCAGGTCGCCTTCGCGGAAGCGCGACTCGGTGTCGTCGAGAGTGGCCCAGGCGGTCGATGGTTCGTCGCCCGCCTCAAGCCGGGTGAACCCCTGTGACCAGCCCTTTTCAAGTTTCTCCGTCAGCGGCCGGGCCCAGAGGTCGAACAGTTTGTGGTTGGCTGCGGTTTGCTCGTCGCGAACAAAGTCAAGCAAGTCGGAGAGAAGTCGAGTGCAGGGATCCGCCATCGGGTCGGGCCGATTCATTGAGAGACATGCAGGGTGATGGTGCAAGCGCGCTGCTGAAGGCTAGCAGCTTTTGCGTCACCAACGCAGGCAGGCATTCATTCCGGAAAATGTCTGGAAGCGACCAATTGTCCGTATCATTGCGCTTCGAGCGAGTGTGGGCGGTTCCGGCGCGAATGTCGATTTCATGATGCTGCAAAAGAAAACCAGAATCATCATGGTGTGCATGGGCAACATCTGCCGCTCACCCACGGCCGAGGGCGTGCTGCGCCACAAGCTGGCATTGCGCGGCATGTCGCACGCGGTCGAAGTGGCGTCGGCCGGCACCCATGCGCATCACATCAGCGACCCGCCCGATCCGCGCGCGCAAGCCCATGCCGCCAAGCGCGGCTACGATATTTCGAAGCAGCGCGCGCGCCGTTTGCGCAGCGACGATTTCGAGACCTTCGACCATCTGCTGGCGATGGATTGGGACAATCTCGCGCTGCTCGAAGAAAGGTGCCCGCCCGGGCACAAGGGCAAAGTCGGGCTGTTGATGCGCTACGCACGGCGCCACCAGTCGCAGGTGGTGCCCGACCCCTACTACGGTGCGGCCAACGGCTTCGAGGTGGTGCTCGACTACATCGAGGATGCTTGCGACGGTCTGATTGATATGGTGTCGACGGCGACGGCGGCGGCGGCGAGGTCGAAGGCCGACTAAAGCGGGAAGGCCGACTGAAGCGGGAAGGCATCGCTGGCAGGGGCGCGCCGGACGCGCGCCCCTGCCAGCATTCTGCTTACTGCTTGCGTGTCTCCACCAATACCAGCGGGCCGTGGTCGAGCGCTGCGGGCGGCCTGACCACGCGTTTCGGCACCACCGGCTCGATGATCGCAGTGGCGCGATCATAGGCGTGACGCCATTTTTGCGGGTCGGTTTCCACCAGCGCCAGGCCCGCGCCTTGCAGCATCGCGATGCGCTCGGCTTCGAGTTCGGCTGCCGGCTTGCGTACGCGGATCGGCTCGGCTGCCGCGGGTGGTGCGGCCACCGCTGCTGCCATCGGTGCGGCCATCGCCGGCGCCGGAGCGGCCACCGGTATGGCTGCGACAGGGGCTGACGCCGCAGGCTCCGCTGCAACAGGTGCGGCGACAACGGCGGTTGCGGCCACAGGCGCGGCGACCGCAGGCAGTTCGGCTGGCGCTGCGGCAGGCAGTGCCGCCATTGGCGCAGCGGTTTCGCTTGCCGCGGCGACCGTTGACGTTTCAGCCGCCGGTGACGCAACGGCGGTGGCAGGCACATCGACCACTGCTGCGGTAGTTGCTTCGGCGACCGGTTGCGAACCGCCCGCGCTCTCGCTGACCGGTGTGTC
>JANPGJ010000377.1:0-3273 GCA_031423955.1 Burkholderiales bacterium
GGCGAAGATCGCGGTCGAGTGAATTTTCACGCGGAAAGCCTGGCCAGCCGATGGGGGTCGAAAAGCGTACCGGTGCCGGCGGCAACATCGGCGCGGCCCAGGTGGCCGAGCCGCCAACCGACGGCCGTCGCATTCCGCTGACCATCAACACGTCCGCGCCCGGCGGGCCGCTCGAAGATCTGCAACCAATGGTACGCGTCGACCACCAACGCTGGGGCACAATTGTGCGCGAGCGCGCCGTCATCAAACACCATCAAGGGGACTCATATGAACAATCACCGCCGCCGCGCCATGCGCGCCGCAATCGGCGCCGCGGCCTTGGGCAGCCTGCCTCTCAAGGCGCGCGCGCAGTCCTATCCGTCGCGCCCGGTCACCATCGTGGTGCCCTACCCGCCCGGCGGATCTTCGGAACAGTTGGCGCGTTCAGTACAGGTGCGGCTCGCCGCGGGCCTGGGCCAGCCGGTGGTGATTGAAAACCGCGCCGGTGCGGGCGGCACCATCGGCGCGGCGTACCTCGCAAAATCCCCCGCAGATGGCTACCGCATCCTGCTGGCGACCCAGCCGATCATCACCATCAGCCCGCACCTGCAGAAGGACATGGGCTTCGACCCGTTGAAGGACCTGACGCCGCTGACCAACGGCGTCAACGCGGTGGTGGGCATCGCGGTGAACAGCGCAGTGCCGGTGCAAACCCTGGCCGAACTGATCGCCTGGGGCAGGAAGAACCCGGGCGCGTTGACTTTCGGTAGCGCCGGTGCCGGCTCGCCGCAGCATGTGGGCGGCATGCTGCTGGCGCAACGCGCGCAAATGGAAATGACCCATGTGCCCTACAAGGGCGGCGGACCGATGCTTACCGATTTGCTTGCCGGTCACATCAAGCTGGGCATCGCCACCCTCTCGGTCTTCAAGCCGTTTGCCAACGATCGCCGGATCAAGATACTTGCGATCGGCGAAAAGACCCGCTTTCCCGGCATGGCGGAAATTCCGACCATCGCCGAGACCATCCCCGGCTTCGAGCTATCCACCTGGCTGGGCTTCTACGGACCAGCCGGTTTGCCGCCCGACATTGCGCGCACCCTTGCCGGCGAACTGGTCAAGGCGCTCAAGGCGGACGAAGTGCGAAGCAAGCTCGCCGAGGCCGCGCTGCTGGTGGCCGCCGACGGTCCCGAGGCGCTTGGCGTGCTGGGCCGGGCCGAGCACGAACTGTATGGCCGCATCATTCGCGACAACCGCATCACCGCGGATTAGGACAGGGGCGCCAATGAAATCCACCATCGAACACTGGCGCGACGGCCGGCCGCTGCCGGCGCCTGCTGTGCGCTACCTGCGGACCAGCGACAGCGCTCGCCCGATCCGTAGCGGTGAGAGACGATGCAAGGGCTGACCGCCGCTCTCGGCGAATTCGTCGCCGCGCTGGACGGCGTACCCGCGGCGGCGGCGGCCACCGCGCAGATGGGCATTGTCGATGCCTTTGGCGTGATGCTCGCCGCGCGGCATGAGCCGGTGGTGCGCGCGGTGCGTGCGGATTGCGCGCCCGGCGGGCCCTGCAGCGTGCAGTTGCGGGCCGCGCAAGCGGCGCCTGCCGCCGCAGCGATGATCAACGCCACCGCGGCGCATGCGTTCGCGATGGACGATGTGGCCGCCGGCTGCCATCCGAGCACGCTCCTGATGCCTGCGCTCATCGCCTGCGGCGAGGCGCAGGGCGCATCAGGCGCCGAGGTGTTGCGCGCCTATGTGGCCGGCTACGAGGTGCTGGCCGAACTCGCCGCGCGCGAGCCGGATTCCCTGCATGCCACCGGCTGGCACCCCACCGGCCTGCTTGGTCCGGTGGCGGTTGCCGCCGCGGTTGCCAATCTGGCGCGGCTTTCCGCCGCACAGTGTGCGCATGCGATCGGCATCGCTGCCAGCATGAGCGGCGGCCTGCAGGGAAATTTCGGCACCCAGACCAAGGCCTTGCATGCCGGCCGCGCCGCCAGCGCCGGTGTGACCGCGGCGCGACTGGCGGCGGCAGGGGTGACGGCCGCCGGCGACATTCTCGAGGGGCCGAAAGGCCTGCTGCGCACCATTTCACCCGCCGGCCGCGCCCACGTCGACGGCGCGATCGCCAGTACGCGCAAGCATCTGCGGATTGTCACCGACGGCTTGTCGATCAAGAAATATCCGCTGTGCTACACCACGCACCGGATTGTCGATGCGGCCCTGGGCATTCATGCCGCGCCCGGTTTCGACTGCACCCAGGTGCGGCGCATCGATGTCAGCATCGGTGCGCGCCAGGCGGCGATGGCGCACCACCATCGCCCGCACACCACACTCGAGGCCAAGTACAGCGTCGAGTTCGCAGTCGCGGGCGCCCTCAACGCCGGCGCCGCCGGCTTCGCGCAACTGCGGGACGATTTCGTCACCTCAAGTGAAGTGCTGCGGCTGATCGAGGCCACGCACATCGAACTGCGCACCGATGCGAGCGCGGACGATCCGGTGTTCGCATCCGCCGACCGGGTGGTGGTGCGGATGGCTGATGGCTCGTTGCACGACAGCGGCGATGTGGCGTTTGCGCGCGGTCATGCGCGCCTGCCGGTCGCGCCCGACGCGCTGCGGCGCAAGTTCCTCGACTGCGCCGGCCATGGCGGCTACGCCCACGCCCCCGCACTGTTCGAGCTGCTGGAAAATCTCGCCGACATCGCCGATGTGCGCAGTCTGGCGCAGCAGTCGGCCGGCGCCTGAGCCATCGCCAGGCGTTTAAGAAAACACTGAATAGGTCCCACGAATGCGGATTATCGAACGGAAGTTCATTTCAATTCGACTGGTTGCAGAAGCAGCGCTCTCAACCTACGGGCATATTCAGTGTTTCCTTAAGTGCGGGTGGTTTTTGCGCTGCGCCTGCGCGCCGCCAGCGGTTTCTCCGCTTCCGCATAGGCCTTTTGCCCGGCCACCCGATCGATCGGCACCACAGTAGATAGCGTCGTTCCCCCGGCCGGCTGCACCGGCGGCGGAAAGAACGCCAGCTTTTGTTCGCGCGCAAGCTTGTCACCACGATCCAGATCGAGGTCGCGCTGGTTGACCCCGCGCGGCGTCACGCACACGCCGTCGACGATTTCCAGGTCGAACCACCAGCGCTTGACCGGGTTGCGCACCCCGCCGCCGATCTGGTCGTCGTAGTCGATCAGCGCGCGGCGCGCCGACGGCACCTTGATCGAGAGTTCCAGCAGGCGGTCGGATTCGATCAGGTCTTCGCGGTTGTAGGGGCAGGTTTTCATGCAGCGCCCGCAGGCCGAG
>JANPGJ010000378.1:0-3746 GCA_031423955.1 Burkholderiales bacterium
GGTGGCGCCGGGTCCGATACCATCACCGGCGGCGCCGGCGTCGACCGATTCTTCGAGACCGCCGAAAGCGGTGACGTCAATCGCAGCGGCGACCGCGATACCCTGGTCGAGACGCGCGACGCCTTCTTCTGGCTGTCCGACACCTCGCTACGCATCGACGACACCGTCCTGCACGCGCAATACGGCGACGAGGCCGAGGTGTTCGGCGACGTCTTCGAGGCGTTCCTGTTGCGCGGACTGGACGGCGCCAATCGTTTCGAGATCGCCGGCTGGTCGGAGAGCGGCATTGTCGACGGTGGCAAGGGCGGCGACAGCTATGTCATCGAACTCACGCGTAGCGCCCTAGGCCAGCAGTCGATCAGCATCGAGGACAGCGGTGCCAGCGGCATCGACAGCCTCACCTACAAGGGCAGCGGCGGGTCTGATTTCATCCAGCTCGACACCGTCTACATTCCCGCGGCCGACAAGAATCACCTGTTCAGCGACGCGCGCTGGACCGCTTTCGGGGACCACGGCGACGGCCTGATCATCGCCCACTTCAACCCCGCGACCAGCGGTTACACCAAGAAGAACACCGACGACGAAGACAGCCTGATGCGGGTGCGGGCCACCAGCCTGGCTGCCGGCGAGAACTTCCAGGTGGTCAACTACCACACCGTCGAAGAGGTCAGCGTGTTCGGCGGCGAGGGCAACGACACGTTTATCTCCGACAGCACCGCGGCCAAGATCGATGTGTTCGGCAACGCCGGCGACGACCAGTTCTACATCGGCTCGGTGTTGAAGACCGAGGACGTGCTGGTCGAGGGCCAGATCGTCACCATCGTCAGGGAGATCACCCAGGGCGCGGTGTTCAACGGCAGCGCCTTCTACGGCGGTGACGACGACGACTACTTCGAGGTCAACCACAACGTCGCCGACATCGGCCTGTACGGCGACAACGGCGACGACACCTTCCTGGTCAAGGCGCTCCTGACCCTGAGCGCTGAAGGCGAACTGGAGGACCTCGATTCGCAGGTCGCCACCGTCAACGGCACCTTCGGCGCCAACAGCGCCGCCGGCAGCGACATCACCAGCGACACGCGCGAGGTGGATGTCGATACCCTGGTGTATGTCGAAAACGCCAACATCCTGATCGACGGCGGCGCCGGCTTTGACGCGGTGAGCCTGGTCGGCACCGTGCTGTCCGACACCTTCTACATCTTCGTCGACATGGAGGCCGATCCGGTCACCGGCGTGATGAAGCCGGTGCAGCGTATCTACGGCGGCGGCGTCAAGCTGCAGAAGCTGCTCAACATAGAGCGCCTGCAGTTGCTGGCCGGCGGCGGCGACGACACCATCTACCTGTACGGCGCCGACATGGGCGCGGTCGGCGACCTGGTGATCAAGGGCGGCTCCGGCAGTGACACCATCTTCGTCGGCGGGCCCGAGCAGGTGATCAACCTGAGCTTCCCGAAGAACAGCAGCCAGTTCTATTCCACCGTCCAGGGTTACGACGTCGCCAAGGACGCCACCGGCCGCTTCATCCGCGCCGGCGAGGTCGATGGCCTGCCGTTCTACAAAGTGCGCGATTTCAGCCGCGTGGTGCCGTTCGCGGTCGAGAACCCGGCACACGGCACGCGCATCGTGATGCCGGCTTCCTACGATCTGGGCGCCTTCAAGTCGCCGGTGATCATCGACGGCGGCGCCGGCCTGCACGACGAGATCGTGGTCAACCTGCGCCTGGGCACCGAGGGGGTCGAACTGGGCGACCGCTCGCTGATCAAGAAGGACGTCGAGTTCGACAACAGCAAGATCGCGCTGACCGCCCAGGCCCAGGATTCGCTGGTGCAGTCGCTGCTGGCGACCCAGGGTGCGGCGCGCGCCAAGGCGCTCGACCTGATCTACGGCGCGGTGACCGACTACCTGCGCTTCGCCGACCGCTACGACCAGCCGGGCCTGCTGACGGGCCTGCAAGCCCTGGCGGCCACGCCGACCGTCCAGTACCAGGATGTCGTGGTGCCGGTCGGGGTCAGCTACCTGAGCCTGCAGACCACGCAGGTCAACAACGTGACGGTCACGGCGCGCACCCAGTTGCTCGAGTTCGCCGCGACTTTCGGCCTCACGCTCACCTGGGCCGGCGGCAGCAACGGCATCGCGCACCCGGATCCGTCGCGTGCGGCCGCCGGCTAACGACTCTACGAACTCAGGGGCATCACCAGGAATGTCAATGGCCAGGCGGTCGCGGTGGCTTTCGAGGCGCTGCACGACGAGACCGTGGTGTTCGATGGCAACAGCGTCATCACGCGCAAGAACCTGACCGCGGTGTCGTTCAAGACCACCGCGCCGCTGGCAGCGCGAATCGGCGCCGGGGCGGTGACCTGGAATGCCCAGGTGCGCGCGGACATGGTCAGCACGCTCGGCGCCGCGGGCGCGCAGCCGCGCCTCAATTTCAGCGAAGTCGACAGCGTCGTCCTGGAACTGCGCGACGCCGGTTCGACCCTGACCATCGACAACGACCTGTTCACCGGGCGTATCGAAGTGCAGGGCGGCGCGCTCACCGACCAGATTTTCATCCGCAGCGTTGCCGCCGAGACCGTGGTCCATGGCAACGCCGGGGCCGACACCATCACCGTCGGCCGCGACGGCAAGCTCGATGGCATCACCGCGCAGCTGTTCCTGTTCGGTGACGGCGGCGCCGACCAGATCGTGGTCGACGACAGCACCGACCAGGCCGCCCAGAGCCTGACGCTGGGCCAGGGCCTGCTGGAGCATGCGACCGGGTTCGAGCAATTGAGCCGGATCACCGATGCCCTCGGCCTGCAGGGCGTGACCAGTGGCGAGAGCGCGCAGATCGCCACCCGGCTGGCAAGCGCCGCGGTGCCCTACGGGCAGGCCGCGCTGACGGTCGATGCCGCCGATCTCGACGCGGTGCGCGACTACGCCGCCGCCGGCCTGTTGAAAAACCTCGACACCACCGTGTCGGCGCTCAAGACCGAACTCGACAAATCGGTGCAAGCTGCCGTCGACCTGTTGCGCAACACCGACCAGGCCCTGCTCGAGAACCAGATCAAGCTCTACGTGCGGGCCCGCTACTACGAGGGCACCAGCGGCAATTTCATCACCGACGAGTTGTTGCGCCTGATGAGCGCGAACGACGGCATGAAGACCTGGCTCAGGTACGAGGACTGGGATTCCTACTGGGCACCGTTCTCGACCCACTGGTACATCGACACCAGCGACAGCGGCGCGGTCACGCGCGACTTCAGCCTCAAGGACGGCCTGACCGAGATCAGCAATTTCTTCCGCGATCCCGGCACCACGTTCGCGAAATACGACCTGGGCGGGGTCAGCAATGACGCGCTGGCGCGGGTCTACCTGGGCCAGATTGAAGGCCTGTTGAAGGGCCGGCCTCTCTACGACCTGATCCGCGACGCCTACTACGCACCCGACAAGCACCTGCTGCTGGGCGGCGGGCAGCTCGACGACGACGAGAACATGTGGCTGTACCTCAAGGCCACCGATGTCAACACCAGCGCCAAGCGCGACAACCTGTTCGCGCTGGCCAAAATTTATGACGAGGCGGTCAACAATTACGTCGGCACCTCCGCCATCTACGCCAACCTGCTGGCCGCGCGCGGTTTTGACTCTCGCGCCCTCGATAATTTCTACACCGACAACAAGGACAGCGCCAAGATCCGCGGCTTTTCGTGGAACGAGACCAATTTCAACAAGTCGCAGATGATCGGCTCGGTCGGCGATTTCACAAT
>JANPGJ010000379.1:0-6541 GCA_031423955.1 Burkholderiales bacterium
CGAACTGGGTCTGGCCACTTATCTCGACGGCGCGCGGCTGTGGAATGCGGCGGCGCAGTGCGGTCAACCGCCGCAACGACTCGCTGCACCCTTCGATCTGGTGATGGTCGCGTTTTCCAAGGGCCTTGGCGCACCCGCCGGCTCGATGCTGGCGGGGCCGAAAGACCTGATCAACGCCGCGGTCCGGCAGCGCCGCATGCTCGGCGGGGCCATGCGCCAGGTCGGCATGTTCGCAGCCGCCTGCGACTACGCCCTTACCCACAATGTCGCACGCCTGGTTGAGGATCATGACAACGCGCGCCTGCTCGCCAACCGTCTGGCCGGATGCCCGGGCGTGCGCATCGCGCCGGAGCGCACGCAGACCAACATCGTGGTGTTCGAACTCGACGGCGCGAGACTGGACGCCCCCGCGCTGGTCGCCGGCGCGCGCGCGCAAGGCGTGCTCATCAATGCGCTGGGGCCAACCAAGATGCGCCTGGTCACGCATCTCGACGTCAGCCGCGCCGATTGCGAGCGCGCCGCCGGCGTTATCGTCTCGTTGCTCGGCGGCTGACGCCTTCCGGCCTGCGCAAGCACCGGTGATTCAGCCGCCTCGTCCCCCCTCGCCCTTGTAGTAATCGAGCGCTTCTTCGGCACTCTCGAAAATATGCGGCGCGAGGTGCCGCCGGCGCAGCGCGCGCCCGAGCTTGGCGCGCAGGAACGCGCTGGTGGTGTAGCGCGTCACGTCCAGGTAGAAACGCCCGGTCAACTCGCGCACCATGTCGCCATAGGCGTCGAGCAGTTCCGCCGCCACCGTGAAGTGATCGTAGTTGACCACCACCCGCACCTTGCGGCCAAGAGTCGCCAGGCGCGCCTCGACCTGCGCGCGGATCGCCGCGATGTCTTCGGCGCTCCGCACCGCCAGCGATTCGAAATTGATGAACAGCAGGTTCTGCGCCGCGTCATATGAAAAACGGCTTTCCAGCGGCACGCGCAGCATGTCGCCGCGCAGGCCCATCGGTGGGTCGGCGAAAATGCGTGCGTCCATCAGGCAGGGCGCCGCCTTGATCAGCGGCCGGAACGCCATTTGCGCCAGGATATCGCGCTCGATGTCGATGCCCGGCGCGACTTCGATCAGTTCCAGCCCTTCCGCGTCGAGTCGGAACACGCAGCGCTCGGTCACATAGAGCGCGACCTGGCCACGCTTGGCTGCCTGGCTGCCGCTATAGGTGCGGTGCTCGACCTCATGCACGAACTTGCGCGTGCGGCCCTCGTTCACAATACGCAACCGCCCACCTTCGATCACCATCTCGGTGCCACCGGCGTTGAAGGTGCCGACGAACACCACCTTGCGCGCGGCCTGGCTGATGTTGATGAAACCGCCGGCCCCCGCCAGGCGCGGGCCGAACTTGCTGACATTGAGGTTGCCTTCGCGATCGGCCTGGGCCAGGCCGAGAAAGGCCAGATCCAGCCCGCCGCCGTCGTAGAAATCGAATTGCGAGGGCTGGTCGATGATCGCCTGGGTGTTGATGGCGGCGCCGAAATCGAAGCCGCCGGCCGAAATGCCGCCGATCACCCCGGGCTCGGCGGTCAGGGTCACGAGGTCAATCACCTGTTCCTCGGCAGCGACGCCGGCTACCCCTTCAGGCATGCCGATGCTGAGATTGACCACACTGTTGGGCCTGAGTTCCAGGGCGGCGCGGCGCGCAATGATCTTGCGCATGTCGAGCGCCATTGCAGCGACCGTGCCGGCCGGCACCCGCAGTTCGCCGCTGAACGCCGGGTTGTACCGGGTGTTGAAGGTCTGCCAGTGATGCTCAGGTCGGGCCAACACCACGCAATCGACCAGCACGCCGGGTACCTTGACCAGGCGCGGATTGAGGCTGCCGCGTTCGGCGATGCGCTCGACCTGCGCGATCACCATGCCGCCGCTGTTGTGCGCCGCAGTGGCGATCGCCAGCGACTCCAGGGTCAGCGCCTCGCGCTCCATCGTCAGGTTGCCATCGGGATCGGCGGTGGTGGCGCGGATGATTCCGATATTGATCGGGAATGTCTTGTAGAACAGGAATTCCTCGCCGCCGACTGCCATCAGTTCCACCAGCGCCTCGGTGGTGCGGGCGTTCATGCGCCCGCCGCCAAAGCGCGGATCGACAAAGGTGCCCAGCCCGACCCACGACAAATGCCCCGGACGGTGCGCCGCGATGTCGCGAAACAGGCACGAAATCACGCCCTGCGGCAGGTTGTAGGCTTCGATACGGTTCTCGACCGCGAGTTTGCCCAGGCCCGGCACCAGTCCCCAGTGGCCGCCGATCACCCGCCGCACCAGACCTTCGTGGGCGAGGTGGTTCAAGCCCCTGGCCTTGCCATCGCCCTGGCCGGCGGCATAGACCAGGGTCAGGTTGCGCGGGCCGCCGGACGGCGTACCGGTGAATCGCGCTTCGAGTGCGATTGCATTCTCTTCTGCGAAGCCGATGCCGACGAAGCCCGAGGTGGCGATGGTGTCGCCGTCGTGGATCAGGCGCACCGCATCGGCGGCACCCACGATCTTGCTTTGTCCGGCATTGCCCGTTCCCGCATGCATGGCCAATGGCATCCGTTGTCTCCGTCATGATCGTCCGCAGCCGCGCCGGTCACGGATCGGGTTCGAGTCTAGCCGCGCGACCTGCCCCGGCCTTGACAGGCATCAAACCGGGCGCGGCGGCACACATCGTGCTTGTTGAAATACCTTGCGCACCGATCAGCGTCAGCGCACATTCATGTTCTGCTTGTTGATCGTTACCAAAAACATGACAGCCTAGCCAGGGGCATGCTTTTGTCATGAATGATGCAATTCTCAATAGTCGCGCCGCTTGCAGGCGTACCATCAGCCTTGACCTCCAGGAGGAGAATGCCGTGAAGAGAATCACCAGAATCGTCGCCGGCCGCGCCGTGCAATGGTATTGCCTATTGCTGGCCGCCGTGCTGCCGCCAGCCACCGTGGCGCAGGACATCTCCGCCTTTCCCGAGAAGCCGGTGCGTATCATCGTGCCGTTCCCGCCCGGCGGTGCGGCCGACACCTTCGCACGGATGGCCGGGCAAAAGCTCGGCGAGGCCTGGGGCAACAAGCAGCAGGTGTTGATCGAGAACCGTCCCGGCGCCGGCGGCATCATCGGCACCGAAGCCACCGTCAAGGCCGCGCCGGACGGCTACACCTTCCTGATGGTGACTATCGGCCACGCGGTCAACCCCTATATGTACGCCAAGCTGCCCTATGACACCCGCGCCGACCTGGTGCCGGTGGCGGTGGTGGCCAACGTGCCCAGCCTGGTGGTGGTGGGTCCGAATTTCGCGGGCAAGACCCTGCGCGATCTGCTGGCCACCGCCAAAGCAAAAGCCAACGACATCCAGTTCGCCTCGTCCGGCATCGGCACCACCAGCCATGTCGGTGCCGCGCTGATGGAGTCGATGGCCGGGGTCGACATGCTGCACGTGCCCTACAAGGGCGCGGCGCCGGCGCTGCAGGACGTGATGGGTGGCCGGGTCCCGATGTCGGTCGACATCATCAGCTCCTCGATCCAGTTGGTGAAGTCCGGCAAGCTGCGCGCATTGGCGGTTACCTCAGCCAAACGTTCGCCGCAATTGCCGGATGTGCCGACCGTGGCCGAGGCCGGCATCCCCGGCTATGAATTCGTCGCCTGGTACATGCTGGTGGCGCCGGCCAAGACTCCGCAGGCGATCATCGACCGCGTCAATGCCGACCTGCGCAAGATCGCCACCCTGCCGGATTTCCGCCAGAGGGTCGAGGATATCGGCGGCGAAGCGGTGAGCATGACGCAGAAGCAGAGCATCGATTACCTGAACGGCGAATTCACACGCTGGGCCAAAGTGGTCAAGGACCGCAACATCAAGGCGGATTGACCGACAGATGCGTGACTTCAAAGGCTATGGCGCGACGCCCGGCGCTGATCTGGCCGGGATCGGCGCGCCTGGCGGTATCGTTCGTGCTCAATTTCGAAGAGGGCGCCGAGTTCTCGGTGAGCGACGGCGACCCGGTCAATGAAGCGGTGTACGAAGCGATCGACCGCTTAGCCGGCCCCGACCCCTGTATCGACAGCCACTTCGAATATGCCACCCGCACCGCATGGTGGCGCATCGCCGACCTGTTCGATCGTTTCGCCGTGCCGCTGACCTTGAGCGCCTGCGGCCGCGCGGTGGAACGCAGCCCGTGGCTGGCGCAGGATGCGATGCGCCGCGGCTTCGAGGTGGCCGCGCACGGCTATCGCTGGCAAAGCCACGCCCGCATGGACGAGGCGACCGAGCGTGCCGACATCGCCGCCGCCGTCGCCGCGATTCGCGAGGCCACCGGCGCGCCGCCGCTGGGCTGGCATACGCGCTCGGCCTCGACCCCCCGCGACTCGGCGCCTGCTGGTCGAGCAGGGTTTCCTGTACGACAGCGATGCCTATAACGACGATACCCCTTACTTCGTGCAGGTAGGCGCGAAGCGCCACCTGAGGCTGCCCTATGCCTTCGACACCAACGACATGCAGTTCCAGCATTCCAACCGCTTCGCCGGCTCGGCCGACTTTGCAGGCTACGTGTGCGACGCCTTCGACTGG
Organism: Burkholderiales bacterium; assembly: GCA_031423955.1. Classification (GTDB taxonomy): domain Bacteria; phylum Pseudomonadota; class Gammaproteobacteria; order Burkholderiales; family JAEUOS01; genus JAEUOS01. The sequence goes on from JANPGJ010000379.1 coordinate 4,576, forward strand.
CTGGCGCGCGAAGGCGAGGCGGGTCCGCGCATGCTGTCCATCGGCCTGCACCTGCGCATGATCGGCCGCCCGGGGCGCATAAAGGCGCTGGAGACTGTTCTCGAGCGCCTGGGCAGCAGCGGCCATGCCTGGGTGGCCACGCGCGCACAGATCGCGCGCCACTGGATCGCACATGCGCCGCAGTAGTTGCTGCTCGCCCGGCACGCGCACAAGCGACCCGCTGCGGCGCTAGAGTCAGACGATGAATACCGAGGAAGATGCGATCCGCCAGGTGATCGCCCGCACCCTGCTGGCGGGCCGCCTGGCCCCGGGGCGCGCAGCTAGTCGAAACGCGCCTGGGCGCAATCTTCGGGGTCTCGCGCGAACGCATCCGCAAAGTGTTGCAACGCCTCGGGCATGAACGCCTGCTTGAACTGATTCCCAACCGCGGCGCGTTCGTCACCAGCCCGAGCCTGGCCTAGGCGCGCGAGATCTACGAGGCGCGGCGCATCGTCGAAGGCGGCATCGTCGGGCGCCTGGCCGGCCGGCTCACCGCGGCGCAGGCCGTCGCGCTGGCCGCGCACGGCCGCGCCGAGCACGCGGCGCTCAAGCGCGGCGATCGCGCACTCTCGATCCGGCTATCCGGCGAATTCCATGTGCTGCTGGCCGAATGCACCGGCAGCCAGTTCGTGGTGCGCGAGTTGCAGGAGTTGGTCAGCCGCACCTCGATGCTGGTGGCGTTTTTCGAGGTTGCGGCAACGTCCGAATGCGCCTGTGAGGAACATCAAGAGATTCTGGTAGCGCTGTCCGAAGGTGATGCCGCGCGCGCCTTGAAGGCGATACACGCGCATCTGTCGCTGATCGAGACGCGCCTGACGCCGCGTGCACTCTTGCCTGCGGTCAGCGATGTGGCGCAGGAACTGCGGCATGCGTGGGCATCGGCACGCCAGTCGAACTTGAAACGGGTGCGCAAACCGGCACGTTCATAAGTGCCGACCCGGCCGATTCAGGACGCGCTTGACGGCGGCCCTGCCTTGCGGCGAGCCAGCGCAGCTACCAGGCCCAGGCCGGCAACCAACATGGCCCAGGTTTCCGGCTCGGGCACCGGCAATGGAACTCCGGGCTGGAGCACCCGCAGCTCGACCAAGTCGGCTGCATAGTCGTAGCGTACCGAGTAGTCGAAGCCGTTGCCGAAGCCTGACGTGGTGACACTGCCGAACGTACCGCTCAGGACGCCAGTGGAATTGAGGATCACGAAGGTGTCGTTGGCATTGAGCGTGCATGCGCCGATGCAGTGCAGTGCCAGGGTGCCATCGAGCTTGGCCGTGCCGTTGACCACGAACTTGTCGAACAAGACGCTGCTCGCCAGCTCGATATCGAGCACACCGGCCGCGCTCTGCTCGAAGTTGCCAACCAATGTCAGGGTGCCGGGGGAATTGCCGGGGGCGACGTGGCCGGAATTGGTGAGCTTGGTGGTCTGGATCGTGGCGCCGCCCGTGATCGTGCCGGGGTTGCTGAAATTGTCCGGCAACACCAGCGTGCCGGTCTGAGCCTCGACCGTTCCCGGGTTGGAGAAGATGACACTGGAACCGATGATCGAGGTTCCGCCACCGCCGCCCTTGCGCAGCGTGCCGGAATTGACAAAGCTTGACGCACTACCACCGGCATAGTGCAGGTTGGCATCGTCCTGGATGTCGAACAGGCCGTTGTTGACGACGCTGGAGGAGACGAAACCGACCCGATTGGCGGATTGCCAGCGGACCGTGCCATTGTTGACGAAACTGGCGCCGTACAAGTCCTTGTCGGTACCCGACCGCGCATTCAGGGTTTGCCCGGCGGACACAGTCCAGGTCCCGCTCAGTTTGCCGCCGCTCCAGTCGATCGCACCGGTGATGACCGCGTCGCCGCCGGTGAATGTGCCGGCGGTGAGCTGCAGGTTGCCCGCGGTGAATCCACCGTTGAAGCTGGCGTTGCTGCTGACGCGGTT
>JANPGJ010000380.1:0-2151 GCA_031423955.1 Burkholderiales bacterium
GTCGAGGTGGTGGCCAGCAGCAGCACCGAGCCATCCGCAGGCGCCTTGCGTACCGACTCGACGCCGATGACACCGTTGGCGCCCGGGCGGTTTTCGACCACCACGGCCTGTCCCGTCTTGCGAGTGATGAAATCGGCAAGCATGCGCGCGGAAATATCGCCCGATCCACCCGGGCCGAAAGGCACGATGATCTGCAGTTGTTTCGCCTGCGCGTGGACCGAACTGGCGGCAAGCAGGTGACTGGCACCTACCCAAAGACAGAAATTCCTTCTCTTCATTGCAGGTCTCCGTTGTTCGTCTTGACGCAACACCGGCTTGATCGGACGCGGTCCTCTCTCCTTTGGACAGCGTTTGCCGGTGATATTTGTTGATTCAGGGATGGCAAATGCCCGCCGCTGTCCAAAGCGTTCCCATGCAGGCGGCGAATACGGCGATCCTGCGCATTTTCCGATTGCCGGATCGAAAAACAAAAAGCGCCCCGAAAGGCGCCCTTGAATTTGTGGTGGAGAAGAGGAGGATCGAACTCCCGACCTTCGCATTGCGAACGCGACGCTCTCCCAGCTGAGCTACTTCCCCGAAAACCACCTGCGAATCTTACCAAAAACGCGTTGCGTGCGCCGACCCTAAGCGCGATTCTCGGCGATGTGGCGCGCCATCGCCGCAATCACGCCCGGTGCTTCGCCCAGGGCCGGCCGCAGGATGAAGCGCACCGCCGGATGAGCAGCACGCGCGGTCTCGATCAAGGCCGGCAGGTCGCGTTTCAGGTGCCCGCCCTGGGCCATGAAGGCCGGCACGATGTCGATTTCCATCACGCCTTTGGCGATCAGGCCGTCCAGTGTTTCGGCCAGTGCCGGCTGCATGAATTCGAGATAGGCGATGGTGACACTGGTGTCCGGCGCGCGCGCGATGACTTCGTCGCGCAGGTGTTCGAAGGGGCGCGCCCATTCGGGGTCGCGGGCACCGTGGGCGAAGATGACTATGGCTTTTTTCATCGTGCATTGCCTCTGCTGCGCGGGTTTGATCTGCCTGGATAGACTTGCCTGCCGCGGCATTGTTGCAACCATCTGCGCATCAGGCTCGTCGGAGGCGCGGGTTACATCAGGATGATGTCGTACTGCTCCTGGAAATACATGGTTTCCACCGCCAGCGAAATCGGCTTGCCGATGAAGTCCGACAGCATCGCCAGCGACTGCGATTCTTCTTCGAGAAACATGTCGATCACCGATTGCGCCGCCAGGATGCGGAATTCCTTGGGGTTGAACTGTTTGGCTTCGCGGGTGATCTCGCGCAGCACTTCGTAGCAGATGGTACGCGGAGTCTTGAGTTCACCGCGGCCCTGGCAGACCGGGCATTGCTCGCACAGTACATGCGCCAGCGATTCACGGGTGCGTTTGCGGGTGATCTCGATCAGCCCCAGGCTGGTGAACCCGGACACGCCGATCTTGGTGCGGTCGAGCGATAGGGTCTTGTTGAGTTCGGCCAGCACCGCTGTCTTGTGCTCCTCGCTGTCCATGTCGATGAAGTCGGCGATGATGATGCCGCCGAGGTTGCGCAGCCGCAACTGGCGGGCCAGGGCTTGCGCGGCTTCGAGATTGGTCTTGAAAATAGTGTCGTCGAAATTGCGGCCGCCGACGAAGCCGCCGGTGTTGACGTCGATGGTGGTCATCGCCTCGGTCTGGTCGATGATCAGGTAGCCGCCGGACTTGAGGTCGACACGCCGGGCCAGCGCCTTTTCGATTTCCGTCTCGACCCCGAACAGGTCGAACAGCGGGCGCTCGCCGGTGTAATGCATGATGCGCGACTGCACCGTCGGCGTGAAGTCGCGCGAGAATTCGACCAGGTTGACGAAATTCTCGCGCGAGTCGATCTGGATGCTCCCGGTGGCCTCGGTCACCAGGTCACGCAGGGCGCGGCGCGCCAGCGGCAGGTCCTGGTACAGGCAGGCCGGCGCCTGGATGGTTTGCGCTCCGCCCTGGATCGTGCTCCACAGTTTGCGCAGGTAATTGACGTCGGTCGCGAGATCAGCTTCGCTGGCGGCCTCGGCCATGGTGCGGATGATGTAGCCGCCGGTTTCGCCTTCCGGGATCAGCTGTTGCAACTTGCTGCGCAGCAGGTCACGTTCGGCTTCGTTCTCGATGCGTTGCGAAATGC
>JANPGJ010000381.1:0-7740 GCA_031423955.1 Burkholderiales bacterium
CGGGCGCCATCGTCGGCGGCATCGTGCTGGGCGTCAGCGAGTCATTGGCCGCCGGCTTCATCTCGTCAGCCTACAAGGACGTGATCGCATTCCTCGTCATGATCGTGGTGCTGCTGTTCAGGCCTGAAGGCCTGCTGGGGAAACGATGAATTCGCGCACCGCCCTGGTGGCCGGTCTGGTGGTCCTGGCAGGCGCCGCGCTGGCCTTGCCGGCGGTGGTGACGCTGCCGTACTTTCTGCAGTTGATCATACTGGCCCTGATCTGGGTGGTCCTGGCACAGGGGCAGAACCTGATCCAGGGGTTCACCGGTTATGTGTCGATCGCGCAGGCGGGGTTCATGGGTATCGGCGCCTACAGTTCAACCCTGCTGAGCGTGAAGCTGGGTTGGCCGGTGTGGCTATCGATGGCCGCCGCGCCACTGATGACGGCGGCCCTGGCGGTCGTGGCGGGTTACCCGAGCCTGCGGGTGAAGGGGCATTACTTCGCCATCGCGACCCTGGCGTACAACATGGTCATCTTCATCGTGCTGACCACCTGGGCGTCGCTGACCGGCGGTGAAGCGGGTATTTCGAACGTGCCGCGACCGCCGGACGTGGCCATCGGCGGTCTGGTCTGGGGCCTGGGCGATCGGGTCGGGTACTACTACCTCGTCCTGATCGCGGCGGCACTGGCGACCGCGTGTTGCGCACTGATCCTGCATTCACGAGTCGGCCGGGTGTTGGTCGCGATCCGCGAAAACGAAACACTGATCGAGGCGACCGGTGTGCAGGTCTGGCGTTACAAGCTGTTCGCTTTTGTCTTCAGTGCCAGCCTGGCGGGCTTGGCTGGTGCCCTGTATGCGCACTTCATCGGTTTCCTCAACCCGGACGCCTTTGGCGTCGACCATTCGCTCAATGCCATTCTCACGGTGATCCTGGGTGGCAGCGGCACATTGGCCGGACCGGTGGTGGGTGCGTTCGCCGTGATCTTCCTGCCCGAGTATCTGCGCGTGGCGGAAAATTATCGACTGGTGATCTATGGTCTGGTACTGGTGACGGCCACCATCTTCATGCCGCGCGGGTTGGTGCCGGTGGTCGGGCAGGCGCTGCGAAACCTGATGCGCCGTTTCAAGCGCGCGCCGAAATGACGACAGCAGACCCGAAGGAGCGGCAAACCCTGGATGCGGCCCGTCGTTTCGCGGCGACGCAAGTCAGACCGCGTGCCGCGGACTGGGACAGCGGGCGGGCAGACACCCGCCACGCCCTGCCCGTGGCCGCGCATGCCGGCCTGCTTGGCCTGGAAGTAGCGGTGGCGGATGGCGGCCTGGGTTTGTCATTTGCCTGCAAATGCGGCGTGGCCGAAATCCTGGCGGCGGCCGACTTCGGCCTGGCCATGGCGGTGATCAACACGCATAACGTCGCCAGCCACCTGGCTGGCGAAGGCGCGCCGGATGTGGTGCGCCGGTTCGTGCCGGCCTTGCTGTCAGGTCAGCGCGCCGGCTGCACGGCGCTGACCGAGCCTGGCGCCGGATCGGATTTCTCCGCCATCACCACCGTTGCGCAGGCTGTGGGCGGTGAATGGCAACTCGATGGCGAAAAGGCGTGGATCGTCAATGGCACCCACGCCGACGTGCTGGTCGTCTATGCGCAAACCGAACCCGGCAGCGGTGCCCGGGGTATTGCCGCATTCGTGGTCGACGCCGCGCGCCACGGCTTTGTGCGCGCGGCGCCGGCGAACACCAAAGCCGCGCGTGGCATCGATACCGGCGGTTTTCGATTGCAGGCCTATCGCGCGCGCGGCGATGAATTGCTCCATCCGCCGGGGCAGGCCTTCAAGGCGGCCCTGACTTCAATCAACGGTGCGCGAACCTATGTGGCGGCCATGTGTTGCGGCATGGTGGACGAATGTCTGCAGGTGGCACGCACGTATGGCGCGCAACGGCGGACCTTCGGTGTGCCCCTGCATGAGCATCAAGGCTGGCGCTGGAGCCTGGCCGACGCCGCCATCGACCTCGAAGCGGCCCGACTGCTGGTAGGGGCGGCGACCGCCCTGATCGTCGCCGGCGGCGACGCCCAGGCAGCAGCGGCCAAGGCCAAGGTGTTTGCCACCCGCATGGCAAGCCGGCATATCGCCGCCTTGCTGCACGCGATGGGCGCCGAGGGCTTGCGTGAGAACCACCCGTTCATGCGCCATCTGGCGGCCGCCCAGGTCGCCGCGCTGGTCGACGGCTCGACCGAGATGCTGCTTGAACGCGTCGCCAGGGATCTGCGCAAGCCATGAGCGGGCACCGGCTAAGGCACGCACCGATGGACCAGGATTGATCGTTACCAACAACACGACAAGGCAGGCACACGATGCGCGTATTCCAGATTGAAGGTGAGTGGGGCATGGATCACCTCAAATTGTCCACGCGGCCCGAACCGCAGGCCGGCCCCGGCCAGGTGGTGATCAAGATGAAAGCGTCATCGCTTAATTTCCGCGATCTGGTGGTGCCCGACCGGGGCTATGGCAACCACACCGGTACGCTGCCGCTGATTCCGCTATCCGACGGTGTTGGCGTGGTCACCGAAGTCGGCGCCGGCGTGCGCCGGGTCGCGGTTGGCGAACGCGTCTGCCCGACCTTCTTCCAGCGCTGGACCAGTGGCGAGCCGGACCTGGAGCGTCTGACGCAATCACTGGGCGGCCCGATCGACGGCACCATGGCCGAGCTCATGTGCCTGCCTGAAGAAGGCGTGAGCAGGGTGCCGGCCTACCTGAGCGATATCGAAGCCGCCACCTTGCCGTGCGCCGCGCTCACCGCCTGGAGCGCGATTGTCACCTGTTCGAATACCCGCCCCGGAGACCGCGTGCTGGTGCAAGGCTGCGGTGGCGTCGCACTGTTCGCGGTGGCTTTCGCCAAGCTGCTGGGCGCCCATGTGACCGTGATTTCCTCGTCGGACGAGCGCATAGAGCGCGCCCGGCTGCTGGGAGCCGATGCCACGCTCAACTACCGCAAGATACCGGAATGGGCCAAGGCCACGCGTGACATCACCGGCGGCCGCGGCTATGACCTGATCTTGGAGCTTGGTGGTGAAAAGACGCTGCCGCAATCCTTGCGATGCATCCGCCCAGGCGGCACCGTGGCGATGATCGGCGTGTTGTCGGGCAGCGCGATGGCCACATCGCTGGGCCTGATCATCACCCGGCAAGTACGCCTGCAGGGTGTGACCGTGGGCCACCGCGACGGCTTCGAGGCGATGTTGCGGGCCATGGAACAGCATCGCTTGAAGCCGGTGGTGGACCGGGTGTTCGCCTTCGAGGAACTCAAGCAGGCGATGGCCTATCTGCAAAGCGGCGCGCAGTTCGGCAAGGTTTGCCTGGCGCATTGACGCTTGCCGCAAAACGAATTGGAGATGGCAATGCTGTTCCCGATCGACCCCTTGCCCGGCGACACGGATCGCCTGGCTTTCCGGATCTGCGAGAGCGGAGAATCCGCCACTTTCGGCCAACTCGAGGCCCGGGCCAATCAGGTGGCCCAGGTGCTGCGCTCCTGCGGCGTGCAGCGCGGCGCCCATGTGGCGCTGCTGATGAAGAACGGTCGCCGGCTGCTGGAAGCATGTTTCGGTGCCGATCGTGCGGGCGTGTACTACACGACCATCAGCGCGCGTCTGCTGGCCGACGAGGTCGCGTACATCGCGCGCGACTGCGGCGCCCGCGTACTGGTGGTCTCGTCCGGGCAGGATGAACTGGCCAGGCAGCTTCGCCCCCTGCTGCCTGACGGCATCCGGTGTTTCGTGACAGGCACGCCAATCGCCGGCTTCGAAGACTGGGAGGGCGCGGTGGACGGCGCCGCGCCAGCCCCGATCAGCGACTCCGCCCAGGGACTTGACATGCTGTACTCGTCCGGCACCACGGGGCGTCCGAAGGGCGTCAAGTGGCCGATGCCGGGCACGCCCGCCGGTGAGCGCACCATGCTGGTCCGCTTGCTGGCTCCACTATTCGACTACGGTCGCGAGTGTCGCTACCTGTCGCCGGCGCCGCTGTATCACGCGGCGCCGCTGCGGCACAGCATGACAGTCATCAAGCTTGGCGGATGCGCGTTCATCATGCAGCAATTCGAGGCCGAGCAAGCCCTGCATTGGATAGCGCAGCATCGCATCACGCACAGCCAGTGGGTGCCCACCATGTTCGTGCGCATGCTGAAGCTGGCGCCGGAAACCCGCGCGCGTCATGACCTCTCGTCGATGCGTATGGCGGTGCACGCGGCGGCGCCCTGTCCGGTAGAAGTCAAGCAGCGCATGCTTGACTGGTGGGGCCCCATCGTGCACGAGTACTACGCGGGCACCGAGAACAACGGCTTTTGCTCGATCACCCCGGGCGAGTGGCTGCAACACCCGGGGTCGGTAGGGCGTGCCTCGCAGGGGGTGCTGCATATCTGCGACGAACAGGGCCAGCCACTGGCTGCCGGCGAGACCGGCCTGGTCTATTTCTCCGACGGGCCGGACTTCGAATACCACAACGACCCCACCCGCACCGCGCAAACGCGCAATGCCCAGGGCTGGTCGACCCTGGGCGACATCGGCAGGCTGGACGACGAAGGCTACTTGTACCTGGTGGACCGACGCGCCTTCATGATCATCTCCGGCGGCGTCAACATCTATCCGCAAGAGGCCGAAGGCGTGCTGATCGGTCATTCGAAAGTGGCCGACGTCGCGGTGATTGGTGTGCCCAACGAGGACTTCGGGGAGGAAGTGAAAGCGGTCGTGCAACTACTGGATCCGGACGATGCGGGCCCGCAAATGGAAATCGAACTTCTGGCCTACTGCAAGGAGCGCCTGGCCGGCTACAAGTGTCCACGCAGTGTTGACTTCGACGCGGCCTTGCCCAGGCATCCGACCGGGAAGCTCTACAAGCAACTGCTACGCAAGCGCTACTGGCCGTCGTAGTGTTCAATTCGTGGGCCGGCAACGCAGCCGGTCTGACGGGTTTCGTTCGCCGATCCAGGTGAGTGATCCGGGAAAATTCGCGACGAACGTACCAGGGTCGCGCCAAGGTGCGCAGCCGCTGCTAGACTGGCTTTTTTCAACCAGAACCGGCGCGCGTTTCGCAGTGTCGGCAGGAGACTCCAAATGACCCAGAGCATCATCGCCACCATCAAGGTAAAGGCCGGCCAGGAAGCGCAATTCCAGGCCTGCGCACTCGAACTGGTGGCCGCGGTCCGCGCCAATGAGCCGGGCTGCCTGTTGTACACACTTTCCAAGGGCGACGATCCTTCCACCTTCGTCTTCATGGAGCGCTATGCCGACGAAGCCGCGCTGGTGGCGCATCGCGGTACCGAGCACTACAAGCGGCTGGGGCGCGCAATGGGCGCGTTCATGGACGGGGCACCGACAGTGCAGCGGATGGTCGAGGTGTCCTGACACTGCACTGCAAGCGCCGGCTGCAAACCCGCGATGCTCGAACGCGTCGATCGCATGCTGCTGGCGGTGCATGACCGCGCGCGCGCCGTCGATACCTTCGTGCGCCTGCTGGGCGCCCTGGCGCGCGGTGAATTGACAAGCACAGCGCTGGCCGCGCGCGGCACGGTGCTCGCGCTGGGTGAATCCGAGCTTGAACTGTGGGAACCTGCCGGCCCCGGCCCGGTTGCCGGGCGGCTCGAACGGCTGGGCGAAGGCCTGCTGTTTGCCGGTTACGCGACCCGCCGCCTTGATGATCTCGCCCACCGACTGCGCGCTCGCGGCGTGGCTTTCGAGCTTGCTGACGAGCGCCTGTACCTGCCGGCCACTTCCACCTTCGGCTTCCCGATGGTCATCTCGCCCTCGGCTACGCGCGCGGGCGCCGGGCCGGTCAGTTTTTTCTACGAAGCGACCAATGCGCTCGACACCGACTGGCAAGTAGTCGCCGCGCGTTACGCCGATCTGTTCAACCTGGACATGAGGAACTTCTCGCCGATCGCCAGCGAGCGCTGGGGCTATGCCGGCACGCTCACGCTTTTCGACCCCGCAACGCGGCTGGACCGCATCGAACTGTCGCAGACCTTTGCCGGCAATGCCGGCGCCATGCGCCGTTTTGTCGAGCGCCGCGGTGGCGATGCGCTCTACATGTGCTTCGCCGAGGCGCGCGACTTCGTCGCCCTGCGTGACCGGCTGCTTGCCGCCGGCGCCACGTTGACCGCACGCGGCAAGGACATCGCCAATGAGCGCGACACGATTCACGTGCATCCGAAAAACCTGCACGGCATGCTGCTCGGGATTTCGCGGCCCGGTTTCGCGTGGACCTGGTCGGGCCAACCGGCGCGGGTTCCGCCGCATGCGATCACCGCGCCGGACTGACTTCAGTCGCCCTTGATGCCCGCGCGCCGGATCACCTCGCCCCAGCGGGGCGTGTCGCGGCGGATGATCTCGGCGAATTCATCCGGGGTGGTGCCGGTGACCAGCAAGCCGAACTTGAGGATCTGCTCGCGCCCCTCGGGACTCTGAATGACCCTGTTGATCTCGCCGCTCATCCGTTCGATGATCGCTTTGGGCGTGCCGGCCGGCGCCTGAATCCCGTTCCAGCCGGCGATGTCGAGCGCGAAGCCCTGCTCGGCGAAGGTCGGCAGGTTGGGCAACGCGGGCCAGCGCTTCGGTCCGGTAACCGCGAGTGCCACCAGGCGGCCACCGGCCAAGCCGGCGGCGACCGAGGCCAGGTCATGGATGCCCATCTGCGCGTGGCCCGCGATGATGTCCTGCACCGCCGGTCCGGCACCCTTGTAGGCCACATGCACCATGTCGATGGCGGCGGCACCCTTGAGCATCTCGCCATACACATGCGAGGAGGAGCCATTGCCGAACGAGGCGAAGCTCGCCTTGCCCGGATTCCTTTTCGCGTAGTCGATGAATTCGGGCAGCGTCTTGACGTTGAGCGAGGTCGGCACCACCATCGCCAGTACCGACAAGCCCAGTTGCGTGACGGTGGCGAAATCGCGCAGGCCGTCGTAGGGCAGGTTGGCCTGGATGTGCGGGTTGATCGAGATGTTCGAGACGTTGGTGTAGACAAAGGTGTAGCCGTCCGGCGGCGCGCTCCTGGCGGCCTGCAGGCCGACGCTGCCCTGCGCGCCGGCGCGGTTCTCCGCCACCACTGGTTGCCCCAGCACCGGCGTCAAGCGATCGGCCAGCCAGCGCGACACGATGTCGGTCTGGCCACCCGGTGGGTATGGAATGATCAGGCGGATCGGCTTGGCCGGCCAGGTCTGCGCCGCCGCCTGCATCGGGTGCGCCGCGCACATGATTGCCAGCGCAAGGAAACGAATGAGGATAAGCATCGACAAACCTGCCTGGGTTGTTTGACTTTGGGTGAGAGCAGCGAAGCCAGCGTATCACGCGGCCCGGCGATTGCGCTGTGCGTGGCGGCCGACTTTCATGCTGCGCTGCGACACCTGCGGCGCGAATCAGGTAGGCTTCCGAACAGCCCATCCAAGGAACCGTTTCCCATGCAAGTCTTATTTCGCCTGTTGTGCCTGCTGACACTTGTGCTGACCGGCAACGCCGCACTCGCCGCCTGGCCAGAGCGCCCGATCCGCATGATCGTGCCCTACGCGCCAGGTTCATCGCCCGACAACATCTGCCGCCTGTTGGCTCAGGAGATGGCCAAGTCGCTCGCCGTCAACATCGTCATCGACAATCGCGCCGGCGCCTCCGGTTCGGTCGGCACCGAGGCGATCGCCAAGGCCGCGCCCGACGGCTACACCATCGGTTACGGCAACATCGGCACGCTCACCACCAACCGCTTCATGATCGCCAG
>JANPGJ010000382.1:0-36274 GCA_031423955.1 Burkholderiales bacterium
CCCCGGCCGGCCCGCTGCATCGGTTCGCCCGGGCACGCTGGTCCAGTAGGTATTGACGAAACGCGCGTCGTCGCGCCACACCGTCTGCATGAAACCCGGCGGCAGCGGCCCCTGGATGCCGACCACGCCCTTGCGGTTCGGCTCGGTGAGTTCCTCGCCGGTGGCCTCGTCGTAGAGCCGCACGTCCCAGCCGTAGAGCGGCTTGCCGGGCGAGCCGAAGCGGGTCGGGAAAGGTTCGATGCCGCCGGCGATCGACATCACCGGCCAGCCGGTCTCGGTTTGCCAGTAGTTGTCTACCACCGGCCGCTTCAGGCTGTCGGAGATCCAGCGCGAGGTCGGCTCATCGAGCGGCTCGCCGGCCAGCCACAGCGCCTTCAGGGAGGACAGGTCGTACTTTTCGAGATAGGCCGGGTCCTGCTTCTTGAGCACCCGGATCGCGGTCGGCGCCGAAAACATCACCGCCACCTTGTAATCCTCGACGATCTTCCACAGGATGCCGGGGTCCGGCCGCAACGGCGTGCCTTCATACATGATGGTCGCCATCCCGGCGAGCAGGGGCCCGTAGACGATATACGAGTGGCCGACCACCCAGCCGATGTCGGAGGTTGAAAAATAGACCTCGCCCGGCTTGCCGCAGAAAATGTGGCGCATCGACGCCGCCAGCGCCACTGCATAGCCGCCGGTATCGCGCTGCACGCCCTTCGGCCGGCCGGTGGTGCCGCTGGTGTACAGGATGTAGGACGGCGCCTCGGATGGCAGCCACACGCACGGCACCTGCGCGCCGGCATGGGTCGCCGCCAGCGTCGCCCAGTCGACGTCACGCCCCGCCACCATCGGCATCGCCGCCAGCTTGCGGTCGACCATCAACACCCGCTCCGGCTTGTGCGACGACAGGCCGATGGCCTCGTCGAGCAGGCCCTTGTAGGGCACCACCTTGCCGGCGCGCGAGCCGGCATCGGCCGAAATCACCAGCCGCGGCGTCGCGTCCTCGATGCGGTTGGCCAGCGAGTGCGCGGCGAAGCCGCCGAACACCACCGAATGAATGGCGCCGATGCGCACACAGGCCAGCATCGCGATGGCTGCCTCGGCGATCATCGGCATGTAGATCAGCACGCGATCGCCACGGCCCACGCCGAGCGACTGCAGCATGGCGGCGGCAGCGTTGACCTCGGCGTGCAATTGGCGGAACGAATAGCTGCGCTGGTCGCCGGTTTCGGTCGAGATATAAATCAGCGCCGGGCGGTCCGCGTAGATGCCGCCGTCGCGGCTGAGCCAGCGATCGACCGCGTTGTGGCACAGATTGGTCTCGCCGCCAACGAACCAGCGCGCGAACGGCGGACGCGAGTAATCGAGCACCTGCAAAGGCGCGGTGTTCCAGTCGATCAACTGCGCCTGTTCACTCCAGAAGCCGCTGCGATCGGCCAGCGAGCGCGCGTGAAAATCGTTGTATGTCATGCCTTGCTCCTCCCGTTTTTTCCGGCCCGGCATTCGTCAATCCAGTGCTTGCCGTTCACTCCGCCGCGCCGTGCGCCCGGGCGGCACCGAGTCCGGTACCGCACGGTGGCGACATCCGCACATCGCGAGTTTCCTGCGATCGCGGGAGCTTCCCCTGGCGTCAATCACGCGCCTCCAGCGTCGCCAATTTCTGTGTCACCGCCATCTCGATCTTGGCGCGCTCGGCGACGGTGAACTGGTCGTCGCAAAACTTCACCAGCGGATAAATCTTCAGCGCAAGCTCCGGCGCGAACGCGCGCAATTCGGCGCCGCGCCCGGCCGCCAGCAGGATCAGCGCATCCTCGATCGACGGCACTGCCTGCATCGCCACTTCAACGCCGGCATCCTCGGCCACCACCCGGTCACCGGTCAGGGTGCGCGCGTGTTCGAGGCGACGGCCGGCAACGCTGAAAATGTCGGCAAAACTCTCGGCGCCGACCTGTGAGCTGTCGGCGATACCGATGGCGGCGCTGATCTTGACCCGCTTGCCCTGCCAGGTGATGCGCGCACCGCGAATGTCCTCCACCAGGCGGCGCGAAAACTTGGCGGCCGCCGCCGCGGTCGCCGCCGGCGCGGCGATCGCGAACTCGGCGGCATCGGTGCGTGCCACCACGTCTTCCTTGCGCAGGCGCGAGGCCATCAGACGTGATACCGCCACCAGGATCTGGTCGGCCACCGTATCGCCGACCCGCGCACGCACGGCGGCGAAATTGTCGATCCCGATGCGTACCACCGAGAGCGTGACGCGATGCCGCTTGGCGTAGGAGAACATCGCCGCGCCCTGCTTGACCAGGAGCGCCATCGTGCCCTGCTGGGTCAGCGGATCGGTGGTGGCGTTCTGTGCCACCGCCACCCGGGCGCTGTCGAGTTCCTTGCGTGCCTCCGACAAGGCGGTCAGGTTTTCCAGCCGTGCCACCAGTTCGACCGCCCCGATTCCCTTGGTGATGAACTCGGTGGCGCCAAGCTTGGCGGCCTGCATGGTCTGCGCCTCATCGTCATCACCGGAAATGATGATCACCGGCATACTGCGCAAGCGCGCATCACCGGCGCTGCGAATCCGTTGCAACAGGCCGAAACCATCAAGCTCGGGCATGCCGAGGTCGGAAATCACGGCGCGGATGCCGCTGTCGGACATCAGTTTGCCCCAGCCGTCCTCGCCGTCGACCGCCTCGACGCAGGCGAAGCGCGATTCGATATGCCGCGCGATGGTCGCACGTACGATGCGCGAATCGTCGACGATCAGGATGCGCGGTGCGGCACTGGCAACTTCGGCGACGGCCATCAGGCTTCTCCACAGGGCGACAAAATGCTGAACGAGCCGACACGCGCTTGGGGCGCCCGCTTGGCGCACTCGTACAGTCGCACATCTTGCCCGATTGCCCTCAAGTGTGCATTTGTACCTTGGCAACGCATCGAGCCTCGATTATAAGGCGCGGGCTGCCCAGCGATGGCGCAGCCACCGGTTTGAAGCGCTACAATTCGCGACCATGAAACGCCGCAGCTTCATTCTTTGCAACGCCGGGCTGGCGGCCATTGCCGCCAGCCCGCCCGCCATCCGCCTGGCCGCCGCGCAAGGCAGCGAGGCGGCGCCCGACGGCCAGGCACAGGCGCAATCGGCCAGCCCGGCGCCGTCCGGCGAACTGCTGTTTCGCGCCGTTTCGCTGATCGGCACGCGTTATCGCTATGGCGGCAATTCCCCCGAGACCGGATTTGACTGCTCGGGCTTTGTCCGCTACCTGTTCCGCGATGTGCACGGCCGCGACCTGCCGCGCAGCGCCAACGAGATCTGGCTGCTCGGCCAACCGGTCGAACGGGACACCCTGCAACCCGGCGACCTGGTGTTCTACAACACGCTCAGGCGCCCGTTTTCGCATGTCGGCGTGTTCCTCGGTGACCACAAGTTCGTTCATGCACCGTCGTTTGGCGGCGTGGTACGCAGCGAAAGCATGAACGAGCGCTATTGGCAGCAGCGCTGGAATGGCGCCAAGCGCATCGAAGCCTGAAGCGAGGGCCGTGATGCCACCCGCGCCCGGCGTTGACTGCACCCTGACCATCGTAATCACCGCCTTGGGCAGCAGGCGAAGGTTCGGGCCGGCGACATGCGACACCAGCGGCACCGATTTCGCAACGACGGTCCGGCTCTGGACATAAGCAAAAAAACCGGCGGTCCTGCGCCGCCCGACAACGGAGATTTCATGCTATTTCCCACCACCCTGGTCGGCAGTTATCCGCAACCCGAATGGTTGATCGATCGCGCCAAGCTGGCCGGCCGTTTCCCGCCACGTACCCGCGCGAAGGAACTCTGGCGCGTCGCCGAGCCTTACCTTGAAGAGGCGATGAACGACGCCACCCGGCTGGCGATCAAGGCGCAGGAGGATGCCGGCCTGGACATCATCACCGACGGCGAAATCCGCCGCGAGAGTTATTCGAACCGCTTTGCCACCGCGCTCGAAGGGGTCGACATCGACAACCCGGGCACCGCGCTCGACCGCAGCGGTCACCCCAACCCGGTGCCGCGGGTGGTCGGGAAAATCCGCCGTTTGCGCGATGTGGAAGTCGAAGACCTCAAGTTCCTCAAGCGCCATCTGAAAAAGCCCGGCGCGCTGGCCAAGATCACGGTGCCGGGCCCGTTCACCATGAGCCAGCAGGCGCAAAACGACTTCTACCCCAGCGATGCAGAAGCGGCGATGGACTACGCCGTCGCGGTCAACGAGGAGATCAAGGCGCTGTTCGCCGCCGGTGCCGACGTGGTGCAGATCGACGAGCCCTACATGCAGGCGCGCCCGGAAAAGGCCCGCGAGTACGGCCTGGCGGCGCTCAACCGCGCGCTCGAAGGCGTCAGCGGCACCACCGCGGTCCATATCTGCTTCGGCTATGCCGCGGTGATCCATGCCCGCCCGTCGGGCTATTCGTTCCTGCCCGAGTTGCATGACTGCTCCTGCAAGCAGGTGTCGCTGGAAACGGCGCAATCCAACCTTGACACCGCGGTGTTGCAGACGCTGGACAACAAGAAGATCATCTTGGGCGTGATCGACCTGGCCGACATGGCGATCGAAAGCCCGCAGACGGTGGCCGCACGCATCCGCCGCGCCCTGCCGCACGCCCCCGCCGAAAACATCATCGTCGCGCCCGACTGCGGCATGAAATACCTGGCGCGTGAAGTCGCCGATGGCAAGATGCGTGCGATGGTCGAAGGCGCGGCGATCGTGCGGCGCGAGTTGAACGGCGGCGCCTGAGCGCGGCGGTGGCGAATACGGCGCGCGCCGCAGCGCCTGCCGACCGCGGCAGCGGCCGTGCCGACGCAGGCTATTGACCAACCTTTTACCAAACCGCGCAGCGCGACCGCCTGCGTCACAACCCGGGAGCCCGACCATGAGCGCACTGAAAACCGCACGTACCCTGACCCGCTACAACGCCTGGGCCAACCAGGTGTTCTACGACGCGGTGTTCGCCCTGCCGCCGGGCGAAGCCGAAAAGCCGCGCGCGACGCTGTTCAAGAACATCGTCCATACGCTCAACCACAATTACGTGATCGATTCGATCTTCCGTGCCCATGTCGAAGGCCGCGACCACGGTTACACCGCGCGCAATACCGCCGACCATCCGCCGCTGGCCGACCTGTGGGCCAGCCAGCAGGAGTTCGACGCCTGGTTCATCCGCTGGAGCGATACGCTCACCACCGGGCGCCTCGACGAGGTGATCGATTTCACCTTTGTCGGCGGCGGCGCCGGCGCGATGACGCCCAATGAAATCATCCTGCACCTGATCGCCCACACCTCGTATCACCGCGGCTTCGCCGCCGACATGTTTTTCCAGGTGCCGACCCGCGCACCGACCACCGACCTGCCGGTATTCCTGCGCGACGCCAGGCCGCAACTGGACTGACGGCCGCAGGCAAGGCGAAGCCCGGCCGCGCCATGGCCGGCGCTGCATCCGCGCCACCGGCATGCCGCGTATATCCGGCATGGCCACCGGCGCGCGAACCCGCTTTCCCAAACGCACCCTCCTGCTGTGCGGATTGCTGGTCGGCGCTGCGCTGGTCGCGGCCGCCTGCGCGCCGCTGACGGTGGTCAATCTGCTGGTGCCTGGCGACACCCATCGCGCGACCCGTGACCTGGCCTACGGCGATCTCGCGCGCCAACGGCTGGACGTGTATGAGCCGGCGCGCGCGCCATCCGGCCCTGCCCCCGGCCGCGGTGCGCCGATCGTGGTTTTCTTCTACGGCGGCGCATGGAACAGCGGCGAGCGAGCCGACTACCTGTTCGCCGCCGAAGCCTTCGCCAGCCGCGGCATGGTCACGGTGGTTCCGGACTACCGTCTGTATCCGGAAGTGCGTTACCCGGATTTCCTGCTCGACTGCAGCAAGGCCGTGGCCTGGGTGGCACGCAATGCGGCGCGCTTCGGCGGCGACCCGCAGCGCATCTACCTGGCCGGGCACTCCGCCGGCGCCTACAACGCCGCGATGCTGACCTATGCACCGCAGTATCTGGCGCAACAGGGCGTCGAGGCCGGCGCCATTCGCGGCTTCATCGGGCTGGCCGGCCCGTATGACTTCCTGCCCCTGACCGGCGCCACCACCAGGGCGGTGTTCGGCTTCCCGGACACCGCGATCAGCACCCAGCCGATCCACTACATCGGCGCCGCCGACGGCCGGCGCCTGGCACCGGCGCTGTTGCTCACCGCGCCGGACGACACCACGGTGAAGCCCGGCAACAGCGCGCGCTTCGCGCAGGCACTCCGGGCCGCCGGAGCGAGCGCCAGCGAAATCTCCTACCCCGGGCTGGATCATCAGCGCCTGGTCGGCGCCCTGGCCGCGCCGCTGCGCCGCCTGGCGCCTCTGCAGGATGACATCGCAGCCTTCATCAAGGCCAATCCATGAGGCAGGCGGGTCACGCCGTATGGCGATCCAGCCAGGCCTCGAAATGCCGGTGCCAGTGCTCCGGCAGCCAGCGCCGGAACGCGTCCTCCTCGTCGAGATAGAACTCCTGCCACCACAGCGCCGCATCGCGCAGCGGCACGGCGGCCAGCGCACCGTCAAGCCGGCTGGCCACCGACAGGTAACCGTAACTGCCGGCGGTGCCATCGCGCTGGCAGCAGGTGACCAGGGTTTCGCGCACGCGCAGGGCGCCGGTGGTGTGCAACTGGAACTGGAATGCCAGCCAGAAGCCGGCCATCGCGACTGCAGGCGCCACTGCATGCGCCTGCGCGAACAGACGGCCCAAAAGGTCGCCGCAACGGAACATGCACGCCGACACCGGCGCGCCGACCCAGTCGGCGAGGCCGATATCGAACGGCAGGTACCGCTGCCTCGGTTGTTTCCATGCGCCGCTGTTGGCAAACACTCGTGAATGCAACAGGCCGTTGTCGCGATTGGCCAGGCGCACGTCGCTGCAGGTCACACCGACCAACGCCTCTTCGCGCGCGGCGCGCAAATGGCGCTCGACGAATTCGCGGTCGAGCCGGTCGCCGGCGCGCAGAAACACGATGTAATCGGCACTGACCGCCGCATAGGCGCGCGCCAGGCGCTGCAGGTCGGGCAACGCCTGATCATCGGTGAACGTGACCAGTGCAGGCGCCGCGGTGTCAGGCAGCGTCGGCAGCGGCGCGGACGTCGGCACGGCAAGCACCATCGCGCCATGCGATTGCTGCAGCACCGAATCGATGGAATCCCGCAGCGCCCCATCCGGGCCGCCGGCCAGCACCGCGACCGCGACCACCGGTTCACCCAGCCGGCGCGAGCCCGACGCCATGCGGTTCATGTTCTCGATGCGGCGCAGGTAGGCAAACGCATCGGCGCGCGCATCGGCGTCGAGGTCGATCAGATCGACCCATTGTTCAAGAAAATGCAACGTGCGCGGCGTGCGCAGGCGCGGGTCACGGCGTGGCACGTAAACTCCATTGACCAGGCTGGCAAATTCGTTGGCGCCATGAATGCGATAGACCCCGAGTCGCTCCTTCAGATAGTGAACCACGCCGGTACGCAACAGCGCCGCCGGACACACGATGCCGTCAGCGCCGCGGGTGAATGCCCATAGCGGCAGCGCGGCCAGGCAATCGGCGAACAGGGTGCGCGAAAACACCAGGCCGGCGGGAATCGAGAATGGAAACCCGCGCGTCACTTCGGCCACCCGCGCGCTCGAACCCAGCGTGCTGACCCCGACCTTGTCGAACCATGATTCGGCCATCACGCCGGCGCCGCCGAGTTCATCGATGTCGAGGTCGTGGCACAGAAAAAGCATGCCGGGCGCAATGTCGAGCGCGGCGATGTGCGCGGCCACCACCGCCAATTTGTTCGGCAGGTAAAGGTCATCGCTGTCGAGCAGGCACACATAGTCGCCGTTGGCCGCCCGCACGCCGCTTTCGAATGCCGCCGACTGGCCACGGTTCTCATGCAGCACCGCGCGGAACCCCGGGATGCCGGCGAAACCGGCGATCACTTCGGGCGAACCATCGGTCGAGCCGTCGTCGATCACGATCACCTCGAAACGATCGCGCGGGTAGTCCTGCGCCAGCGCGCTGCGAATCGCCTCGCCGACGAAGCGCTCGTAGTTGTAGTTGCAGATCAGCACCGAGAAAGACGGCAGATCGGCCGCGGCGAACCCCATCAGTGAGCCTCCAGCAGGCCGGCGCAACGATCCGCCGCATGGGCAACGGTCGCGGCCGTGTCATAGCCTTGATGGCGGGCGGCGAACGCGCGTGCCGCCATCCCCGGACCGTCATCACCGAGCGCACGTTTGACGATCCGCTGCAACTGTCCGGCTGCCTCGGGCGCCACCGCCAACGCCACGCCAAGCTTTTCCAGGCCATGCGCGATCATCGCCTGCTCGGCCTGCATCGGCAGCAGCAGCAGCGGCGTGCTGGCCAACAGCATCGCCGAGACGGTGCCATGACCGCCGTGGCAGATCGCCAGGTCGCAGCCGGCGCGCGCCGCGAGGATATCGACCGGGGCTTCGGAAAACTTCAAGGTTGGCGAGGTGTTGCGTTTGAGCGCGTCGCGCGACGCACCGGGAACATGCGCGAGCACGCGCACGGGCGCATCGCGCAGTGCGCCCAGCACCCGGTCGAGCGCGCTGTATCCGGCCTTCAGGTAGGCAAACAACCGCGGTGCCTCGCCGTCGGGCCACACGGCCGGCGCGCCCTGCCCGAGGGAGAACACCGGACCCAGAAATTCACCTCCGGTTCGACCTGGGTAATGATCGAACTCGGCGAACGAAAGAAACAGGGTCGCATCGCTTTCGAACAGTTCGGCCAGACTCAGGAGCGGTGGCGCGTCCAGCGCCAGCAAGGCAGCGTTGGCGACCTGGCGCACCCGCTCCTCGGAATCGCCCTGGCGCACTGCATTTCCACGTTGCCACCACATGAACAGCGGCAACGGCCGCGACGCCGGCGGAATGCAGAAGCCATCGCCGAGATTGACGCGTTTGAGCGGCAGGCCACGGGTGGCCAGCAACGCGGTGGGCGCATGATCCATCACCACCATGTCGGCCTTGAGCGCGACCAGCAGATTGCGCCAAGCGCGGCAAATCCCGGTGAGCGAACGCGGATTGAGAAAGCCGAATCGCATGAGCAATTCGGCATAGCCGGCGGCGTCCGGCAGATTCATGACGCTGCCGATCCATAGCGGCGCCTGGAACCAGATCAGGCCGTGCGGCGCCAGCAGCAATTCGGCGCCGTACAACTCGCGCACCGCAAACACCGGGTCGTGACCGCGGCGCCGCAGTTCCAGTGCCAACGGCAACAGGCGCGCGATGTGGCCGTAGTCGCCGCCGAGTTCCCACGCAAAAACGATTCGCGCCATCGCGCTATTTTAGGCGTAAAAAAACGGCACCCTGCGGGTGCCGTTTCTAGCCGGGACCAGCGCTGATCAGGCAGCCGAAGCCTGCTTGTCGCGCCGCTTGCGGCGTGCCGCTGCCAACCCACCGAGGCCAACCACTGCCAGCGCCAGCGAGCCAGGCTCCGGCACCGAAAATCGGAATACGGCCGGGGTCCCTGGATTGAACGGATCGAATCCGGCCGGGTCGCCCGACCTTGCGATCGCCTGATAGAAGGTACAGCCGGAAAAAGCCGGCGGACCGTTGTCGGCATTGTCGCCGCCGCCAGGCACCTCATGACCGGCCAGTTCCCCTCCATAGCCGCTGCAGTAAGACGTCCCGCCGGACACATAGGCTCCGGAAATCTCGGAAATGATGTCGTAGTTGACGGTCAGGGAATCACCGGCGGCGACCAGTTTGACGAGCGAATAGGTACCGGGTGCGCCATTGGCATTGTCAGTTCCCGCGCATGCCAGATAGCCGCCGAGCGCGCCAACGTTGGCGCCACCCACGTTGGCGTCGCACGAAGTGGCGCCAACAGCGGGATCGTCGATTCGGCCATGTGACTGGCCTACCACTTCGGTACCGTCGGCGGCGGTGGTAAACCGCAGCCGCAATAGCAGGTCGGCGGAACCCGAGCCGCCGCCGGCAACCCCGATATTGCCGGAATCCACATGAAACGAGAAATTGACGATCTGCGCCGACCCCGAGGTGTTGACATAGGTATCGGTGTAGCTGGCAGAGGTCTTGCCATAGAAGGTGCCGTCACCCGAGACGCGGGCGCCGAAATAGTTGAGGCCGCCGGCATAGCCATAGGTATGAAAGAAGAGACTGCCGGCTGGCGGGCCTGCCGTGCCCGGAGTAGCGAAAAAATCCTGGGTGCCGGGCGTGACCAGTTCGGTTTGGGTCGGTGTTTCCGGAGTTGGCGAACCGGGATTGGCGAATGCCGACAGGGTGATCGAGGGGGCTGCCTGAACGCTCAATGACGCGCCGGCAAGGGCCGCGGCAATCGATAGCACGAGCAACTTCGGACGTGGCGAGGTGGAATACTGAAACATCTGAATTCTCCTGTTGATTGACCTACACGCAGCAAGTCACGGATTTCAATGCGAAAGTTCCAGACCAGCTAAAAAAATTCCGCCTATTCAGGAGCTTGCGACGAACACGCGATGCGCAAACGGTGTAGATGTAAAGAATATCGACAATTGGCCGCAGACGCCAGAGCAGGCACTAGCCCGTACGGGCTATTGGGCTGCACCGTGACAATTAGCCCTTTCGGGCCCATCGCAGGGGTGATGGCGGGTTTTTGGCGGGCTTCGTGACTGCGCCGCCTGCGCCGGAGCCTATGGCGCGCGGCCTAGCCCGAGACGTTCACGCAACTGCGGCAGCACCGCCAGCGCCGCCCGCTCGCCTTCGAGGATCACCTCATGGCGCGCGGCGAAATCGGTGCCGCCGGAGGTGGCTTGCGGGCGGATCACCACATCGGCGGCGGCCAGTTCGCCGCGCGAGATCGAGCGCCCCATGATGGCGAAGGTTTGCAGCAGGATGCTGCCGATGTCCTCCGGCCGGCTGTTGCGCGGATTCTGCGAGACATCGACCGCGATCACGAATTCCGCCCCCATCGCGCGCGCCGCCTGCACCGGCACCGGATGGGTCAGGCCGCCATCGACATAGTCGCGGCCGGCGATGCGCACCGGGCGAAACGCGCCCGGCACCGCCGACGAAGCATGCACCGCGATGCCGGCATTGCCGGCGCGAAACACCACCGCCTCGCCGCTGGCCAGATCGGTGGCGACCACCCCGAGCGGCCGGCCGAGTTTTTCAATCGGGCGGCCCCGCAGGCGCTGGTTGACATAGCTTTCCAGCAGTTCGCCCTTGAGCACGCCCTTGGTGATGCCGGAAATCGCCCAGTCGCTGAGCATGCCCTCATCCATCGCCAGGGCCAGGCGCTGCAGGGCGAAGCCATCGAAGCCGGCGGCATACAGCGCGCCGACCAGGCTGCCGGCACTGGTGCCGACGATGATGTCGGGCACGATGCCGTTTTGCTCGAGAATCTTGATGACCCCGATATGCGCGAAGCCGCGCGCGGCGCCGCCGCCGAGCGCCAGGGCGATCTTCGGCTTCGGCCTGACCGCGACAACCGCTGCCGCCGGTGCCGCAGCCTGCACCGCTGGCGGCGCGGCAGGCGGCGCCGGTGCGCGCGCGGCACAGCCGGTGAGCGCAAGGCCAAGCGCCAGGCAGGCGGCGGTCCAGAGGCGAAAACCAGGCATGTCGAAATCCTTTTTCATCCGCATCAAGTGTGCGGCGTCATCATGGCAGCATTCTGACGCGATGATGGCAAATTGCTTGTGCCGGCATGGCCCAATGACGGCGGCGCATCATGCGCCAGCTCGCAGCGTGTGGTGCGCGCCTTGTGGGTTACAACCATTGCGAGGTTCACTCATCGTGAGCCGCATGCATCTTGACGCGCGCAAACCGCGAGACACAGACATCGCGACGCGTATGCATCGCACCAGCCTGCAACCGCGCAGTATGATTCCGGCTTCCCCGTTCAACGGAAGACCGCCATGGCCAGCCCGCACATCGCCCAGAAAGCCCCTTACGCAGTTGAACTCGCCGCCGGCGACTACTGGTGGTGCTCGTGCGGGAAATCCGCCAAGCAACCCTTCTGCGACGGCAGCCACAAGGGCAGCGAATTCTCACCGATGAAGTTCAACATCGCCGAAACCAAAAAGGTCTGGCTGTGCGGTTGCAAGAACACCGCCAGCAAGCCTTTTTGCGACGGCACACACAAGAGCCTGTAGGCAACCCGCAGAAGAAAGTTCGGCGCGCGCTCCGGCGCGCCGCGGCTGCGTGACAGCGCGGCAATGCCGCCGCGGCGACCGCGCAAACTGCAGCCGCACCCGCCGATTCAGAACAGGCTGAACTGCGGGCCGTCCTCCCGCGCCTTGAGCTTTTTCGCCAGCGGCTGCGCGCCGCCCGGCACCTTGAACCGAGTGGTGTCAAGTTGATAGTTGTAGCGCCGATCATTGAGCCCGAGACGCGCACAGGCCTTCTCGAAGCGCTGCGCGATCAGCTCGGCAAAGACACCCTCGCCCTTCATGCGCACGCCGAAACGCGAATCGTTGTCTCGCGCGCCGCGCATCTGCTGCACGATGCTCATCACATGCGCGGCCGACAAGGGCACGTGAAGTTGCAGCCAGTCGCGAAAGATTTCCTTCAGCTCATGCGCCAGGCGCAACATCACATAGCCTGCCTCGGTGGCGCCGGCGTCACGCGCCGCTTCCAGCGCGGCCTCCAGGCCGCTATCGTTGACCAACGGAATCACCGGCGCGGTCATCACGCCCACCGGAATGCCGGCGGCGCAGAGTGTGCGCATGGTCTCGATGCGCCGATACGGCGCCGCCGCGCGCGGCTCCAGCAGGCGCGCGGTCTCGGCATCGAGCGACGCCACCGAGATGTACACCTTGACCAGCCCGCGCGCGGCCATCGGCGCGAGCAGATCGATATCGCGCTCCACAAGAGACGACTTGGTGATCAATCCCACCGGCTGGTTGAAACCGGCGCACACCTCGAGCAGCGCGCGCGTGATTCTCCACTCGCGCTCGGCCGGCTGGTAAGCGTCGGTGTTGGTGCCGATGGCCAGCGTCTCGCACCGGTAACCCGGGCGCGACAACTCGGTGCGCAGCAATTCGGCTGCATTCGGCTTGGCGAACAGCTTGGTCTCGAAATCAAGGCCCGGCGACAAGCCCCAGTAGGCATAGCTCGGCCGCGCATAGCAGTAGGCACAGCCGTGCTCGCAGCCGTAATACGGATTCACCGACTGCGAGAACGGCAAGTCGGGCGACTGGTTTTTCGAGATGATCGACTTGGCCGGCTGCGCGGTGACCGAGGTCTTGGGCAGCGCGGCGACGCGCGCGCCGGACGCTGCGCCGGCCTCGGCATCGCCACCGCCCGCATCCGGATCGGCCGACGACCAGCCATCGTCGATCTGCTCGCGGCTGAACGCTTCGAAACGCACCCCTGGCGAAACCTGCGCACCGCGCCCCTTGTGCAGCGGCCGGTGAAACGTAAGCGGCGCCTCGGCGCCCGGCTCTTCCTCGCGCGAACTCACCGCGCCACCCGCCGCGCGCCACCGCGGTGGCGCAGGCCGCGGCTCAGGGCCGCCGCGACATAAGCCGCCGGCAGCGGCAGGCCACCCTCCGCCTGCGCGGCCCCCCCATAGGCCACGACCGGCTCGCGCGCCGCAAGGCCGCTGCCGGTGGCAATACCGTCGAGCGGACTCTTCACCCCGCCGGCGCCACGATTGAGCACATGGGTGTAGATCATGGTGGTCGACACATCGGAATGGCCGAGCAATTCCTGCACGGTGCGGATGTCGTAGCCGGCTTCCAGCAAATGGGTGGCGAACGAATGGCGCAGCGTGTGCGGCGTGGCCGGCTTGACGATACCCGCCTCGCGCACCGCCTGTTTGACGGCACGCTGGATGCTCTTTTCATCCAGATGGTGGCGGCGAATCGCGCCGGAACGCGGATCAACCGAACGCTTGCCCGACGGAAACACATATTGCCAACCCCAATCGCGCCCGGCATTCCGATACTTGCGGTCCAGCGCGAACGGCAGGTAGACATCACCATAACCTTCAGCAAGGTCGGCGCGATGCAACTCCCGCACCCGCTCAAGATGGGTCAGCAAGCCAGGCGACAGATCGCGCGGCAACATGGTCACCCGGTCTTTGAAGCCCTTGCCTTCGCGCACCACGATCTCGCCGCGCGAAAACTCCACATCCTTGACGCGCAGGCGCAGCACCTCGATCAGCCGCAGGCCGGCGCCATACAAGAGGCCGCCGGCGATCTGCAGGGTGCCATGCGGCATCCGCGCCAGCACCCGCCCGACCTCGGGACGCGTGAGCACCACCGGCAAGCGGCGCGACACCTTGGCCTGGGTAACCCCGTCGAGCCACGGCAACTCGACCGCCAGAACTTCCTTGTAGAGAAAAAGCAGCGCACTCTTCGCCTGATTCTGGGTCGACGCCGACACGTCCCGCTCGCTCGCCAGGTAACTCAAAAACCGCTCGACATGCGCCGCCGAAAGCTCACGGGGGTGGCGCTTGTCATGGAACTTGATGTATCGTTTGATCCAGTCGACATACGTGTCTTCGGTACGCCGGGAATAATGCTTCACCCGAATGCGCGCCCTGACCGAATCGATCAACCGCAAAGGCGGCGGCGCATCGGCAACGGGATCGGCTGATGTGGCAAGGTCAGCAGTAATGTCGCTTTTCATGGAATTTTCGATCGGCCCAATTAATACTGTTTTTATGTACAGTACACAAGTTCAAAGACTTGCGCAAGGGGTCGCCGATTCGGCCGACAATTTGTCGCTATTGATGGCACCAATTCGGGCGCCCACTTTTAGTTGAACTCAAAACCAACATCTTTTGGAGTCTCGCATGGCCGATCAACCCTCCCCACCACACGGTCGCACGCCATGGGATGTGCTGCATGAACTCAGTAGGCGACGTTCTTTTCTTGTCTTGTCCTGCCTCGTCGGCTGGGGACTACTAGTCGCAGTATCGTTGGCGTGGTACCACGATGTACTGCCGAAGCGCGGTGCTTCGAAAGCGAACGGTCAGGAAACCTCCCAATACCTTCACTGGTCATTCGAGCAGACGCCCGCGACCCGTGAGCAGTGCTCGGCTGCAGCTCTCCGCGTACAGACCAGTGCGGGAGCCAGCCCAACCGAGATGCACGATCGGGAGCCCGCGGAGGCTGTGATGGTCGGAGTACACGGCCCAATAGTCAGTGCCGTCGGCTGCGCAGGCTTCGGCGGTAGCCCGCAGTCACTGGTAATTGTCGCCGCCCCCGATCAATCCAGCGCACAGAACAAGGAAGTAATGCTGCGAAAGCTGCTCGACTCCGAACTACCTCGCAAACAGTAAGCGTTGAGGCCTAAACCGGCGCTCAAGAGGGACGCTCCACCGGCGGCACTTCGCTTGCCGGTTCCGCGCCCCTTAGCTCTGCGTTAGGCATCCGAACAACGTGCTGAATAACCCGCAATGAGTCCCGCACAAATCCAGTGAAGGCAATCCCGGAAACCCGCTACGTCAGCACCCGTCAGGGCGACATCGCCTATCAAGTGCTGGGCGAAGGGCCGATAGACATGTTGCTCGGCTCCGGGATCGGGTCGCACCTGGATATGTATTGGGAAGTGCCCGCCGCCGCGCGCTTCTTTCAAGGACTGGCGTCTTTCTCGCGGCTGATCATGCTCGACCCACGCGGCCTGGGCTTGTCCGATCCGGCGCCTTATGCCGCGCTCTCGACCTGGGAGGACTGGACCGAGGATATCCGCACGGTGCTCGATGCGGTGGGCTCGCCGCGTGCCGCGATCTTCGCCGAGCGCGAGTTCGCCTATCCGGCCATGTTGTTCGCCGCCGCCTGCCCCGAGCGCACCACCGCTTTGATCCTCTCCAGACCGAGGGCGCGCACCATGGCTGCTGCCGATTATCCCGAGGGTATGCCGCCGGAAGCGTTCGAGCAGTTCATCCGGTCGTCCCGATCGAGGTGGGGAACGGCGGAAGGCGCGGCGGTGGCGATGCCCAGCCTTGTCCACGATCCCGCAAGTCTGAGCTTGTATGCCCGGATATCGCGTGCCTCCAGCACGCCCAAGCGGGCGGCGGAGCATCTTCGCTACTGGATGCAGATTGACGTGCGCGCCTACCTGCCGGCGATCCGCGTGCCCACCCTGGTTTTTGCGCCAGAGGCTTCTTCTTCGCTTCCCCTATTCCGCTACGTGGCCGAGCATATCTCTGGCGCCCGGCTGGTCACGCTTCCCGGCGCTGACGTCAGTCTGTTCTGTGGCGCGACCGAGACCGTGTTGGGTGAGACTGAAGAATTCCTGACCGGCGCCCGCCACCATGTCGAAAGCGACCGCGTGCTGGCGACCGTGCTATTTACCGATCTGGTCAAGTCCACCGAACGAGCTGCGGAACTTGGCGACCGCCGTTACCGCGAACTGCTGGAACAACATCACACGGCGGTGCGTCGCGAGTTGGCGCGTTTTGGCGGCAAGGAAATGGACACGGCGGGCGACGGCTTTTTCGCCAGCTTCGAAGGACCGGCCCGCGCCATCCGCTGCGCCGCGGCTCTACGCGATGCCCTGCACAGCATGGGGCTGGAGAGCCGCGCGGGCCTGCACACCGGCGAGTGCGAGCGTATGGACGGCAAACTCGGCGGTTTGGCCGTGCATATCGGCGCGCGGGTGTGCGCGCTCGCTGCCGCCGGGCAGGTGCTGGTCACCAGCACGGTAAAGGACCTCGTCACCGGATCTGGAATGCAGTTCGAAGACCGCGGTACGCACACGCTCAAGGGCGTGCCCGGCGAATGGCGATTGTTTGCACTGGGTGGATAAGCGTCATGGCCCACACTTTTTGAGAGGCACACTGATGCCCAGCAACGGGTTCCAGCGGACGGTCCTCGCGCTACGCGCTCGTCCCGCTCTTGAACCCGGGCGTTGGAAACCAGGGAGACATCATGACAGTGAAGCGTATGGACAACGTCGGCATCGTGGTGGAAGACCTCGATGCCGCCATAGAGTTCTTCACTGAACTCGGCCTTGCCCTCGAAGGCCGCATGCCGATCGAAGGCGAATGGGCTGGCCGTGTCACCGGAGTGCGCGGGCAGCGCGTCGAAATCGCCATGATGCGCACCCCCGATGGCCATGGACGCATCGAACTTTCGCGCTTCGACGCCCCTGCCATCGCCTCCGATCACCGCGCAGCCCCCGTGAACTCGTTGGGGTACCTGCGCGTCATGTTCGCCGTCGAGGACATCGACGACACCGTCGCCCGACTCCGCAAGCGCGGTGCGACGGTGGTCGATGAAGTGGTCAATTATGAAGACACCTACCGGCTGTGCTACATGCGGGGTCCGGAAGGAATTCTCATCGGGCTAGCCCAACAGCTCGGGCCGCAGACGTCCCGGGAGAATCCCACGGAAAGTACGTCTTGAGAACTCCTGCGTTGACGTCCAACAACCGGTTGCGGCGGACGGTCCGCTTCGCGGCCCGGTGCTGAACCCGAAGTCGCTACCGCCTGCGAGCGCGGCTGGCTCCCTTGAAAAACGTGGCGCTTCGTTCCTGAGTGCCCCCAGGACACCCTGATGCCGACCCCACCACCTGGCCAACGTGACAGCGCGCGTGGCGAATACGAGATTGAACGCACGCGAATCGAACCCGGCGTGCGCTGCCTGCGCATCACGCGTCCGTGGGACCGAAAATCGGGATACGCGCTGCTGCTGTGGGTCGCGGTGCGGCTCGGCCTGATCGGCTTTCTTACCGGGCTTGGCGGGCATCGCGACATCGCGTTCACGGCGTGGGCATCGCTGCCGGCGATATTCATGATGTATGCGGCGCTGACGCGCTTTTTCAACCGCATGGTGATCGACGTGACCCGGGACACCATCACGGTTCATCAAGCACCATTGCCGCGACCGACGATGAAATCCCTATTTACCACCGCCCTCGCCGCCACCCTGATCGCCAGTACCCCGACCCGGGCGCAACCCTTTCCATCACGCCCGATCAGCATCGTGGTGCCGTTCGCAGCGGGCGGCCCGACCGATGTGATCGCGCGCGCCCTCGCCGAACACATGCGCACCACGCTGGGCCAGAGCGTCGTGGTGGAAAACATTGCCGGCGCCAACGGCAATGTCGGCGGCGCGCGGGTGGCGCGCGCCACGCCCGACGGCCACACCATCGCCATCGGCCACTGGAGCACCCATGTGGTCAACGGCGCGGTCTACCCGCTGACCTTCGACCTGCTGCGCGATTTCGAACCGGTGTCGTTGATCTCCAGCAATGCCTACCTGATCGTCGCTAAGAACGCCGTCCCGGCGAGCGACCTGAAAGGCTTCATCGCCTGGCTCAAGGCCAACCCGGACCGCGCCTCGGAAGGCACGGCCGGTGCCGGCAGCCCGCAACATATCGCCGGGGTGTTCTTCCAGAATGCCACCGGCACCCGCTTCCAGTTCATTCCCTACCGCGGCGCGGCGCCGGCGATGCAGGATCTGGTGTCAGGTAACATCGACCTGATCATCGACGACCCCACCAGTTCGCTGCCGCAGGTGCGTGCCGGCAAGATCAAGGCCTTTGCCGTCACCGCCGAGCGCCGCCTGGCAGCCGCACCGGACATTCCGACCACCGACGAAGCGGGCCTGCCGGGCTTTCATTTTTCGCGCTGGCATGCGCTGTGGGCCCCCAGGGCCACCCCGAAGGAAGTGATCACCACGCTCAATGCAGCGGTCTCGGCCGCCCTGGCCGATAGCCAGATCAGGACCCGGCTGGGTGGCCTCGGGCAGGACATCTATCCACCCGAACGGCGCACCCCGGAAGCGCTGGGCGCGTTCCACAAGGCTGAAATCGCCAAGTGGTGGCCGATCATCAAGGCAGCCGGCATCAAGGCCGAGTAATAAGCCGAAAAGCAGGACGAACAGCAGGCTGAACCGCAAGCTGAACCGCAGGCCGCGCGGCGCGCCGACCTCATTCCGGTGCGGCCGGGCCGCCGCTGCGGCGCCGCGCGTAGGCCGGTTGCCGCAGCGCCGCAGTAGACATCGGTAACAATGGCGGCCGGCCTCCGCCACCATCGCGCAAACTCCATGCCGCACACACCATGCCAACAAAGACCGCACTGATCGCCGGCGCCACCGGCGCCACCTCCAAGCGCCTGATCGAGGTGCTCCTCGCTGCCGGCTGGCAGGTGATTGGGGTGTGCCGCCACCCGCCCGCAGCGCCGCATGCACCCGGCCTGACCTACCTGCGCGCCGACCTGCAGGATCGCGCCAATGCCGCCCTGGCGCTGGCCGCTGCCACCGCCGTCACCCATGTGTTCTACACCGCGCGCGCACCGTTCGGTGAAGGTGGGGTCGAGGACGTGCCGGCCAATCTGGCGATGCTCGCCAATGTGCTCGACGCCGTCATCGCCGCCGCACCCGGTTTGCGCCATGTGCATCTGGTCGAGGGCCAGAAGTGGTACGACGTGCGGCTGCGCCCGCCGCGCACCCCGACCCGCGAAGACGACCCGCGCCATATGCCGCCGAACTTCTATTACAACCAGGAAGACCTGCTGCGCGCACGCCAGGCCGGCCAGACCTGGACCTGGTCGGCCTCGCGGCCGCACTTCGTCTATGACTTTTCGCCGGAACGGCCGCGCAACATTGTTTCCACCATCGGCGCCTGGGCCGCGATGTGCGCCGCGCACGGCCTGCCGCTGGATTTCCCCGGCAGCCATGGCGCCTGGAACGCACTGATGGAAATCACCGACGCCACCGTGCTGGCGCGCGCGATGGTATGGATGGCGGAAAGCGACAAGGCGCACAACCGCGCCTATAACGTGACCGACAGCTGCCAGTTCCGCTGGCGCTGGCTGTGGCCGCGCATCGCCGCGCATTTCAAACTGCCGATGGGCGAGGTGCGCCCGCTGAAACTCGCCGACTGGATGAAGGACAAGGCGCCCGCCTGGCAACGCATGGTCGATCAACACAAGTTGGTCGCCAATCCGCTGCAAGACCTGGCCTCATGGGAATTCGCCGACTTCTACTGGAGCCTGGACCACGACAACATCGCCGACACCACGCGCATCCGGCTGGACGGGTTTCATGGCGTGGTCGATACCGGCGAGCAGATTCTCGACTACCTGCGGCAGTACCGCGCGGCGCGCCTCCTGCCCTGAGAGCGCGAAAATGCTTCTGCTGCGCCTGCCTCGGCGCGACTATCGCTTGAGTGGCACGCGGGTAGTCCAGCGCGCGCCGCGCCGATCCGGCATCATCGTGCAAAACATCAATCCGACCAACACAAACCGGGAGACATCATGAAAACAAGCAACGGCAGGCGCGCCCTCCTGCAGGCTGGCGCCGGCATGCTGGGCGGGGTGGCGCTTTCCGCCGCGACGCCGGTGCAGGCACAAGCCGCACCGCGCAAGCCGCATGAGTTCATGGTGCGCGATCTGGTCTACCACCAGGTCAATGGCAAGCCGCGCCTGGCCCGGCTGTACCAGCCGGCCGGCAGCGGCCCGTTCCCGGCGGTCGTGCAGATTCACGGCGGCGCCTGGAACGCCAAGGACCGCAGCGACGGCCAGCACACCGCGCTCGACCTGGCGGCGGCCGGCATCGTGGTGCTGTCGCTCGATTTCCGCAACGCGCCGGAGGCACCCTACCCGGCCTCGCTGCAGGACATCAACCTCGGCATCCGCTGGCTCAAGGCGCATGCCGGCGAATTCGGCAGCCATGCGTCGCAGGTGGGCGCCTACGGCACCTCCAGCGGCGGCCACCAGGCGCTGCTGGCCGCGCTGCGCCCGGACGATGCGCGCTACCGCGCACTGCCGCTGGCCGATGCACCGCAGATGGATGCGCGCCTGGCCTTCGTGGTGGCCGGTTGGCCAGTGCTGTTCCCGCTGGAACGCCTGAAGCTGGCGCGCGCCGCCGGCCGCGCCGATTTGGTCAAGAGCCACGCCACCTTCTTTGCCGACGAGGCGGCGCAGGTCGAAGCCACCCCGGCGCTGGCCATCGAGCGTGGCGAGAAACTGCACTTCCCGCCGGCGCTGGTGTTCCAGGGCGACCGCGACGAGTGGACCACGGTGGCGCAGGCCGAGCAACTGGCCGGCCGCTACCGCGGTGCCGGCGGCAGCATGGAGCTGTTGCTCCTGGCCGGCGAGCGCCATACTTTCCTCAATGAACATCCGTTCAGCCCGAACGCCATCAAGGCATTCGATGCGGTGAAGGCGTTTGTCAAGAAACACGGCGCCACCACCAGCCTGTGAGGGACACCCGTAGATGGCACCTGGCGGCGGCGGGCGGCGAGTCCTGCCGCTGGCTGCGCCGCCGAACACGGCACAATACGGATTTTCCACCAGCCGGTCGGGAACCAGCATGACCATGACTGACCAGTACGCCACCCCCGAACCGGCGCGCACCGCGATCGACGCGCTGCCCGGCCCGCTGCTGGTCGAGTTCGGCAGCCCGACCTGCGGCCACTGCCGTGCCGCCCAGGCGCCGCTGCGTGAAGCCCTGGCCGGCCATGACCGGGTGCGGCACCTCAAGATCGAGGATGGCCGTGGCCGCCTGCTCGGGCGCTCGTTCGGCGTCAAGCTGTGGCCGACGCTGGTGTTCCTGCGCGATGGCCGCGAGGTCGAACGCCTGGTGCGCCCGCGCGAGGTGGCGCCGATCGGCGCGGCACTGGCGGCGATCGATCCGCCGGCCTGAAGCGCCGCTTCGTGGCGGGCATTGTGCCCGGCCGCTCGCGCGGGCCTAAAATCGGTAAATCCCCGCCACTGCGCCCTGCCCGATGAACCTCGATTCCGTTTTCGTCAAGACCCGCGCCGGCATCGACGAGCAGTTCGATCCGCGCACCCGGTTGTCGGCCGCGTTCCTGCGCCTGTTGACCGCGATCGACGGCAAGGCCTCGCTGGCGACACTGCAAAAGCAGTTTCCGCATTTTTCCGGCAACGACCTCGGCATGTGGGCCAGCGAACTGGCGCGCCTGAAGTACATCGAACCGGTGGCGCAGTTCGACGCCGCGCCGCCAAGTTCATATGTTTACCAGGGCTACGTGGAGATGACCGCCGACCCCGAGTTCCGCAAGACCGCCGCCGAGGTCAGCCAATGGATGCGCGCCAACGTCAAGGCGGAAGAAAAGACCTCCGAGGCGGAACTGCAGAAGACCTCGCAGATGGCGGTGCTGGAAGCGACCACCACCATCAGCGGCATCGAACGCACCGGCTTTTTCATGCAGCCGGCGGCAGCCGATGGCGCGCCCGGTGCGGTCGCCGGCGCACGCCGCGTCCTGATCATCGAGGACGACCCGATGCAGATGGCGCTGCTGCGCAAGATCGTCAGTCTCGAAGGGCATCAGGTGGAGGTCGCGAAGAACCGGGCCGACGTGCTGGCCGCGCTCAACCGCCTGCCCTACCCCGACCTGCTGCTGCTCGATGTCGAGCTGCCGGATGTCAACGGCTTCTCGATTCTCGAAAAGGTGCGTGCCCATCCGGCCTTGAAAGCCCTGCGCGTGGTGATGGTGACCGGCCGCACCGACCGTGCCGATATCGCCAAGGGCGTGCTGCTGGGCGCTGACGGCTACATCACCAAACCCTACCGCCCGGCCACCATGTCGGCGGCGATCCGCCAGGCGCTCGGCGGCCCTTCCAGGGCCTGAACGCGCAGGCGCTTGTTGTCGAATACCGTTGCGAACCTACCGGAGAACCTGCCGCCATGACCCGCATCCTGCTGCTGCAAGGCCCCAACATGCGCTATCTCGGGCGCCGCCAGCCGGAGCTCTACGGCACCACCACCGCCGCGCAACTCGACGCGCTGCTGATCGCCCATGCGCGGGCCAACCAGTACGCGCTGGAAATCATCTACACCGACAGCGAACCCGAAGCCCTGGCACGCCTGTACCAGGCCGCCGACGACGGCATCGACGGACTGGTGATGAACCCGGCGTCTTTCCTGTTCGCCGGCTTCGCACTGCGCGATTGCCTGCGCGCCATACCGTTGCCCTATGTCGAGGTGCACATGACCAATATCGAGAAGCGCGGCATACATTCGATCCTGGTCGAGACCGCCATCGGCATCATCGCCGGTTTCGGCGTGCGCTCCTACCTGCTGGGCCTGGATGCGATGCTGGGCCACCTGGCGGCGCAGCCCAAAAAACGCTTACCGGCGCGCAAGGCGGCGCCACGCAAAGCCGGCAGCGCGCGGCGCTGACGCGCCGCTGCCGGCCTGGCGCCGTCAAAGCCCGCGCAGCAGTTGCGCCGTCTCGTACAGCGGCAGGCCCATAACCCCGGAATAGCTGCCGGCCAGATGACTGGCGAACACCGCTGCACCACCCTGGATCGCATACCCGCCGGCCTTGTCGAGCGGTTCGCCGCTGGCCACATAGGCGGCAATTTCGGCGCCGGTGAGTCGGCGAAAGCTGACCTTCGAGGCCGATAGCGCGACCCGCTCACGCCTGCCGGCCACCACCGCGACGGCAGTGAGCACGCGATGGGTGCGCCCGGAAAGCAGGCGCAGCATGCGCGCCGCGGTGGCCGCCGGATCGGCACTGTCGGCCGGCTTGCCGAGTATTTCCGCTCCGACGCAGACGGTGGTATCGGCGCCCAGCACCGGGTATGGCGGCAAGCCGCGCGCGCGCATCGCCGCGACGCCGGCGCGCGCCTTGGCTTGTGCCAGACGCTTGACGTAGGCGGCCGGCGCTTCGCGTCCGTGCACGGTTTCGTCGACCGCGAATTCGCCCAGGCGCAGCACCTTGAACAAGACGCCGATCAAGGGCAGCAGTTCGGCGCGACGCGGGCTGGCCGATGCCAGATAGATCAGTGGCGGAAGAGACGTCTTCATTGTCACTCGCGGTGATACGGATGACCGCGCGCCAGGCTGACCGCACGGTACAGCGCCTCAGCCAGCACCACCCGCACCAGGGCATGCGGCAAGGTCAGGCTGGACAGACGCAACAACAGCGCGGCTCGTTCCTTGACGCTCGCATGCAGGCCATCCGGCCCGCCGATCGCAAACGCGACATCGCCGCCCTCGCGCTGCCAGCGCAAGAAGCGTTCGGCCAGCCCCTTGCTATCCAGATCACGGCCATGCTCGTCGAGTGCCACCAGCGCAGCACTGTGCGGAACCGCAGCGAGGATCCTGGCCGCCTCGGCCGCCATCATCTGCGCGGCGGTCTTGCCGCCGCTGCGCGCTTCCGGCTTGACCTCGACCAAATCGATGCGCGCCTCGGGCGGCATGCGCTTGGCGTATTCCGCAAAGCCGTCGCTCACCCATGCCGGCGGGCGATTGCCGACCGCGATAATGATCAGCTTCAGTGGCTTACGCCCGCTGTTTGGCGGGTGCCTTGCGCGCCGCCGCCGGTGCGGCCTTCTTCACCGGCGCACTTTTCGCCACCGGCTTTTTGGCCGCGGCCTTCTTGACGGCGACCTTCTTGACAGCGACGTTCTTGACAGCGACCTTCTTGGCGGCAACTTTCTTGGCGGCAACCTTCTTGGCGGCAACCTTCCTGACCGGCACCTTGCTGGCCGCCGCCTTTTTCGCTGCCGGCACTCTGGTTACGACCATGGTGACGGTAGTCTTCTTCGCCATCACTTTCCTGGCCACTACCTTTTGAGCCGCGGCCTTTTCCACTACGGCCTTCACCGCCACTGCGCCTTTCTTCACCGCCGCCTTCTTCACCGCCACCTTTGTCACCGCCGGCGTCTTTAGAGCCGCCTTTTTCGCAGCCAGTGGGGCTTTCAGTGCAACTTTACTGACGGCCGCTTTGCTGACCACCGACTTCTTCGCGGCGATT
The DNA here is from genome assembly GCA_031423955.1 of Burkholderiales bacterium. Taxonomy (GTDB): domain Bacteria; phylum Pseudomonadota; class Gammaproteobacteria; order Burkholderiales; family JAEUOS01; genus JAEUOS01. Next base: position 24,642 of record JANPGJ010000382.1, read on the forward strand.
TTCTTGACCGCTGATGTGGCGACCGCCTTGGCAGCCGCCACTTTTTTCCCGGCACCAGACGGCACCACGGTCGAAACCACTTTATTCAGCGCCGCCTTGCCGGCCGCGACTTTCCTGACCACTTTCGCAACCGCCGCCCTGGCTACCGCGCGCCTGGCCGCAGACTTGGCTGCAAGGTCGGCTTTTACTTTCGCCACCAGCGCCGCCGCCTCGGCCTCCGCCTTGCTGGTGGCCGCAGCCGCCGCCGCCCGCGCTTTTTCAGCGGCGGTCTGCACCTTGACGCGCTTCTGGCCCCACAACTCCTCAAGGTTGTAGTACTGGCGCGCCGCCGGCTGCATGATGTGAACGATCGCATCGACGCAGTCGACCAGCACCCATTCCCCGCTGTCACCGCCTTCCATGTTGACAATCCGCCCGCCGGCCTGCTTGACCTGGTCGATCACATGCATGGCCATCGCCTTGGTCTGGCGCGCCACATCGGCGGTGGCGACGATCACCCGGTCGAACTCCTGAGAGCCGCCGGTGGTGTCGAACACCAGGATGTCGCGCGCCTTGATGTCATCGAGCGCTTCGACAATGATCGATTGCAGATTGCGGATTTCCAATTTCACCTCTACTGGTATAGGCCGTGTTTGAGAATGTATTCATAGACTGCCGCCGGCAGCAGGTAACGCGCCGATACCCGGGTGCGCACCAGGGTACGGATTTGCGACGACGATATCTTCAGCGGCGTCATCTCGATCGAAAACACGCGCCCGGCCGGCTCGGTCAGGGCGCTGCGATCGTTGGTCAGGCGTTGCGTCACGGTGGCCGCCAGCGCCGGCGGCAATTCGCCCAGGTCGAACGGCTCGTTGGCGCGCCGCGCCACCGCGATGTGCGCGAATTCAAACAGCTTCTGCCAGCGGCTCCAGGTCGGCAGATTGAGAAACTGGTCGGAGCCGACGATCATCACCAGCGGCCGCGCGTCGCCGAATTCACGCCGCATGCTGGCCAGGGTATCGACGGTGTAGGTCGGCCCGGCGCGCTCGGCTTCACGCGCATCGACCTGGAAGCGCGGGTTCGATTCCACCCCCAGGCGCACCATTTCGATCCGGTGTTCCACCGGCACGATCAGGCCGGAGCGTTGCCAGGGCTTCGCCGCCGGCAGAAAACGGACTTCATCGAGCCTGAGCGAATCGGCGCATTCCTCGGCCAGCCGCAGGTGGCCGAAGTGAATCGGATCGAAGGTGCCGCCGAGAATGCCTAGCGCTTCGTTGTTGGCAGCCAATATGCCCGATCGGGAGGTCGCATTGCCCCGGATTCTATCCGAGAACCCGGCCGCTACCGCACTGCCGGCGGCCGCTGTTGCGTGCCGGCAACGCGGCTCACCGCGGCCTCGAACCTGCCGATTGCCGGTCCTTGAGCGCCGCTGTGCACAAATCGAGCGCGGCGGCGGCCGAACCGGCGCGCAACAGGTCGCGCCGGTAGCCCGGCCGCATCACGCCGTAGGCGTCGAAGCGCAGGAGCATGACATCGAACGGATCCCAGAAACCATCGACATCGCACAGGCATACCGGCTTGTGCGCCAGGCCGACATCATCCTGCACCATGATCTCGGTGAGTTCATCGAGCGTACCGATGCCGCCCGGCAGCGCCACCACCGCGTCGCTGGCCTCGATGATCTCGCGCTTGCGCTGTTCGAGCGTGTGCACGACATGAAAATCGCCGATCGCTACATTGGCGCCCTCGCGCCGGATCAGGGCGTCGAGCATGATGCCGAGCACCGCGCCGCCGGCTGCATGCGCCGCGCCGGCGGCGACGCCCATCAGGCCGCGCGCGCCGCCGCCGTAGACCAGGCGCACGCCGCGCCCGGCGCATAGGCGGCCGAACTGTGCCGCCAGTTCAATGGTGGCCGGCGGCAGGCCGCCCGACGACGAACAGAACAACGCTACCGAACGCAAGACAGGCCCGCGGCTCAAACCGTGATGATCTCGTCCAGACCGATATCGACCGCCGGCGCCGACTGCGTGATGCGCCCGACCGAGATGTAATCGACACCGGTCTCGGCGATGCCGCGGATGGTCTCCAGGTTGACGCCGCCGGAGGCCTCCAGCGGCACCCGGCCGCCAACCATCCGCACCGCCTCGCGCAGCATCGCAAGGCTCATGTTGTCGAGCAGGATCATGTCGGCGCCGGCAGCCAGCGCTTCGGCCACCTGGTCGAGGCGGTCGGCCTCGACCTCGATCTTGGTCAATACCGGAATGCCCTTTTGCGCGCGCTTGACCGCCGCATCGATCGAGCCGCACACCGCGATGTGGTTGTCCTTGATCATCACGCCGTCGGCCAGGCCCAGACGATGGTTCTTGGCGCCGCCGACATGCGCCGCATGTTTTTCCAGGATGCGCAGGCCCGGCGTGGTCTTGCGCGTATCGAGCAGCACCGCACGGGTGCCGGCGATCGCCTCGACATATTGCGCGGTCAGGGTGGCGATGCCCGACAGGTGCTGCAGGATGTTGAGCGCGGTGCGCTCGGCCGACAACAGGCCGCGCGCCGGACCCGACACCCGCGCCAGCACCTGGCCGCGGACGGCACGCGCGCCGTCCTCGACCTCGAGCTTGATCAGCGATTCCGGCACATAGCGGCGAAAAACGGCGGCGGCGATCTCAATGCCGGCGATCACCATCGGATGGCGGGCGTTGATCGCGAACTCGGCGCTGGCATGGGCCGGGATCACCAGTTCGCTGGTGAGATCGCAAAAGCCGATGTCTTCCCTCAGCGCGTTCTCGACAAAGGACTGGATCTGCAGGCGGTCAATCATGGCTTGTCTCTTTCGGCGGCGGGCAGCGTTTGCACGAACCCGCGGTTGGTGTGAAGGCGGCTATTCGCCCTTGATGTTGGCAAACTTGATGACGCGGGCGAACTTGTCGATGTCGGCCTTGAGCAGGCCCGCCAGTTCGTCGGCGGTGCTCAAGTAGGCATCGATGCCGACGGCGGCCATCCGGGTACGGGAATCGGGCAGGTTGACGATGCGCTTGACCTCGGCCTCGATTTTCGCCAGGATTTCGCGCGGCACGCCGGCCGGCGCCATCAGGCCGTACCAGTTGTCGACCTCGTAGTCCTTCAAGGCGGCGACGCCGGCTTCGGCGAAGGTCGGAATCTCCGGCGCGGCCGCGGTCCGCTTGGCGGTGGTGATGCCCAGCGCCTTCAACTTGCCGGCGCGCACATGCGGCAGCACCGTCGCGGTGGTGGCGAACACGGCGTCAAGCTGGCCGCCGATGGTGTCGAGGGTGGCCGGCGAGCAGCCGCGATACGGCACATGGACAATGAAGGTCTTGCTCATGAATTTATACAGTTCGCCGGCCAGATGCATCGGCGTGCCGATGCCGCACGAGCCATAGGACAGGCGCCCCGGCTGTGCGCGCGCCAGCGCGGTGAATTCGGCCAGCGAGGCCACCGGCACCCTGGGATTGACCGCCAGCACCATTGGGGAGGACGCCACCATCATCACCGGTGCGAAGTCGCGCTTCAAGTCGAACGGCAGCTTCGAGTACAGGCTCTCGTTGATCGCCTGGCTGTTGTTGATCATCACCAGGGTGTAACCGTCGGGTGGCGACTTCTGCGTCGCTTCCATGCCGAGGTTGCCGCCGGCGCCACCACGATTCTCCACCAGCACCTGTTCCTTCCACGCTTCTGTCAGGCGCTGGCCGATCATGCGCGCCATGAAATCGGCGGTGCCGCCGGCGGTATACGGCACGATGATGCGCAGCGGCTTGGCCGGCCACGGTGCCTGCGCCTGCGCCGTGCCCAACGGCAGCACGCAAAGGATCAGGCGAAACAAAGGGAGCAGAGATTTCATCAGGGTTTTTCCAGTGGCAGCAATGTAAGGGATGGACCGAACCGGCGCGCGCCTGTACCGCTTATGCAAGCCATTCGAGGCGCGCATGCGGGTGCACGGACCAGGCAATGCGAGGCAGGAATCAGACCCAGTCGCGCCCCACCAGGTAATCCGACAGCAGGCGCGCCTCCGCCGATCCGGGTTGCGGCTGCCAGTTGTAGCGCCACTTGACCAGCGGCGGCAGGCTCATCAGGATCGACTCCGTGCGCCCGCCGGACTGCAGGCCGAAATGCGTGCCGCGGTCGAACACCAGGTTGAACTCGACGTAGCGGCCGCGTCGGTAGCACTGCCAGTCGCGCTCGCGCTCGCCGTACCCGGCGGCCCGGCGCCGCGTGATGATCTCGCTGTAGGTCGGCAGGAACGCGTCGCCGACCGCGCGCATCAGCGCGAAGCTGCGCTCGAAGCCCAGTTCGGTGAAATCGTCGAAAAAGATCCCGCCGATGCCGCGCGGCTCGTTGCGATGCTTCAGGAAAAAGTATTCGTCGCACCATTTCTTGAAGCGCGGGTAGTAGCCCGGCCCGAACGGTTCGAGCGCATCGCGACAGGCGCCATGAAAGCGCGCGGCGTCCTTCTCGAAACCGTAGTAGGGCGTCAGGTCCATGCCGCCGCCGAACCACCAGGCATCGGGCTCACCTTCCTCGCGCGCGATCAGGAAACGTACGTTCATGTGCACCGTCGGGCAAAAAGGGTTCCAGGGATGCAGCACCAGGGACACGCCCATTGCCTCGAAACCGCGGCCGGCGATCTCGGGCCGCGCCGCCGTCGCCGAGGGCGGCAGGCGGGCGCCGCTGACATGCGAGAAATTGACCCCGCCGCGCTCGAACACGCGGCCTTCCTCGATCACCCGGCCGATCCCGCCGCCGCCGAGGCCTTCGCCGCCGGCCGCCGGACGCGACCATTCGTCACGCGCGAACGGCGTGCCGTCAAGCGCCGCGAGTCCGCCGACGATGCGGTCCTGCAATCCGGTCAGATATTCCCTGACGGCACCACTGTCGATCTTCATTGCCGCTTCCATTGCGCTTCTCCGGCTACGCTTTCCCGAACAGCTGCCGTCATTGAACGGCGTCTGCGGCAGGCGCCGTGTACGGCGAAGTCCGGGACCGCTGGCCGGCATTTTTGCATGACCGGGCGGGCCTTGAAGCGGCTTCGCGACAAAAATCCCGGAATCAGCCTAAAGATCCCGTTGGCAACGCCGTAACCCCACCTACTTGAAGCGATTCAAGCCTGGCCCTGCGTAATTCGGGCCGGACGCAAACCCGCGGAAACGCGGCGGCGCAAAGCTATAGGGCCTGACGCTTTTGTCATGGCAGCCAGTTGCCGGAGCCCGGGGACCGAAACGCCCGGGCAGGTGCTCATCCATACCTGAAAGGTGTCCATCATGAAACGTAATCTCTTCGCCGCCGCGGCCGCCACCCTGGCCTTCGCCCTGCTGCCCGGGCACGCTTTAGCCGAGCCGGTCCTGGGCAAGGTAGAGACCGTCTATGTCGCGATGTCGCAGTTCTTGCTCGTCGAATACACGCCCGGCATGCGTACCCACGACCGGCCGTTTGTCGCCGAAGTCCGTCTGCGCGACGCCAACGGGCAGGCGGCACGCCGCGTGATGCTGCGCCTGGACCAGGAGAAAGTCGATACCGGCGACATCGTCGCCGTCATCGAAGGCGACCAGGGCCGCGGCATGCGCACCGCGCCGCTGCAAAGCCGCGACCGTTTCAGCCGCATCGAGGCCAAGCACGATTCCCTGCAGGCGCGCAGCTTCTTCAACGAAACACCGAAGTTCCTGGCGCTCGGAACGCAGTAGAGTCCGCACACGGCGTCACCGGCGGGGGCCTGGATAGCCGCCGCGCCTGCCGTTGTGACGCGACCGCGTCTGGCGTCGCCGGCCGCGGCGAACCGCAGCACCTCAGGCGCGATCGCCGACGTAGGGGTTGCTGCTTCGCTCGCAGCCGAAGGTCGACATCGGGCCGTGGCCGGGGACGAACTCGACATCATCGCCGAGCGGCCACAGGCGCTCGCGAATCGAGGCCAGCAGTTGCGCATGGTTGCCGCGCGGAAAATCGGTGCGCCCGATCGATCCGGCAAAAAGCACATCGCCGACCAGCGCCAGGTGGTCGGCAGCCGAATGAAAAATCACATGGCCCGGTGTATGCCCCGGGCAATGGCGTACCGCAAGCGTGGTGGCGCCGACCTTGACCGTGTCGCCATCGACCAGCCAGCGCGCGGGCTCGAATTTTTCGACCGGCGGAAAGCCGAACATGTGCGCCTGGACTTCCAGCTGGTCGATCCAGAATCGCTCATCCTCATGCGGCCCCTCGATCGGCACGCCGTGCCGGCGCGCCAGTTCGGCGGTGCCGGCGCAGTGGTCGAGGTGGCCATGGGTGAGGAGGATCTTCTCAAGGGTCGCGCCGGACCTGGCCAGCGCCGCCTCGATCAGTTCGAGATCGCCGCCCGGATCGACCAGCGCCGCCCGGCCGGTCACCTCGCATACCAGGAGCGAGCAATTCTGCTGGAACGGCGTCACCGGAATGATGGTCAGCTTCATCGACGCTTGGCCGCGATCGCACGATGGCCGATGTCGCGGCGCAACTGCATGCCGTCGAAGCGAATCGTCTCCACCAGCTCGTAGGCGAGCTTTTGTGCCGCCTTGACCGAATCGCCGAGCGCGGTGACACACAGCACGCGCCCGCCCGCGGTGCGGGCCTGGTTGTCCTGCAGGACGGTTCCGGCATGAAACACCATCGTATCAACCTGGGCCCCGGCCTTGGGCAGGCCACTGATCAGGTCGCCTTTCCTGGGCGCCTCGGGATAGCCGGCGGCGGCCATCACCACCCCGAGCGCGGCGCGGCGGTCCCACTCGGCCTCCACGCTGTCAAGGGTGCCGGCGACCGCATGCTCGAAGATCTCCAGCAATTCGCTTTTCAGGCGCAGCATGATCGGCTGGGTCTCGGGATCGCCCATGCGGCAGTTGAATTCAAGCGCCCTGGCATGGCCCTGGCCGTCGATCATCAGTCCGGCGTAGAGAAAGCCACTGAACGGGATGCCGTCGCGCGCCATGCCGGCAACCGTCGGCAGGATGATTTCGCGCATCACGCGGGCATGCACTTCGGGGGTTACCACCGGTGCCGGCGAATAGGCGCCCATGCCGCCGGTATTCGGCCCGGCGTCGCCGTCGAACAGGCGCTTGTGGTCCTGGGAGGTGGCCAGCGGCAACACATGCTGGCCGTCGACCATGACGATGAAGCTGGCCTCCTCGCCGGCCAGGAACTCCTCGATCACCACCCGCGCGCCGGCCGCGCCCATGCCGTTTTCCAGCAGCATCATGTCGATCGCCGCGTGCGCCTCGGGCTCGTTCATCGCCACCACCACGCCCTTGCCGGCGGCCAGGCCGTCGGCCTTGACGACGATCGGCGCGCCCTGCGCGGTGACATAGGCGTGGGCTGCCTGCGGATCGGAAAAGCTGGCATGGCGCGCGGTGGGAATCTGATGACGCACCATGAAGCTCTTGGCGAAATCCTTCGAGCTTTCGAGCTGCGCGGCGGCTTTTGTCGGCCCGAAAATCTTCAGGCCGCGGGCGCGGAATTCATCGACGATGCCGGCTGCCAACGGTGTTTCAGGCCCGACCACAGTCAGGTAGATGTGTTCGTTCTGCGCGAAATCGGCCAGCGCCGCCACCTCGGTGATGTCGACATTGACCAGGTTGGGTTCAAGCGCGGTGCCGCCGTTGCCGGGCGCCACGTAGACCATCTGCACCCGTTCGGACTGCGCCAGCTTCCAGGCCAGCGCATGCTCGCGCCCGCCGCCGCCTACCACCAATAGCTTCATGTCGCGCTGCCTGTTTTCGTTTGGTTCGCCAATTCAGGTGTCGAGAATGGCGGAGGTATAGACCTCCTGGACGTCGTCGCAGTCTTCGATGGCATCGAGCAGCCTTTGCATCTTCACCGACTCCTCGGCCGACAGCTCCACCGGGTTCAGGGGCTTCATCACCACCTCGGCGAGCGCGGCCTTGAAGCCGGCCGCCTCCAGCGCCGCCTTGACATTGGCGAAATCATTGGGCCCGCTGATGACTTCGATCGAGCCGTCATCGTTGGTCACCACATCCTCGGCGCCGGCCTCGAGCGCGGCCTCGAGCAGCGCCTCCTCGCTGGTGCCGGGCGCGAAGATGAGCTGTCCGCAGTGCTTGAACATGAAGGCTACCGACCCTTCGGTGCCCATGTTGCCGCCGTACTTGGAAAACGCGTGGCGTACCTCGGCCACGGTGCGGGTGCGGTTGTCGGTCATGGTGTCGACGATCACCGCGGCGCCGCCGTAGCCGTAGCCTTCATAGCGGATCTCGTCGTAGTTCGCGCCCTCAAGCTGGCCGGCGCCGCGCTTGATGGCGTTCTCGATGGTGTGCTTGGAGATGTTGTTGTCACGCGCCTTCTCGACGCCCAGGCGCAGGCGCGGATTGCTGCCGACATCGGCCCCGCCCATTCTGGCGGCGACCGTGATTTCCTTGATCAGGCGGGTCGACACCTTGCCCTTCTTGGCGTCCTGTCGCCCCTTGCGATGCTGAATGTTTGCCCATTTGGAATGGCCGGCCATGGCGATCTCTGTCTGACTGCTGCGAGGGACACGATTTTATCATCCGGCCCGCTGCGTTTCACCGCTGTCGACCGCCTGCCTGCGGGCAGCGGCCGAAATCCGGGCAGGTGATGTGATTAAATGCGCTGGCGCCACGGCCATCGTGGCCCGACAAAAACGACATGCAAACCGCCTCCTGCCCGTCCTGCGGCGCACCGGTCAAGTTCAGCTCCGCCGCTTCGGTATTCGCGGTGTGCGGCTATTGCACCTCGACCTTGCTGCGGCACGGCGCCGAACTCGAGAACATCGGCAAGATGGCGGCGCTGCAGGACGACCCAACCCTGCTTACGATCGGCAGCGAGGGCGTGTATGGAGGCGTGCATTTCGGCGTCATCGGGCGGATCCAGCTGCAATACGAAGCCGGGTTGTGGAACGAGTGGCGCATCATGTTCGACGACCAGCGCACCGGCTGGCTGGGCGAGGCCGGCGGCGAGTTCTATCTCACGTTCGAGAAGCCGTTCGAGACGGCGCCGCCGCCGTTCGCCGAGGTCGCGGTCGAACAGCGCATCGCGATCGACGGCCGCCAGTTCGAGGTCACCAACATCGAATCGGCCACCTGTATCGCCGGTGCCGGCGAGTTGCCGTTCAAGGTCGGTGCCGGCTACGCCGCGCCAGTGGTCGACCTGCGCCTTGAGAATGAGTTCGCCAGCATCGACTACAGCGACGTCGCCGACGGCGGCGCACCACGCCTGTATGTCGGTGAACGGGTCTCCGGCCGCCAGCTGAAGCTGGCCCGTTTGCGCGACCCCGCGGCCGCGGCCGGCAGCGCGGCGCCAACGGTCAAGGCCGACGCCTTCAACTGCCCGGCCTGCGCCGCGCCGTTCGCCCTGTCCTCGGGGCGCATCAAGTCGTTCGGCTGCGCCTCGTGCGGCGCCCTGCTCGATACCAGCACCCGCGAAGTGCAACTGGTGACCCGGGCGCAGGAAGCGATGGACACGCCGCTGCTGCTGCCGCTCGGCGCCAGGGGCAAGCTGGGCGGCACCATCTGGGAAGTGATCGGCCATCTGCGCCGCGCCTCCGAGCATGGCTATGCCTGGAGCGAATACCTGCTGTTTGATGCAACGGACGGCTTCGCCTGGCTGATCGAGAGCGACGGCCACTGGACCTTCACCCGCAATGCCGACAAGCCGCTGAAAAAATCCAATGGATTCGCCTTTCGCGACCGTGTGCGCTACGAGCATTTCTCCAGCTATCTGGCGGAAACGCGCCATGTGCTGGGCGAGTGCTACTGGAAGGTCAAGATCGGCGACACGGTGGAGGTCGAGGACTATATCGCCCCGCCGTCGATCGCCAGTCGCGAAAAGGACAAGCGCGAGGTCACCTGGAGCGTCGGCGACTACCTGCTGCCGGCGGCGGTGCAGACCGCCTTCTCGCTGCCGGCAGCCTTGCCGACACCGCGCGGGGTGGCGCCGAACCAGCCCTCGCCGTGGGCCGGCCATGCGCCCCGCCTGTGGAAAATGTTCGCCGGCTTCACCGTGCTGGCCTTCGCCCTGCAGATCTGGTTCGCCGTCACCACCACCGAGGTGCGGCGCGAACAGGTATCGCTCAATCCCGGCGTCGACAACAACGTGCTGTCGGCGCCATTCAAAATCAGCGGCAACGGTCCGCTGGCGCTCAAGGCCGAGACCAACCTCGACAACGGCTGGGCCGGGCTGGGCTTCACCCTGGTGGAACCGGTCAGCGGCAAGGTTTGGCGCGCCGAGCAGCAGTTGGAATCCTATTCCGGGGTCGACGAGGACGGTGATCGCTGGAGCGAAGGGTCGAACACCACCCTGGTGAGCTTCGGTGCGGTGCCGGCCGGCACCTACCAGTTGCAGATCGAAGCCGAGGTCGACCCGCAGTCGAAACGGCCGCTGACGGCCGTGCTGCGGCTCGAGCGCGGCCATGCCTCCTGGCTCAACTGGCTGCTGCTGCAGCTGGGACTGATGACCATTCCGCTGTTCGTCAATTGGCGCAGCCGCGCCTTCGAGGCCAGGCGGATGGCCGACAGCGATCATGCCGACGATGATGATGATGATGATTGACAAGGAGCGCCGATGACGCGCATTTACCTCATCGCCGGCGCCGCCGCGCTGGCCTTCTTTTCCTGGGCGCAGCACCAGGGCATGAGCCCGCTGGGCAATCGCGGCGCGCAGCCGCTGATGTCCAAGGCAGGCTCCGGCGGCAGCGGCGGCAGTTGGCGCAGCGGCGGCCTTTCGCACAAGTAAACCGCGTATTCACAGGAGAACCACAGCATGGATCTGATCAACCCGCAAGTCCTCGTCAATTCCCTGATCTTCTCGCTCCTGGGCGTGATCGTGTTCTGGATCGCGTTCGTGATCATCGACAAGATCACCCCCTACGACCTGTGGCAGGAGATCGTCGAGAAGCAGAACCAGGCGCTGGCCACCATCGTCGCGGCGATGTGCCTGGGCATCGCCATCATCGTCGCCGCCGCGATTCACTGACCGCCCGCACTGGAGCCGGCGCCGTTCGCGCCGGCGCCGCCGCCATGCGCCACGCCCTGCTGTTCTCGGTATTCGTCGTCGCTTCCTGCGGGCTGGCCTACGAGCTGATCGCCGCCGCCTTGTCGAGCTATGTGCTGGGCGACTCGGTGACCCAGTTCTCGACGGTGATCGGCACCTATCTGTTCGCCATGGGCGTCGGCTCGTGGTTGTCGAAGTTCATCGACCGCGCGCTGGCGGTGCGCTTCATCCAGATCGAACTGCTGGTCGGCATCATCGGCGGCTTCTCGGCGATGTTGCTGTTCATGGTGTTCGCCCATGCCGCCGAACCGTTCCGCCTGGTGCTCTACGGCCTGGTGTTCGTCACCGGCGTGCTGGTCGGCCTGGAGATCCCGCTGATCATGCGCATCTTGAAGCGCGAACTGGTGTTCAAGGACCTGGTGGCGCAGGTGCTGACGGTCGACTACCTGGGGGCGCTGGCGGTGTCGATCCTGTTTCCGCTGGTGCTGTCGCCGCACCTGGGGCTGATGCGCACCAGCCTATTGTTCGGCATCATGAATGTGGCGGTGGCGCTGTGGGCGATCCGCCTGTTCGGCGAGGGCCTGAAGCAGGCGCGCTACCTGCGCACCCAGGGCGTGCTGGCGCTGCTGTTGCTTGTCGCCGGCATGATCGGCGCCGATCGCCTGACCTCGCCGGCC
>JANPGJ010000383.1:0-2018 GCA_031423955.1 Burkholderiales bacterium
ACCGGAGTGAAGTCGCGCCGGCTGTCGTAGGGCAGCTTCGGGTAGGCGTACTGGGTGATCACGAACGGCGCCGGCGCCAGCAGGATGGTGTAGCCGTCGGCCGGCGCCTTGGCGACGAAATCGGCGCCGATGGTGGTCGCCGCGCCAGCCTTGTTCTCGATCACCACCGGTTGGCCCCAGCGCTCGGAGAGTTTCTGGCCGACGGTGCGCGCGACAACGTCGGATTGCCCGCCGGGCGCGAAGGGGACGATGAAGCGCACCGGTTTGGCGGGGAACGATTGTGCTGTCACCATCATGCTGAAGGTCAGGCACAGCAATGCCGGCAAGGCGCGAAGGGATGCGGAACTCATGGTTGTCTCGGACTCCGCCGTGAGTTCGGCGGATGTTTGAAGGTGAATTGCATAGCCTGCTACGAGCGCCTTAATCTACGCGCGAGCGGGTAGTTTGTAAATTGGTGGAGGTGCGGTAGGCCTCGCTTGCATTGCCACCGAAAATCGCGGTCTGGTCGCCAGCGGTCACGCCGAGGCGATCGAGAATCGCGTGGGCCGTGGCCCACCAGCGTGCATGCCCTCCGGCCAAGTCACATACCGGCCAGTTGCTGGCGTAAAGCAGGCGGCGCGGGCCGAACGCGGCGAGCATGTGGCGCGCATAGGGCAGGATGCGTTCGTCGTCGGGATCCGGCCCGGCCACCTCGCGCAATCCGGAGAACTTGCACCAGGCCTTCGTTTCGCGCGCCAGCAGCGCAAGATCGCCGGCCCAGGGTTCGAGCGCACCAGTGGCGATCGGCGGTGTGGCCCCGTGGTTGATGATGGCGCGCAGTTCGGGGACGGCGATCAGCGCTTTTCTCACCGCGGCGATGTGGCGCGGCTCGGTGATCAAGTCCAGCGACAGATCGGCCGCCGCCAGTGCCCGCAAGCCGCGAGCCACCGCCGGACAGTTGATCCAGTTCGCGTCGTCCAGGCGATGCAGCATCACGCGCACACCTGCCAGCGGGCCGGCGGAGCGCAAGTCCGCCAGCGTGTCGGCCACGTCTTCGCGTTCCAGGTCGACCCAGCCGACCACGCCGTGGATCCATTCGAGGCCGCGTACCAGGTTTAGCAGGTGGCGCGTTTCGGATACCTGAGGGGCGCTTTGAATCACCACGCAGCGCTCGATGCCGGCTGCCTCGAGTAGCGGCCGCAAGTCATCCGGATAAAAGCGCTGGTGCATCGCGCTTTCGCGGCGCACGATCAGGATGTCGTCGCCGCGCGCGGGGTCCCAGAAGTGAACGTGACTGTCGATGATCATCGGGGTAAGGGGGAGGCGTGATCGATCAGTTGCGTTGCCCGCAGCTCGGTCCACAGGGCGGCCGGTACCGGTTGCGCGAGCATGGCCAGGCTGTCTTCCAGTTCCGCCACCGAGCGCGGCCCGAGCAGCAGGGTGGATACCGCAGGATGGGCGGCCACGAATTGCAGTGCCACCGCCTTCAGAGGTACATCATGGCGTTGGCAGGCAGCTTCGATCTGCCGCACCCGTTCGACGACGGCCGGCGCAGCCGGGTCGTAAGCGAAAGTCGCGTTTGGAGTCGCACCACTGGCGAGAATGCCGGAGTTGAACAGGCCGCCGGCGACGATGCGTATGCCGGCGGCGGCGGCGCGTTCGAACAGGGCCAGCGCCGACTGGTCGAGCAAGGTGTAACGCCCCGCCATCAGCACCGCGTCAAAGCGCGCCTGGTCGATCAGTCGCAGCGGCGCATCGGCATCGTTGGCGCCGATGCCGATGCCGCCCACCACGCCTTCGGCCTGCAGCTCGACAAGCGCGGCATGTGCGCTCATGCACTCGGACTCCTGACCCTCGATATCGTGCAGATGGACGATGTCCAGACGATCTGTACCCAGCCGCTCAAGGCTGCGCGCGCCTGCGGGGCGGGTACCGGGGCGGCTGTAGCCCCACACCGCGGCGGCCGGGCGTCGCGGGCCCCCCGGCGGGATCGCGGCCTGGCCCCAGGGGCGCGTGACCCCGGTCTTGGTGGTCAGCAC
>JANPGJ010000384.1:0-1739 GCA_031423955.1 Burkholderiales bacterium
TGGTCAATCATTTGGTTGGCAAATCCTCTCTCACGTCGGCGTTGCCAAAACGCCGCGCCGATTTCATATGCAACATTAATGCCAAAACATAACTAATTGATATTAATACACTTTCTCTCATCATCGACGTGACATGTAAAATTTTCCGACATTAGTGTTAAATTTTTCGACGCGATTGTTAAATTTACCGACAGAATCTCGAGCTGCCGCAGCAGCAGGAGAACGCCGGGCGGCGCCACCGGCAGTCGATTCAGCATTGCTTCACCCCTTTTCATTGCGGCTTGCGTTTGTAGCCGTATGTCAACCATGAAAGGGAGCGTTCCCATGATTCGCAAACACACCATCGCTGCGGCGCTCGCCACTGCAGTCTTGCTGACGAGCCTGGCGTCAATGCGGGCCGGCGCAGTCGGGAGCCTGGCTGACATCAGCGTGATCGACCGCGCCAACGGCCAGACCCTGCCGATCCACCAGCATCAGGGCCGCTACTGGGTGGCCGGCCAGCCCGGCAGCCGCTACGCGGTGCGGGTGCACAACAGGAGCGGCGGCCGCCTGATGTCGGTGATCTCGGTCGACGGCGTCAATGTGGTCAGCGGCGAGACCGCCGGCATCGAGCAAACCGGTTATGTGTTTTCACCCTGGGAGCGACACGACATCGCCGGCTGGCGCAAGAGCCAGGCGCAGGTGGCGGCATTCTTCTTCACGCCGATCGCCAATTCCTACGCGGCGCGCACCGGCCGGCCGGATGATGTGGGGGTGATCGGGGTGGCGCTGTTTCGAGAAAAAGCGCCGGCGGTGTCGAATATCGCGCCGCCACGGCCCATGCCATACGGCCGACGTGACAGCAGTGGCGCCGGTACCAGCGCCGACATGCGCGAACGCGCCGAAGCGCCGGCGGCACCTGCAGCGCAGGGCGGCCCGTCCGGCTCCCTGGGCGCTGCTGACAAAGCGGTGGCCGAGAGTCGCGCCCCGGCGCCGCAACAGCCGGAGAAAAAGCTCGGCACCGGCCACGGCGCGCGCGAATCGGCGTGGGTCGAGTACACCGCGTTTCAGCGCGCCCAGGACACGCCCGACGAGGTGATCACCATCGCCTACGACTCGCGCGACACCCTGGTCGCGATGGGCGTGATTCGCGAACCGCGCGTGCCGCCGCGGCCGCGGCCGTTTCCCGGGCAGCCGGAAATCGGCTACGTGGCGGATCCGCCGGGGCGCTGGTGAAACTGCGGGGCCAGCGAATATTCGAAACTTGGGTTCAGCGACATGATCGCGCCAAGGTCGCCGAGGGGGAGTATCGGTCTCAACTCGGGCAATGTGGCTGCCGAGGCGGTGATTCAGGCGCGCCGTAACGACGGGTCGAATCAATATGGCGATTTGCACCCCGGCGCCTATTCGGACTACACCGGCTACGTGCCGCGCAACGCGCCGCTGCCGTATTGCGTGCCCTCGAGCACCAGTTGCCTGCCGGCGACCATTGCCGACAAGGACAACTGGCAACCGCTTGTTTCCAACACCGGGGCCACCCGATCCTTCATCGCGCCGCACTGGGAGCGCGTGCGGCCATTCGCCCTGTCTTCGCCGTCGCAGTTCGACGGCACGCTGCGACCCGAAATCCAGATTCTCCAGGTGCTGTTCTGGAAGGGCGTCAACGAGGCCCTGCAATACAGCGCGGAACTGACCGAGCAGAGAAAGCTCATCATCGAATACTGGGCCGATGGTCCGGCCTCGGAATTGCCGCCGGGTCA